>CACAWY010000001.1 GCA_902536385.1 uncultured Pelagibacteraceae bacterium
TGGCAGTTGCGCAAGCTCAACATGCACTAAGAGAGATGGTAGATAAATTAAAAAAGAATGATATTAAAGTAACCTATGCAATTCATCCTGTTGCAGGAAGAATGCCAGGTCATATGAACGTTTTATTAGCTGAAGCAAATGTTCCTTACGACGAAGTTTTTGAATTAGAAGATATTAATAACGATTTTGCAAATTCTGATGTCGCTTTTGTAATTGGCGCCAATGACGTGACCAACCCTATAGCCAAAACAGATCCAAAAAGTCCAATATTTGGCATGCCAGTTCTTGATGTTGAAAAATGTAAATCTGTATTATTTGTAAAGAGAAGTTTGTCGCCCGGGTATGCTGGAATAGATAATGAGCTATTCTATAAAGATAATACGCTAATGTTATTTGCAGATGCAAAGAAAATGACTGAGGACATTGTAAAAAATTTAGACTAATGAAAACAAAAATATTTTGTGATATTGCTGATTTTGAAACAATAAAATTTTTTAATAACAAATCACTCGTTGATGGCTTTACTACTAACCCCAGTTTAATGAGTATAGCTGGTGCAAAAAACTATAAAAATTATTCTCTTAAAATATTGAAAATTTGTAATAAAAAACCAATTTCTTTTGAAGTTTTTGCGGATAATTTTAAAGAAATGTTAACACAGGCGTATGAGATAAATTCTTGGGGTAAAAATGTTTATGTTAAAATTCCAGTTGTGAATTCTAAAGGGAATTTTACTGGACCTGTCATTAAAGAGTTAAGCGATAAAGGTATTAAACTAAATATAACCGCAGTTTATACATTTGAACAAACTAAAAAAATATATAAAAAATTAAACAAAAAAACTAAATCTATCATTTCAATTTTTGCTGGGAGAATGGCAGATAAAGGAAAGGATCCGCTTCCAATATTTAAAAAAAGTCTTTCTTTGACAAAAAAAAATAAAAAAATTGAAATTCTTTGGGCTAGCACAAGAGAGGCTTATAATTATACTCAAGCTAGACAAATAAACTGTAATATAATTACCATGCCACCTAAGATAATAAATCAGATTAAAGGATTTGGAAAAAGTTTTAATACAATGACGCTTGATACGGTAAAAGGTTTTTTAATAGATAGTAAAAAATCAAGATTTAGTCTCTAAGAAGCCTTTGTTTTAGCTCGAGAGAGTCTTTTTCTTTCGTGAGGATCTAAAATTAATTTTCTTAGCCTGCAGGATTTTGGTGTTATTTCAAGGGCTTCATCCGTATTTAATAAACTTAATTGCTCAGCAATAGCCATTTTTCTAACCGGAGTTAAAACAACATTTTCATCAGTATTTTGAGTTCTCATGTTTGTTAATTTTTTTCCTTTTAAAACATTAATTTCAAGATCCCCTGCCTTGGAAGAAATACCAACAATCATGCCTTCATAAACTGGGTCGTTATGAGTTACAAGCATCTCCCCTCTAGCTTGTAAATTAAAAATTGCAAAAGCCACTGCTTTACCGGTTTCCATAGAAACTAGTGCACCATTTCTTCTCCCTTCCATGTCACCAGTGTAATCTCCAAAAGAATGGAAGATTCTGTTAATTACTCCTGTGCCTTTAGTTAACGTTAAAAATCTACTCGTATAACCCATTAAACCTCTTGTCGGTGCATGGAAAATTAATCTTTTTTTATTTTTACCTGTGTCTTTAAGGTCGATAAGTTTACCTTTCCTTCTATTCATAGAGTCAATTATTCTTGATGAATATTCTTCATCTAGATCCATTGTAACTTCTTCAATCGGTTCAAGTTTTCTCCCATTGCTCTCTTTTTTAATTAAAACTTTTGGGGGGCTAATCGTCATCTCAAAACCCTCTCTTCTCATTTGTGTTAAAAGTATTTCCAACATCAATTCTCCCCGTCCGCTAATTATAAAAGAATCTTTGCTCTCGTTTTCCTCAAAGGTGACTCCAACATTATTTTCCGCTTCTAAAATCAAACGATCACGAATTTGAGTACTTGTTAATTTTTTTCCCTCAGTTCCAGCTAGAGGTGAACTATTTACAGTGACAGTTATTGACATTGTCGGGGGATCAATAGGAGTTGCGCTAATTGGTTCATTTAATTCTAAATCGCAAATTGTATCTGCAACATTTGCTTTTTCTAAGCCTGCAATTATTACTATGTCACCCGCCTCCCCTGAAAGAATTGGTACTTTTTTAGTTCCTTCATATCTAAATATTTTTGTAAGCCTTCCTTCATCAACTTTCTCACCTTTAAGATTTATAGCTTTAATTTGTTGATTCGCTTTAGCAGTTCCTTGAGCTATTTTTCCTACTAAACTTCTACCTAAAAAACTATCAGCATAAAGTAAGGTAGAGAGCATGGCGAAAGGTTTAGATTTATCTAATTTAGTTGGTTCAACATGACTCATTATTAAATCTAATAATGGATTTAAATTATCCCGTGGGCCGTCAATTTTGTTTGTGGCCCATCCTGATCTTCCACTAGCATATAAAACTGGAAAATCTAATTGTTCTTCGTTAGCGTCTAAACTTACAAATAGATCAAATGTTTCATCTAAAACTTCATTAGCTCTTTGATCAGTTTTATCTAATTTATTAATAACTACTATTGGCTTTAAACCTTGTTTCAAAGCTTTAGCTAATACAAACTTTGTTTGAGGCATTACACCTTCTGCTGAATCAATCAGCAATAGGGCACCGTCAGCCATATGCAAAACCCTTTCAACTTCTGCTGCAAAATCTCTATGGCCTGGAGTGTCAATAATATTTATTCTTGAATTTTTCCAATTTATAGATGTAGGTTTTGCTAAAATAGTAATTCCTCTTTCTTTTTCTAACTCACCAGAGTCCATTACCCGTTCCTCTATATTTTCATTTTCTCTAAAAGTACCACTTTGTTTCATCAAACTATCAATTAAAGTTGTTTTGCCATGATCTACATGAGCTATAATAGTAATATTTCTAATTTTATTTGTCATTTTGGTTGCGGGGGTAGGATTTGAACCTACGACCTTCAGGTTATGAGCCTGACGAGCTACCAGACTGCTCCACCCCGCGATAAATTATTTTTTTTTAATATTTATTGCTTGTAATTTATCCTTTTCCTCTTTGATATCGTAAACGATTTTTTGATCCTCTTTTAAAACTCTCAATTTAGATTGTTCCAAAGCTGATACGTGAAGAAAAATATCTTTTTTTGTTTTGTCGTCTTTTATAAAGCCATAACCCTTTTTAGAGTTAAACCATTTGATTTTACCTGATGGCATTTTTAATCCTCTCATGTTTTAAAATTTAGTATCTATTTTTAAGTTTCTGGAGTTTTTTTATTCTCTTAAGATTTTCTGTCTGAACTCTTTTTTTTCTTTCGGAAGGTTTCTCGTAAGTGCTCTTCATTTTCATCACTTTGAAAAAACCCTCTTTTTGAAGTTTTCTCTTCAAGACTCTTATAGCCTGTTCTACATTATTATCTTTTACGTCTATTTTAATAAAAACCTCCGATTAATTTCAAGGTAGTTACCATCTGTTAGTTAATTTGTCTACAGAGAAGCTGCTTGAGCCTTTTTTTCCTCTCTTAATTTAGCTTTTTTCTCTCTTTCAACCCTTCGTTTTGCTTTTTCTAAACTTTTTTGAAAAGCCTCTTGAGTACAAAGCGCTAAAATAACTGGATCACGAGCTTTTAGATTTGAAAAATTCCAATAACTTCTTTTTCTTATTAATGAGACTGTTCCTTTTGTACTACCAACTAATTTTGAAATTTGACCATCAGTCAATTCTGGCGCATTTTTGCATAACCATAATATCGCATCAGGCCTATCTTGTCTCTTTGATAGAGGAGTATATTTAGGTTTTTTTCTCTCTTTTACCTCAACCTTATCAAGTCTTTTTATTAAGCTTAATTTTTTCGTCGGATCTTTTGAACAGTTTTCAATTTCTTCTCTAGATAACTGTCCTGCCAATATAGGGTTATATGCTTTAATTCCTTTCGCTACATCTCCATCGGCTATCCCTTTAACTTCTAGTTCATGTAAATTACAAAACTCAGCTATCTGTTTAAAAGTTAGTGTAGTATTTTCGACTAGCCAAACAGCAGTGGCTTTTGGCATAAAAGGTGTTTCGTTCATATTTTATTTTTTCGTTCTTAAATTACTGAATCTTTTATTATATTTACTCACTCTACCTTTATCCAAAATTTTTTGATTGCCCCCAGTCCATGCATAATGTGATTTTGGATCAATATCTAGTTTAAGGACATCATTTTCTTTTCCCCATGTAGATCTAGTTTCAAATTCTGTGCCATCAGTCATTACAACTTTAATTTTATGGTAATTAGGATGTATATTTTTTTTCATGAGGCGTGTTTTATAACAATAACTCTTTTTACTCAATAACTTTTTTTGAGATTAAGACTTTTAATTCATCATGGATACTTGAATTTGTAGCTAATACATTCTTTTTTAAAGGTTGTTTAATGTCATCCTCAAAAAAATCTACAAAACCACCTGACTCTCTCACGATAATTATGCCTGCAGCAACATCCCAATAATTAACTTCTCTTTGCCAGTAACCATCAAATCTACCACATGCAACATAAGCCATATCTAAAGCAGCGCTTCCAAATTTTCTTAGGTTAGAAGATTTATTAGATATTTCAATATATTCTGAAAAAATTTTTCGTTTATTATTACTATTTTGTTTTGGACCACCAGTAACTAACAAAGAATTTTCCAATTTTTTTTTGTTTGAAACTCTTATTCGAGAATTGTTAAGAAAAGCACCATTTCCTTTTTCAGCACAAAACATTTCATTTGAAATAGGATTAAATATAATCCCACATTTTATTTCATTATCTTGTTCGTAAGCAACAGAAATTGCAAAATGTGGTACTCCATTTAAAAAATTTGTTGTTCCATCAATTGGATCAATAATCCATCTATTTTGAGTATTATTTTTATTTATAATTCCTGACTCTTCCGTGATTATACCATAATTAGGATGAGCCTTTTGCAACTCACTAATAATTATTTTTTCTGTTCTTTTATCTGCAGAACTAACAAAATCACCTGGAGCTTTCTTAGAAACCTGTAAATTTTCAATTTCTCCAAAATCCCTTATCAAAGATCTTGAAGCCTTCATGCAAGCTTTTGTAATTAAATTAATTTGCGGAGAACTTAACCTCATTAATTTACTCTTTTCACATATTCTAAGGTTCTAGTATCTAAAATTATCTTTTCTCCGTTTTCAATAAATGGGGGAACATTTATCTTAATTCCACAGTCTAAAATTGCAGGTTTATAGGATGAAGAAGCAGTTTGATTTTTGATTGCAGCATCAGTGGACTCAATTACACACTCTATATTATTAGGTAGTTCAATTGAAATAGGTTTATCTTCCATAAAAGATATGGTTACCTCTAAATTTTCTTTAAGCAATTTATATCTTTCACCCGAAATTGATTTAGGTATTTCAACTTGTTCAAATGTTTTATTATCTATAAAATGACAATTATCACCATCCATATACAAAAAATTTAACTTCTTATCATCAACTTCAGCTTTTTCTACAGTCTCACTTGACCTAAATCTTTCATTAAGTTTAGTGCCTTTTAAAACACTTTTAAGTTCAACTTGATTAAACGCACCCCCTTTACCAGGCTTAACATGCTGAGTCTTTAAAACATTCCAATAATCGTTTTTGTGTTCTATTATCATCCCAGGTTTTATCTCATTTGCATTAATTTTCATTTGAACATCCTGATAGCTACTTCTGGTTTTAATTTTGGGTTATCCCAAATAAAACTTGATATTGCAATATATTTTGCGCCAGCTATTATTAATTTTTTATAGTTAAGATTATTAATTCCACCAATTACCACTATAGGTCTTTTAATGTTATTTTTTGACCATTTTAAAACGTTAAGATTTGCCCTAGGCGCATTAGGTTTAAGTTTTGATTTAAAAAATGACCCTAGCGCAATATAATCTGTTTTTAATTTAATAGCATTTTTAACGAGCTTTTTAGAATTATGACAAGTAACACCCAAGATTTTATTCTTAAGTTCTCTTCTTGCAATTTTAATTGATCCATCAAGCTGTCCCATATGACAACCATCAGCTTTAATCTCATTTACTAAAAAAAAATTGTCATTTAAAATAAACCTTACATTATGTTTTGTTGTAATTTTTCTTATTTTGTAAGAAATTTTTAAAAGATTATTTTTTTTAATATTTTTTAATCTTAGTTGAAAGTACTTTACGTTTTTGAAAGATAAAACTCTATCTAAGTCATGATAAAAGTTTTTCTTTATTTTTGAAGGTGAAATTAAATATACTATTCTTTTCAATTAGTTTAAGCCACAGACTCTTTTTCCAAGTCTTCAGACCACTCTCCTTTTGAAGATAAACCATTCATCTTTGCTCTATGATTGAAAGCTTTTTGAATTTTTTCAATATTGCTTTGATTTTTTCCAAATTCGCTTAAGGCACTTGCTTGTAATCCCCTTCCATATGAAAAAGTGATTAAAAAATTGCTGTCATTTATTCTGTTAATTGAATTTAAATTTTTGCTGGACTCTATTTCAGATTGACCACCAGATAAAAAGGCTATTCCCGGTACATCGCTAGGTACATTCTTTTTTAAACATTCTAAAGTTTTTTTTGCAATTTCCTCTGAATTTGATTTATCTTTGCAATCTGAGCCAGGAACAATCATATTGGGTTTGAGCACTGTTCCCTTTAAATCAACTTTATGTATATGAAGCTGGTTATAACATTCATTTAAAACGTCCGTCGTAACTGTATAACATTTATCAATATTATGTGAACCGTCCATTAAAACTTCTGGTTCAACTATTGGGACCATGTTGGCTTCTTGCACTAATGCAGCATACCTAGCTAGTGCATGAGCATTAGATATAATAGATTGTGAAGAGGGAAATTTTTCTGCAATTTTATATACAGCTCTCCATTTAGTAAATCTTGCACCCAAATTGTAATATTCTTTTAGCCTTTCTCTCAGACCATCTAAACCCTCCGTAATAGTTTCTTCATTCGATCCAGCTAAAGGCTTTGCTCCTTTATCAACTTTTATTCCTGGAATTGCACCTTGTTTTGAAATCAATTCAGGTATAGTTGATCCCAAAGTTGTTTTTTGTTTTATTGTTTCATCAAATAAAATAACGCCTCCTATAAAATCTTTCATGGCGCTAGCATTAAATAATGTTTGACGAAAACCTAGTCTATTTTTCTCTAAATTTTCAACATTTATACTTTTAAATCTTTTAGCTATCGTTCCTGTACTTTCGTCTGCCGCTAAAATACCCTTACCTTTAGCACACATTTTTTTTGCTATTTCATTTAAAGTCATAAAAGATTACTTATTTTAAAACACTAATACCAGGCAAGTCTTTTCCTTCCAAGAACTCTAAAAATGCTCCACCTGCTGTTGATAAGTGAGAAAAAAAAAGTTTATTTCTACTTTTATTTATAGCTGCCAAAGTATCTCCTCCACCAAGAACAGAAACCAAAGCCTTTTCTTTGGTTTTTTTAGAAATTATTTCAGCTATAGACAATGTCCCATTAAGAAAATTTTTATTCTCAAAATATCCTGCTGGCCCATTCCATAATATCGTTTTAGACTGATTAATTATTTGTTTAATTCTTTCCAATGTATTTGGTCCGATATCTAAAATAATATCGCTATCCTCGATTTGTTCAAAGTTTTTTTCTTTTCCTCTTCCATCAAAGCTACTCCCAACTATACAATCCTCTGGAATTACTATTTCACATTTAGTTTCTTTTGCTTGATCATAAATTTGTTTTATAATTCCTCGACTATCGCTTTCAATCAAAGATTTTCCAATCTTAATATTTTTATAAGAAAAGAAATTGTTGGCCATAGCACCAACAATGACTAAGCTATTTATTTTTGCAATCAGACTCTTAATCACACTTATCTTTGTTGAAATTTTTGATCCTCCAATTATACATGTGACTGGTTCTTTCTTATTTTTTATTACAAGATTTATTGAGTCAATTTCTTTCTTTAAAAGAGGTCCAGCATAACATTTGTCAATAAATTTAGTTATGTTATGAATCGATGATTGTTTTCTATGAGAGCACGAGAAAGCATCATTAATATAGATCTCTCCAAGGGAAGCTAATTTTTTGGAGAAATTTTCATCATCTTCAGTTTCCTCTTGAAAATATCTTATATTTTCAACTAACATTACATCTCCCGCTTTCAAATGAGAGAATTTTTCTTTTACCTCATCATCAAAATTACCCGTATAGAAATAAACATTAGTTTGAAGATTTTTTTTAAGATGTTTATAAATTGGTACTAAAGATAAATCAGGATCTTTTATTCCTTTTGGTCGACCAAGATGACTTAAAATTATTATTTTTCCTTTTTTTTCAATCAATTTTTTTATGAAAGGTAAACTTAATAGTATTCTAGTATCGTCCAAAATAACTTTATCTTTTAGAGGGACATTCAAATCTAACCTTAAAATTATTTTTTTATTCTGAATATCCAGATTATTAGGAAAAAAATTTATTTCATCCATTAATTAGAATATTCTCTTAATTTCTTTTGAATAAAATTAGTTATTTTATCTTCTGTTAAACCAAAATGACTGTAAACATCATTGTATGGTGCACTTTCTCCAAAACTATCAATTCCAATATTCACCCCCTTGTTTTTAATATATTTTTGCCAAGGCACAACGCTTCCAGCTTCTAATGTAACAATAAATGATTCTTCCTCTAAAATATTTTTACGAAAATCTTCTGATTGGTTATCAAAAAGTTCCATACATGGCATTGAAACTACTTTAGAGTGAATATTATTTTCTTTTAGTTTTGTTTGAACTTTTAAAGCAAGCTCAACCTCAGTACCTGAAGCGACTATTGTCAAATTGTTTTCATGAGAAGTAACGTTAACAACGTAAGCACCTTTTTCACATTTATTTTCTATTGTATTTTTAGGGTTTATGTAAGGAACCTTTTGCCTTGATAAAGCTATAACACTAGGGGTGTCTGAACTTTTCAAAGCTAATTCCCAACACTCTAAAGTTTCATTTATATCCGCAGGTCTAAAAACGTATAAGTTTGGTATTGCTCGAAGACCAGCAAGTTGTTCAATAGGTTGGTGAGTGGGTCCGTCTTCTCCTAAACCAATGGAGTCGTGAGAAAAAATATATATCACTCTAAGACCCATTAAAGCAGATAATCTTATTGAAGGTTTAGAATAGTCAGAAAAAATTAAAAAAGTTCCACCAAAGGGAATCAACCCACCGTAAAGAGCCAAACCATTCATAACAGCGGACATACCGTGTTCTCTAACTCCATAATGTATGTAATTACCATCAAAATTTTTGGAATTAATAACCTTAGAGTTGTTGGTTTTTGTATTATTAGAGCCGCTTAAGTCAGCAGATCCTCCAATTACTTGTGGAAGCAACTTAGAAATACTTTCAATCGAGGCCATGGAACATTGTCGAGTTGCTAGGTTAGGTTTTAAGTCAAAATATTTAGTTTTCTCTTTTTCGATTAATTTTTCTAAATCTCTTAAATCAGAATTAATATAATTTTTTTCCAAATCGATTTTCACTTTAGAGTTTTTTTTGTTGAGTATTTCTTGCCATTTTTTTTCTAAAATTTCACCTTTATTTCCGATTTTTCTCCATTCGCTCAACACTTCCTGTGGAATCTCAAAAGGTTTATTTTTCCATTTTAGTTTTTTTCTTACCAATATTATTTCTTCATCACCTAGAGGAGAACCGTGTGAAGAAGCTTTTCCAGATTTGTTAGGCGAGCCAAAGCCAATGACAGTTTTACAAGATACAATAGTAGGTTTGTTTGACTTACATGCCTTTGATATGGCTTTAAATATTTGTTTTTCGTTATGTCCATTAATATCTAAAAAGTTCCATCCATATGACTCAAATCTTTTTTTATAATTATCAGAAACACTTAATGAAGTAGAACCGTCTATAGAAATTTTATTATTGTCAAAAAAAACTATTAAATTTTTAAGTCTTAAATGACCTGCTAAACTCATTGCCTCATGACTTACACCCTCCATTAGATCTCCGTCGCTTGCAATTACGTAAGTTTTATTATTAATAATATTTGAACCAAATTTTTTTCTATATATTTCTTCTGCTATTGCCATTCCAACAGCATTTCCTAAACCTTGACCTAATGGTCCAGTAGTTGTTTCTATTCCAGATCCTTTTTTAAACTCAGGATGACCAGCGCAAATCGAGTTTAATTGTCTAAAATTTTTTATGTCTTCAATAGAAACTGAATTGTAACCCGTTAAGTAAAGTAAAGAATAAAGAAGCATTGACCCATGTCCTGCAGACAAAATAAATCTATCTCGATTAATCCACTCAGGATTTTTTGGATTAAACCTCAGGTGGTATTTAAACAAAACTGTAGCTACGTCCGCCATGCCCATTGGCATTCCAGGATGGCCAGATTTAGCTTTTTGAACAGCATCGATTGATAAAAATCTTACTGCATTTGATAATTGATTTAAATTTACGCTCACTTTTAATAACCTATATAGACTTAAAGTAAGTATATCAATAATATGATATAATAATTTATGAGCACAATTGAAAAGAAAGAAAAAAATTTAAATCAATTAATAAACAAACTTAATTCTTTAACTCTTAGTTATTCACAACCTACCTACGAAATTGAAAAAATCAAAACTGAGAAAAATGAAATAATGAGACAAAAAATTGAATTAGAAAATAAAAATCAAGAATTGTTGAGAGAACATAAATATTTGAGAGAAAAAATTAAGAATTTACAAAATGAGGTAAAAAAGAGATTAGATTTAGAGGATAATTTTAACCAAGAGATTGACGAACTTAGCAAGGAGACTGAAAATTTAGTAACAGAGATTGAAAAATGGCAAATGTAAACGTCAAATTTAATAATAAAGATTATCTTCTTTCTTGTGACGACGGACAAGAGGAGTCATTAAAAAAATTAACGAAATTTTTAGACAAAAAATATTCAGAACTAAAAGATAAACTTGGAAATATTGGAGAAAATAAGCTTTTATTAATTACAACAATTCAACTAATTGATGAGTATTTTGATTTAAAGCAAAAAGTTACCCAACAAAAATTAAAATTAGATGAAATATCAAATAAGTTCAAAGAAATAAGATCATTAGCTATTGAATATAAAAAAGATAAAGATAATGAAATTCATAAACTTAATAAAGAAATGGAAAATTTTAAAAAGACTATTGAGGAAAACAACGATCTTTACGAGTCATTGCTTGATAAAACAACTCAATCCTTGGAAAAGATTATTTCTAACACTGAGTCTCTATCTAAAATACAATAGATGGATAAAAAAAAGCTTATTAGACTTCAGTTCTTAAAAAAAAGAAAAAAAAACTATTTTGAGATAAACGATAAGTTTTTTTATCCTTTAATTAGATTGATCAAAAAAATTAAAAATAAAAAAAAAAATATTTCATTATATTATCCAAGCAACTACGAGGTTAATATTTTAAAAATTCTAAACATAGCTTTCTTTGCAGAATTTACCTTTTCATTACCTGTGATCAAAAAAAACAACCATATGGATTTTTTTATATGGAAAAAAAATGATATATTGTATTTAAACAACTACGGTATACTTGAACCAATCTCATCTAAGAAAGTTAATCCATCTATTATTTTAGTTCCCTTAATTGCCTACGATAGAAACAAGAATAGAATAGGATATGGTAAAGGGTATTATGATAGATACTTAAACAGTTATTTAAATAGACACAAAGAAACACTGACAGTCGGTGTTGCCTTTTCTTTTCAGAAACACCATAAACTTCCAGTAGATAAAAATGATTTTAAATTAGATTTTATAATTACAGAAAAAGGTATCATAAAATGAGAATTTTAGTTCTTGGAGATGCTATGGGTTTGTCAGGAAGAGAAGCTTTAAAAAAGAATCTTCCCGAGATAATTAAAAATTATAAAATAGATTTTTCAGTTATAAATGGCGAAAATGCTGCTGATGATGGAAAAGGTATTACAGAAGAAATAGCTAAGGATTTTTTTTCTTTAGGAATTGATGTTATTACCTCAGGAAATCATATTTGGGATAAAGAGGAAACAACAAAATATATAGAGCAAGAAAGTAGACTTCTTAGACCAGCTAATTTAGCAGAGGGCTCTCCAGGGAAAGGGTTTGGTATTTTTGTTACAAAAGATAAGAAGTATAAAATTGGAGTTATTAATCTTATGGGAAATGTCTTTATGAGAAAAACTGAAGATGTTTTTAAAAAAGCAAAAGAGATATGTAAAAAAATTGTATTAAAAAAAAATGTTGATTTTTTGGTTGTTGATTTTCACGGTGAGATAACAAGTGAGAAAATGGCCATGGGACATTTTTTTGACGGCACCTCTACCTGCTTAGTTGGAACGCATACCCATGTACCAACTGCAGATACAAGAATTTTAGAAAAAGGAACCGCATATCAAACTGATATAGGGATGTGTGGCGACTACAATTCTGTTATTGGCATGAACAAAGAAAATTCATTGAAAAAGTTTTTTAAAGATAAGGACGCAACAAAGCATTTTCCAGCAAATGGAGAAGGCACTATATCAGGTATTATAGTTGAAGCAGACGAAACAACAGGTTTAGCAAAAAATGTTTCAAGATTAATCATTGGCGGAAATTTAGTAAAATAGATATGGCAGGACATTCTCATTGGGCTGGTATAAAGCATAAAAAAGGTCGAGCAGATAAAGAAAGATCAAAAATATTTTCAAAAATCTCAAGGGAGATTACTGTTGCAGCTAAGCTGGGAGATAAAGATCCAAACATGAATCCTAGGTTGCGAACAGCCATTCAAGCAGCAAAACAAGCTAATATGCCCAAAGACAATATTTCTAGAGCGATTAGTAAATCAGAGTTTTCAGATAATAAAAATTATGAAAATCTTAGATATGAGGGTTTTGGACCATTCAACACTGCTTTAATAATTGAGACATTAACTGATAATAAAAATAGATCAGCATCTAGTATAAGAACTGTATTACAAAAAAATGGAGGAACACTTGGGGAGTCAGGTTCTACATCCCACATGTTCAATAATTGTGGAATTATTCACATCGATAAAAAGAAAATCAGCGAAGAGGAAGCTTTTGAAATAGCTATAGACTTAGGAGCAAAAGATTGTGTAAAAAAAGATAGTTATCACGAGATTATCACTGCAAAAGAAGATTTTTATAAAATTAAAACAGAACTAGAGAAGAAAATAGACACTTTCGTCTACTCAGCCATCGAATGGCGACCTCTTAATTATCTTAATTTAGATAACGATCAAAGTAAAAAAATGTTAGAAGTCTTAAGCGCATTAGAGGAATTAGATGACGTTCAAAATATATTTACAAATGCAAGTTTAGAAAATTAAAATATGAAGGTGATTGGCATAGATCCTGGGTTGAGTGGAGCGATAGCAATACTAGAGAATAACAAAGTTTTGGGTATATTTGATATGCCTGTAATGTCAGAAGGGAAAAAAAATAAAAGGCAATTAAATAGTGCTCAATTAGTTAATATTATTAAAGAAAATATAATGAAAGATGAGGAAATAGCAGTTGTTGTAGAACAAGTAAATGCAATGCCAGGTCAAGGAGTAACTAGCATGTTCAATTTTGGACAGACTTTTGGAGCCATTAAAGGTGTTTGTGCCGCTCTTAATCTTCCTATTTTTTTTGTAAGACCTTCTAAATGGAAAAAACATTTTGAGTTGATAAATTCTTCAAAAGACTCTAGTAGAACAAAAGTCATAGAAATGTACCCGTCTTTATCAAACCAGTTAACTAAAAAAAAAGACGTAAATAAATCAGATGCTATTTTAATAGCTAAATTTTACATTGATACAAGATTTAAAGATAATAATTAATCTTAATTTGATAAAAAACGCCAAATTCATGACACATTCTAAAAGTAATCAACTTTAATGGAACAAGATATTGCAGCTCAAGTTGTTGGATTAGGAGGAGCATCAGACTTTACTTTATGGAGTCTTTTTATGAGAGCAGATTTTGTAGTAAAATTTGTGATTATACTTCTAATAGCTAGCTCAATATTCTCTTGGGCGTTAATTTTTGATAAATTTAAGTTATTTAAGGCTATAAATAAATCTACAACGGACTTTGAAAAAAAATTCTGGAAGGCTAAATCAGCTGAGAGTTTTAACAGCAATCTTCCTGTTAATTCTAATGATCCAGCAACTTTAATTTTCAAAGCTGCTATGGCAGAACTTTTGAAAACAAAAAGACAATCTTCCGCAGTTCAGTCAGCTAGAGTAGAAAGAATTTTAGAAATAGCAACAGATAATGAATTAAAAAAAGTAGAGAAGAATTTTACTTATTTAGCCACGATAGGTTCAACTGCTCCATTTATTGGCTTATTTGGAACAGTTTGGGGGATTATGAATTCGTTTCAATCTATTGCAATTTCAAGAAATACAAGTCTAGCTATTGTGGCTCCTGGGATAGCAGAGGCTTTATTCGCAACAGCTCTAGGTTTGTTAGCAGCTATACCAGCAGTTGTAGCTTATAATAAATTTAATAGCGACTCTAGAAGATACTTTTCTAAAATTGATAGCTTTTCAAAAAGATTTTTATCAATTATTTAATAATGGCAATCAAATTTAATCGCTCAAAAAATGAACCAATGAGTGAAATTAACGTTACTCCATTTGTTGATGTAATGTTAGTGTTGTTGATTATCTTCATGGTGACAGCACCTTTACTTACCGTTGGGGTGCAAGTAGATTTGCCAGAGTCAGCAGCTGACTCGCTTCCAGACGATCAAGAGCCATTGACAATAAGTATAAATTCTAAAGGGGAGATTTACATTCAAGAACATCAAGTCACCTATCAAAAGATGGTACCAAAACTTTTAGCTATCGCTAAAAATCGAACAGATACAAGAATTTATGTAAGAGGTGATAAGAACATTAATTATGGAAGAGTTTTAGAAGTAATGGGGACATTATCAGGCGCTGGGTTCTCAAAGGTTGCCTTGATTTCTGAACCATATAAGAATTAGGATGGAATATGATAAAAAGTTTATTTTACTCACTCACTTTTCATTCTATAATGATACTCCTTACAGTGTTAAGTTTACCATTTATGCTTAGAGAACCTGTTGATTTACCACCAATTGTTTCAGTAGAATTAATTCAAATTTCGGATAGGACAAATATACCTTTTGCACCAAAAGCGAGAAAAATAATCGAAGATTCAAAAAAAAAAGAGGACGAAAGGGTAGTTTCTGAACAGGCTCCACCAGCAGCAAAAGCTAAAGAAAAACCTGATAGAATTCCTCTACCTAATGAAAAAAAAGAAAAGAAAAAAATTATTAAAAAGAAGCAAAATCCTGAAGAGATAGAGCCACAAATAAGACAATCTTCAGAATTTGAAAAAAAAGAAATTATAGATACAAATCAGATCGCAGCTTTGATAGACAAAGCTAAGGAAGTAGAAGCTGTAAAACAAAAGAATGATAACAAAATTACTCAAAGTAGCAAAAAAAACTCATTTGCAACTGGACTTAGTTTGTCTGAAGAAGACGCGCTCAGAGCTCAAATATTTGGCTGCTGGAGTGTTCCTTTAGGATTACCTTACGATCAAGATTTGTTGGTTAGAGTCAAATTACAATTAAAAAAAGATGGAACTATAATGAAATCAGAAATATTGGATCATGAACGTATGAATAAACCTGGCCAAAAATTTTATAAAGTTTTAGCAGAAAGCGCCCTTAGAGCGGTAAGATTATGTCAACCTCTTAAAGTTCCTCCTACAGGTTACGATAAGTGGAAAGATATACAACTAAACTTCAATCCAACAGAAATGTTAAAAGGATAGAATGAAAAAATTTATAATAATATTGTTATTTTATTTGTTATTTTTTAATAAACTTAGTGCCTTAATTGAGGTTGATATAACTAGAGGTAATTTAGATCCACTTCCAATTGCAGTTTCACCCTTACACGTCGAAATTAACTCTGAAGATTATAAAGATCTAAAAGTCAAAAATTTAGGAAGTGATATATCCGAAATAATTGAAAAAAATTTTAAAAATACAGGTTTGTTTAACCCTTTAAAAAAAGATGCTTTCGTTCAAAAACCTGATATTGCTCATTTAAAACCAAGATTTGAGGATTGGCGCTTAATTAAAGCTCAAGCGTTAGTAACTGGAAAATTACTTATAAAAGGAGAAAAGCTTAAAGTCGAGTTCAGACTGTGGGACTTGACTGCAGCACAGGAAATGACCGCTTTAGCTTTTACAACAACGCCTTCAAATTGGAGGAGAGTTGCACACATCATCTCTGATAAAATTTATGAGAGGCTTACTGGTGAAGAAGGTTATTTTGACACTAGAATAATCTATGTTGCAGAAAGTGGACCCAAAAGTCAAAGAGTAAAAAAACTTGCTATAATGGACCAAGATGGTTCTAACACAAAATACCTAACTCTAGGCAACGAACTCGTTTTGACACCTAGATTTAATCCTACAAATCAAATGGTAACTTATATGTCATATTTTAGAAATATGCCAAGAGTTTACTTATTGGATATTGAAACTGGCAATCAAGAAGTTGTTGGAAATTTTCCTGGAATGACTTTTGCTCCAAGATTCTCGCCTGATGGAAAAAAAATTATAATGAGTTTTGCAAAAGATGGAAACTCAGATATTTTTACAATGGATTTAGACTCAAGAGTTGTTGAAAGAATTACCGAACATTCCTCGATTGACACCTCACCTTCATTTTCACCTGATGGAAAATTTATTGCTTTTAATTCTGATAGAAGTGGATTGCAACAAATTTATGTAATGAGAAGCGATGGAAGCAATGTGAAAAGAATTACATTTGGAAAGGGAATTTATGGAACCCCTGTTTGGTCTCCGAGAGGAGATTTAATAGCATTTACAAAAATGCATAAGGGAAGATTTTATATTGGAGTTATGCGAACCGACGGAACAGGAGAAAGATTGCTTACAGAAAATTATTATCAAGAAGCCCCTTCCTGGTCCCCTAATGGAAGAGTTTTAGTTTTTTATAGAGAGACTAAAGCTGGAGAAAAGGGAGAGGGTTTTACCGCAAAATTATGGTCTATAGATATTACAGGTTATAATGAAAGAAGACTTTCCACTAAAACTGACGCTTCAGACCCATCTTGGTCCTCATTATTATCTAAGTGAGGTTGAATTTTATGTAAAATATACTTGAATAACTTGAAATAATTTGAAATAACCACAATGAACCTAGGGGTAAAAATGACACTAAAATCGAATTTAAAAAACATATTTGCATTACTAGTTGCTACTTTAATGCTTAGCGCTTGTTCAACTGCAAAAAAATCTGGCGATATTGACGGAGATGTATATACCGGTAAAGAAACGGTTGAATATTTAGCAGCAGGAGTTCCAGACAGAGTATTTTTTGCTACAAATAAATCTTCTTTAACAACTGCTTCAAGAGCAACTTTAAGAAAGCAAGCTACTTTCTTAAGAAAGAATAAAAATTTAAACGTTGTGATAGAAGGTCATGCTGATGAAAGAGGTACGAGAGAGTACAACTTAGCTTTAGGAGAGAGAAGAGCCAACGCAGCTAGAGACTATTTAATGACTTACGGTATATCAGGTAAAAGAATATCAGTAATAAGTTATGGTAAAGAGAAACCAGTAAATCCAAAATCTTCACCAATAGCTTGGTCACAAAACAGAAGATCAGTAACAGTTAAAGTAAATTAAAAGTCTAATTTTTAACTAAAAAGACCCTTTAATATAATTAATTAAAGGGTCTTTTTTTTGCCATTTTGTAACAATAGTAATTTAAAATGCATGGTATAAAATTTTATAAATTTTTTACATTAATTTTAAGTATATTTTTTTTTACAACGTTGAATGCAGAAGAAGAAGAAATTTATCTTAAATCTATCTCTGATCAAATTCAAGTAATCACTAAAGATCTTAAAACTTTAGAAAAAGCTGTATATCAAAAATCTGACATCTCACAGATTGGAAATTCGAATTCAATCAAATCTGATGGATTAAACGAAGACATTCTGACAAAACATCTTTTAAAATTAAATGAAATTGAAGATCAATTTAGAATGCTTACAAATAAGTTCGAAGAGGTAAATTTTAAATTAGACAAGTTATCAACTCGAGTAACTAAAATTCAATCTGATACACAATTAAGATTTGCTGATATCGAGGGATCATCTAGCGAAGATATAAAAAAAGAGCAAAATATTTTACCTGGATCCTCTAAACCACAAGATTTTGGAGCTACGCCAGCCTACCAGACTTCAAGTTTGCCGAAAGAACAAAAAATTACTTCAGTTGAAAGTGCTCAAACCGTTATAACCGAAGAACCTGAAAAAAAAGTTTCAGTTCTTCCAAATAAACCTGCGGAAGAGCAATATGAATTTGCTGTAAGCTTTATGAAAGTTGGAGATTATGAAACGGCTGAATTTGCATTGAGAGAATTTATAGAAAAAAACAAAGATCATGATTTAGCTGGAAGTGCTCAATATTGGTATGGAGAGACTTTTAGGATAAGGCAACTTTACTCTGATGCAGCTACAGCATATTTAGATGGCTATCAAAATTATCCGAAAAGTAAAAAAGCTCCAGATAATCTCCTTAAATTAGGTATGACAATGGTACAACTTGGAGAAAAAGATCAAGGATGCAAAATGATTTTGGGGTTGAAAAAAGAATACCCAAAAGCAAGCAAGTCTGTGTTACAAAAAGCTCAATATGAGCAAAAAAAATTCAAATGCAAATCTTAAAAATATTTTTGAGAACTCAAAAGATTTAATTAATATTTTTTTAAATTTTAAAAAAAATCTTTTAGGCCTAAAGAGTAAAAGTTTTGTAGTAGCTGTATCAGGAGGTCCCGACAGTTTAGCTTTAGCGTCCCTAACTAAAGCTTTAAGCATCGATAATAAATTTTTATTTCACTATGTTTTAATCAATCACAATATTAGAAAAAATTCATTAAAAGAGGCTTTTCAAGTAAAAAAATTACTTAATAAATTTGGTATTAAGTTAAATGTAATAAATAATAAAAAAAAAATAACTAAAAATGTTCAAGGAGAGGCCAGAAAAGTAAGATATAAAAACTTGATAGATTTTTCAAAAAAAAGCGGATCTAAGATAATAATTACGGCACATAATTTAGAAGATCAAGTTGAGACTTTTTTAATAAGGCTTTCTAGAGGAAGTGGACTCACTGGTCTATCTTCTATGTCAACTTTAACAAAATTAGAAAAAAATTTTTTCTTATATAGACCTTTACTAGATGTCCAAAAAAAATTTTTAATTGAAATATCGAAAAAAACGTTTAAAAAATATTTTAAAGATCCTTCGAATTCAAATCGAAAATATCTCAGAGCGAAAATTAGAAATCTAAGAATTCCTCTGAAAAAGAGTGGGATCGAATATGATCAAATTATTAAATCTATTAAAAATTTAGCATCTAGCAAAGCCACAATTGATAAATATTTTAAAGCCTCATTAAAGGACATTATTAAAAAAAAAACAAAAAACGATGTTGAAATTAACTTTAATAAATTCTCAAAAATAAATATTGAATTTAAAATAAGAATTATTAACGAAGCTATAAAGAAATTAAAAGGTAATTATTATAATTTGAGGTCAAAAAAAGTCATAAGTTTGATAGATAGAATACAAAGCAAAAAATTTAAAAGAACTACTCTCGGAGGCTGTATATTCTCCAGAAAAAAAGAATTTTTAAGCTTAAAAATTGAGAAAACTTAGAATTTAGTCAAAATTCGATATATTTTGTCTTATTTACAACTAAATATTAATTAAAATATACTTGTTATATTAATTTAAATGCTTATTTAAAAATATATGAACGTTAAAAATTTAGTGATGTGGGTAATAATTGTCCTTCTCTCTGTAGGGCTTTTTAATATGTTTCAAGACCCAAATAAAGTAAATTCTAATCAAGACTCTCTTTCTTTTTCCAACTTTTTAAATGAGGTAGAAGCTGGAAGGGTAGTTGAGGTTCAAATACAAGGAAACAATATTTCAGGTGTGTTATCAGATGGAAAATCATTTAAAACATATTCACCAAATTATCCAGAATTAGTCGATAAACTTTCTTCTAATGGTGTAACAATTGTCGCCACTCCTAAAGAAGATAAAATGCCATCATTACTAGGAATACTTTTATCTTGGTTTCCTATGCTTCTATTAATAGGTGTTTGGATATTCTTTATGCGTCAGATGCAAGGAGGAAAAGGTGGAGCCATGGGCTTTGGAAGATCTAAAGCAAAATTGTTAAATGAGGCTCAAGGTAAAGTAACTTTTAATGATGTAGCTGGTGTAGAAGAAGCAAAAGAAGAAGTAGAAGAAATAGTAGAATTTTTGAAAGACCCAAAAAAATTTAGTAGGCTTGGGGGAAAAATACCAAAAGGAGCACTTCTTATTGGCCCGCCAGGAACTGGTAAAACATTATTAGCTAAAGCAATCGCAGGTGAAGCAAACGTTCCATTTTTTTCAATTTCAGGCTCTGACTTTGTAGAAATGTTTGTTGGCGTAGGAGCCTCAAGAGTAAGAGACATGTTTGAACAAGGCAAGAAACATTCTCCTTGTATAATTTTTATAGACGAAATAGATGCTGTAGGAAGAAGCAGGGGAGCCGGACTTGGCGGTGGTAATGACGAAAGAGAGCAAACATTAAATCAGCTTTTAGTTGAGATGGACGGATTTGATACAAATGAAGGAATTATTTTAATTGCTGCAACTAACAGACCAGATGTTTTAGATCCAGCTCTATTACGACCAGGAAGATTTGATAGACAGGTTGTGGTTGCGAACCCAGATATAATTGGACGAGAAGCTATTTTAAAAGTACATGTAAAAAAAATTAACACAGGTCCAGATGTAAAATTAAGAACAGTGGCAAGGGGTACTCCAGGTTTTTCAGGTGCTGATTTAGCAAATCTTATTAATGAGTCTGCTTTACTTGCTGCAAGAAAAAATAAAAGAGTTGTTACTATGTCTGACATAGAAGAAGCAAAAGATAAAGTGATGATGGGCGCAGAAAGAAGATCTATGGTTATGTCAGAGGATGAAAAAAAACTGACTGCTTATCATGAAGGAGGTCACGCAATCGTCGCCTTAAACGAAAAAGCATCTGATCCAATTCATAAAGCAACTATTATACCTAGAGGAAGAGCTTTAGGAATGGTTATGCGGCTTCCAGAAAGAGACCAATTATCTGTGACGAGAGAAAAAATGCATTCAGATATTGCAGTAGCTATGGGAGGAAGGATCGCTGAAGAAATAATCTTTGGTCATGATAAAGTCACATCAGGTGCCTCTTCAGATATTGATATGGTTACAAAAATGGCAAAAAACATGGTTACAAAATATGGAATGAGCACTGAGCTAGGGACTATTGCTTACGGTGAGAATGAAGAGGAAGTATTTTTAGGAAGGTCTGTAACGAAACAACAAAACATGTCTGAAGAAACTGCAAAAAAAATAGACGCAGAAGTAAAAAAAATTGTCGATAAAGGTTATGAAAGAGCCAAGAAGGTGCTAACCGAAAAAATTGATGACTTACATAAAATTGCAAAAGCTTTACTTATTTATGAAACTTTGTCAGGAGATGAAATAAGAGACCTTATTTTAAAAGATATCAAACCTACAAGATCATTTAAAGAAGATGAAAATGAAGATGGAAAATCTTCATCAGCTTTAGGTTCGCTCGGATTAAAACCAAAACCAGCTATTTAGAAATAATGATTAAATATTACACTAGAGCGTGTAATTTTTATTATGGCAAAAAAGCTCAAGAATTAATCAATAAAAAAAAGGCCCTACCATTATGTGGAATAAAAAACTATGCGTTTGATAGATTAGAAATTATTCAAAGAAAAAATAGTAAAATCACAAGCCAGATAATTCATTTTAAGGATATAAATGATTTAGAAATAAAAAAAAAAAGAAAAATTAAAAAAGACTTAAAAAAGATTACTCTAAAAAGAAAAAATTTTCTCAAATTTGTAAATTTTTTAGAACCATCAATAATGGGTATCCTGAATTTAACGCCTGACAGTTTCTCAGATGGTGGAAAATTCAATTCACCAATTAAATCATTTAAACAAATATCAAAGATGATAGAAGATGGTGCTTCAATTATTGATATTGGTGGAGAATCAACAAGGCCAGGTTCAAAAAATATTAATGAAAATATTGAATGGAAAAGAATACAAAAAGTCATAAAAAATTTTAAAAAGAAATATAAAAAAACTTGTCTTTCTATTGATACAAGAAAGTCCTCAATTATGTTTAAAAGTTTGAGTTATGGAGCGGATTTAATTAATGATGTCTCAGGATTTGATTTTGATAAAAATTCGTTGAATAAGATTAGCGATTTTAAAGTTTCAAAAGTTTTACACCATATGCAGGGCACACCAAATACAATGCAGCTTAAACCAACTTATACAAATGTTTTGTTAGATATTTATGATTTTTTCGAAAAAAATATTAAAGACAAATTTATTGGTAGGAACATAATACTAGACCCTGGGATTGGCTTCGGTAAAACTTTGAAACATAATTTGACTTTAATTTCTAAAATATCTCTGTTTCATAGTTTAGGTCTACCAATTTTAGTAGGCACTTCTAGAAAAAGATTTATAAATCAAATATCTGGAAGATATGATAGTGAGGATAGAATAGGAGGGACACTTGCTTCTGTTCTTTATTTGTTATCACAAGGAGTTCAAATTTTTAGAGTTCATGATGTAAAAGAGGTAAAACAAGGAATTTTGGTTTTTAGAAAAATATTATTAAGTTAATGAAAAATAAATACTTCGGAACAGACGGAATTAGAGGAACAGTCAATACAGGCAATATAACAGGAGAAAAATTCTTTAAATTTGGACTTGCTTCTGGAACTTATTTCAAAAATCAAAAAAAAACCAAACAAGTTGCAATAATTGCTAAGGACACAAGACTTTCGGGTTATACACTAGAGCCGGCACTAGTCTCAGGTTTAGTTTCTGGTGGTATGCATGTCTTAACACTTGGGCCATTACCAACGAATGGACTTGCAATGTTAACAAAATCCATGAAAGCTAATATGGGAATTATGATTACAGCTTCCCATAATCCTTTTTTTGATAATGGGCTTAAACTTTTCGGTCCAGACGGTATGAAATTATCCGATAAAATAGAAAAAAAAATTGAAAAACTAATTGATAAAAATATTGGAACTCATCTTTCAAATCCAAAATATTTAGGAAGAGTTAAAAGATTAGAAGATGGCAACGAAAGATATATTAAAATACTTAAAAACAACTTTCCCAAAAATTTTCACTTAAAAGGTATGAAAATCGTTTTAGATTGTGCAAATGGTGCAGGATATAAAGCTGCCCCAAAACTTCTACGGCAATTAGGTGCAAAAATAATCTTAATTGGCGATAAACCGAATGGTTTAAATATAAATAAAAATTGTGGCTCAACTCATCCTTCAAGAATTAAATATACAGTTAAAAAAAATAAAGCCCATGTAGGTATTTCATTTGATGGGGATGCTGATCGAGTAATTATGTGTGATGAAAAAGGCAAAATAATAGATGGGGATCAAATAATTGCAATGTTGGCTCTAAGATGGAAAATGAAAAAAATTTTAAAAGGGGGAGTTATAGGAACTTTGATGTCTAATTATGGATTAGAAAAGCTTCTAAAAAGACAAAAAATAAAATTTTTTAGATCTAAGGTAGGAGACAGGTATGTTAAAGAAAAAATGAAAAAATTAAATTTTAATTTAGGTGGTGAACAATCTGGTCATATTATACTAGGTAAATTCGCAACCACAGGAGATGGATTATTGGTAGCCTTAGAAGTATTATTTTCACTTAGAAAAAAAAGGAAAGCTAGCAAACTACTAAATGTTTTTCGACCAATGCCTCAGATTTTGGAAAATATAACAGTTAAAGACAAAGAAGTGATAAGCAAAAGCAAATGTAAAATTGCAATAAAAAAGGCTAACCAAATAATGGGAAACAAGGGTAGAATTTTGGTGAGAAAATCTGGAACTGAGCCAAAAATAAGAATTATGGCAGAGTCTGATAATAAAAATTTAATTCTAAAATGCATTAAGCTTATTAAGAAATCGATAAAATAAATTGAAAACTAGATCAAAAATTTTAATTATAGCAGGATCAGACTCTTCAGGAGGAGCTGGTATTCAAGCTGATATAAAAACAGTCACTTCATTGGGAAGTTATGCAATGACAGCAATAACAGCTATAACTGCACAAAATACTACTGGGGTAAAATCAATTACAAAAATAAATCCAAAAAAAATAGAAGAACAAATATTATTTACTTGCAAAGATATTTATCCTGATGCAATTAAAATTGGAATGCTAAGTTCTTCAGAAATAATAAAATCGGTATTAACAGTTTTAAAAATAATAAAACTTAAAAAAATTATATTAGACCCGGTCATGGTTGCAAAAGGGGGAGCTAAACTTATAAATGAAAAAGCAATCAATTTATTAAAAAATAGATTAATAAAAAAAACTTATTTAATTACACCCAATATACCTGAGGCAGAAGTACTTACTAATATGAAAATCCGAAATCAAAAAGATATGATTATTGCAGGAAATATTTTATTGAAATTAGGCGCAAAGAATATTTTGTTAAAAGGAGGTCACTTAAATTCAAAATACGTGAAAGATATCTTATTTATTGGAAAAAAAATAAAAATATTTAAAAATAAAAAGATAAAAACAAAAAACACTCATGGTACTGGATGTACTTTATCTAGTGCAATTGCAACTTTTTTATCATGTGGAAAACCAATAAAGAAATCTTGTGAGTTAGGAATTAAATATGTTAACCAAGCTATAAAATCAAACCTAAAATATGGAAAAGGACATGGGCCAGTAAATCACTTGAATTCTTTTAAATTAAATAAGAAATTTTTATAATGAAAAATGTTGTAGTCGTAGGTTCACAATGGGGAGACGAAGGTAAAGGCAAAATCGTTGATTGGTTATCTAGTGAAGCTGATGTAGTTGTTCGTTTTCAAGGTGGGCATAATGCAGGACATACATTAGTAATAGATAAAAAAGTATTTAAATTAAGGTTGCTTCCATCTGGAATAGTGAGAGAAGGAAAGATTTCTATTCTTGGCAATGGAGTGGTGATAGATCCGTGGGCTCTTCTTGAAGAAATTAGTGAGATTAAAAAAAAAGGAGTAAATGTAACACCAGAAAATTTTATGATTTCTGATACCGCCTCCTTGATTCTTCCGTTTCATAAGGAGATGGATGAAATAAGAGAAGATGCAGCAGGAAAATCAAAAATTGGCACTACAAGGAGAGGTATAGGTCCGTGTTATGAAGATAAGGTAGGCAGAAGATCTATAAGAGTGATGGATCTTAGATCTGAAAGTAATTTAGACAATCGTTTAGAAAATGTTTTAATGCATCATAATGCCATTAGAAAAGGTTTAAAAAAGAAAATTTATAAAAAGGAAGATTTAAAAAAAAAACTGCTAAGCATCGCGCCACAAATTTTAAAATTTGCAAAACCTATTTGGCTAGAATTAGATAAGTTTAAGAATACAAGAAAAAAAATATTGTTTGAAGGAGCACAGGGCATACTTTTAGATGTTGATCATGGAACTTATCCATACGTTACCTCATCAAATACAGTTCCTGCGATGGCAGCAACTGGCTCTGGTTCAGGACCAGATAAAATTGGATACACATTAGGAATTACTAAAGCGTATACAACGCGAGTAGGAAGTGGACCATTTCCAACTGAATTAAAAAATAAGATAGGAAAAAGTTTAGGAAGTAGAGGAAAGGAATTTGGAACTGTAACAGCAAGAAAAAGAAGATGTGGTTGGTTTGATGGGGTTCTAGTTCGTCAAACAATTAAGATTTCAGGTATCAATGGTATTGCTCTTACAAAACTAGATGTTTTAGATGAGTTAGATGAAATTAAAATGTGTGTAGAGTACGAACTAAATGGAAAAAAACTTGATTACCTACCTGCAGCTTCAGAGGATCAATTTAATATAAAACCAATTTATAAAACATTTCCTGGCTGGAAATCTAATACTCAAGGAATCAGAAATATGAAAGATTTACCTGAAAATGCAAAAAAATATATTTATGCTTTAGAGGATTTCATTGGAGCTAAAGTCTCTAGTATATCTACTAGTCCTGAAAGAGAAGATACAATTTTAATTGAAGACCCTTTTAAAATTTAGTTAGCAGGTAATAAGTTTTTCGAATTTCTTTGGTTAATCATGATCTTTTGTAATTTTTCAAAAGCTTTAGTTTCTATTTGTCTTATTCGCTCCCTACTTATATTATATTTTTTACTTAATTCCTCGAGCGTCATTGGATTTTCCGATAGTCTCCTAGCAGTAATTATTTCTTTTTCTCTGTCGTTTAAACTATTCATTGCGCTTTTTAACAAATCTTTTTTTTCTTCAAATTCTTGTTTTTGAGAAACAGCCAACTCTTGATCTAAACTTTCATCTGGTAGCCAATCTTGCCACTCATCTGGCTGACCTTGTTTAATTGGGTCATTAAGGGATTTTTCTTGACCCATCATTCTTCTATTCATATTTACAACTTCGCTTGAGTCCACATCTAATCTTTTTGAAATTTCTTTAACCTGATCTTCTTTTAGGTCCCCTTCTTGACCAGGTGCTATTTGATTTTTTATTTTTTTCAAATTAAAAAAAAGTTTTTTCTGCGCAGAGGTTGTGCCCATTTTTACTAAACTCCATGATCTTAAAACATACTCTTGTATCGCTGCTTTTATCCACCACATTGCATATGTTGCTAGTCTAAAACCTTTGTCCGGGTCAAATTTTTTAACTGCTTGCATTAAACCTAGATTACCTTCAGATATCAATTCATTTACAGGTAAACCATATCCTCGATATCCCATAGCTATTTTAGCGACTAATCTTAAATGACTTGTGACTAGTTTATGTGCCGATTGTAAATTTCCATTTTCTCTCCAATTTTTTGCTAGCATATATTCTTCTTCTGCATCAAGCATTGGAAATTTTTTAATTTGAGATAAATAAACAGACAAACCCCCAACAGACGGTGTCGGCAGATTGTTTATTTGATTATTTTTTTCCATAAAAAATAAATATATATTTTATTTTTTTTTTCAACTATTAAGATTTTTAAGTAAATTCAACATTTTTTTAAAGTCACTTGGTAAATCTGATCTGAATTTAGTCCACTTATTTTTTGTTGGGTGTATGAATTCTAAAGTTTGAGCATGCAAAACCTGACCCGTTAATTCATTCAATAAAGTAGAAAATTTTTTGTTAATTTTTTTAAATTTAGGTATTTTCTTTCCATATTTTTTATCCCCTAAAATTGAGACTCCTTTGTGTTTTAAGTGAACTCTTATTTGATGAGTTCTTCCGGTTTCAAGTTCACATTCCACAAGACTAATTTTTGGAATATCTTTACCAAAAAATGTCATGACTGTTTTATAGTTAGTAATAGCTTTTTTACCAGATATCTCACTTACAGTCATTAGTTGTCTATGTCTCTTATTTCTTGAAATTAAAGTTTCTATTCTTCCTTTTAATGGTCTGACTACGCCCCACACTAAACACATATACTTTCTTTTAATCGTATGATCACTGAACTGTTTTCCTAGATTAGAATGTGATAAATTATTTTTGGCTATTACTAAAAGACCACTTGTATCTTTATCAATTCTATGCACTATTCCTGGTCTCTGACTACCACTGATATTTGATAAGTTATTTTTATATTTGAAAGCTAAAGCATTAGCTAAGGTATTCTCTAAATTTCCAGCTCCTGGATGAACCACTAAACCTTTTTGTTTATTTATAACTAAAATATCTTTATCTTCAAAAATAATACTTAGATTAATTTTTTTCGGAACAAGTTTTTGCTCCTCTTTATAAATTAGTTTAATTGTTACATTATCATTAATTTTTAATCTTGCTGATGGTGACGTAATTACCTTTTTATTTATTTTGCAATAACGCCCCTTTATTAATTTTTTTATATATGTACGTGTAAAACTTGTAATTTTTTTTGATAAAAAAACATCAGCTCTATCCCCATCATTATTTTTATTTACTAATAAATTTATTGTATTTTTCATAAATTAATTTAAAATTAAATTTTGCGCCGGTAGCTTCAACTGGATAGAGCGCCGGATTTCGGCTCCGGAGGTTATGGGTTCGACTCCTATCCGGCGCACCAATTTAGACAATCCATTCTATAAATTTATCTTTATTTTCGAGTATATAAGTAGGGAAAGTTTTATCTAAATCCACCTTTTTTAATGTTTTTCCTCTGCCAAATATATCCTCATTTTTTTTAATTTTTTCCTCTATTTCTTTTAAGTTTATCTCCTCATTATTATATTCACCATGCGAGAAAGAGTTAATCTTTTTTAGAATCTGATCCGGCGACTGAAGGAAAGAAAAATGCCACCCACCTTTAATAATTTGCAAATCTTTTTTATCGAGTCTCCAAAAGGGATAATTTTTAAATTTTAAGTTTCTTAAAGATTGCATTGATTTAATATATTTCTTCTTAGTGATCCTGGTCCCAATCCAATTACTTTCGTCAATATTTTGAAGGTTTAACTTGTACATAAACATTTTTTGAGAAAATGCTATGAATTTTTTACCTTCTTTAATTTCGCTTAGTTTATTCAAGTCCGGAATTTCATCAGAGTCAGATAGAATTATTATATCATTTTGATCTGCATTTTTTATTCCATTAATTAGCTCATTTCTTTGATGTTGTTCTATTGGAGACTCCCCACCTATATGTTTATCAAATTTTATTTCTTTATCATAATTTGCGACCACAAATATTATTTTATCTTTAAATTTAGAAAAATTGTTAATATTAAAATTAATTTTTTTATCTTTCCCTTGATGTGTTTTATTTGACTCAGAGATAACAAAATAATCTACAAATTTATCGAGAATGTTCAAACGAAGATCAATTATATGATCTTCATTGTAATATTGAAAACAGTCATATATTGCCATTAGTTAAAATATAAATCCTCATATTTGTTGATATCTGTTGAATCTATTTTTAATTTTTTCAAAATAAGTTTAAGTGTATTAATCTGACCAAAAATTAATAAAAGTGCTTTAAATTTCTCTAAATTATCTATTATTTTTTTTTTCCCAGTATCATTATAAAAATTATTTATAAATAACATATCCATTTCAGCAGGAACTCTAGTCTTATGTTTTCCTATTTGTTTAAAGTCTATAAGTACATAGTTTAAATCATTTAAGCGATCTACTAATTTTGTCCATGCAGGAGTGTCTTTATACATTGAAAATATGTGGGCCTCAATTTTTATTAATAAAGGACGATATTCACCGATACCTTTTAATATTTCTAATTCTGCTCCCTGAGTATCAATCTTTAAATAATCTAAATTATTAATATTAAGACTTTTCAAAGAATTTTCTAAAGTATCACATTCAACCTCAACAGTTTCTGTAACCTTAAATTTTTCAATTTCTTTATCATTTATATCATGTAAATCTAGCTTTTCAGTATCTAGTTTGTACATTGAGGAACTACCAAGTCTGTTACCCAATATATAAATTACTTTTTTTCCCTTTGAGCTCCATAAAGCTTTATCAATTATATTATTTTTTCTTTCTAACTTTTCTGCCTCAGACTTTATTGGCTCAACTAATATACAATTAAAAAATTTATTATATTTTACTGGAAAAAAGTTATCTGAATTAAAACCTCCTTGCGCACCAACGTCTAAAGAAATTAATTTTTTATCTTTAAGAATAGCGTTTATTAAATTTGAAAAGTTATGAGAATCGTTACTAAAATAGCTTTTTTCATTAAGAAAATTAATTACCCTTCTATTTAATTTAAGTTTGATTAAAATTTTAAAAAAAAACGGTAGCAATAACTTTATTATACTCCTAAATATTTTTGATATTCTTTTTTTTAACATTCAATTGTTAAATTATTTTTTAGTGAAAGTAGCTATTCCTATTTTTTTACCTTCAATTATTGATGATGAACAATGTAAATGAGTTCTGTCAAAAATTAGCATTGACCCAATTTCCCATTCATAAATCAATTCTACTTCTAATCCCTTTAAATTATTTATATTTTCATGTTGTAGATATTTTTTGTGTATTTTTTCGTCAAAAGGTTTATCCCCGTATAATTTAAGATGGGCATTTGATCTTTTGTTTTGACCATATCCTAAATTTTTTTTGCCTAATTCCTCAGGATCCTGAGTAAAATTAGTTGATCCATCGTAATATCTATTTTTAAAAATTATAGTACTTCCTACGGAAGATAAAGGTATTAGGGTCTGTTTATAAATTTGATTACTTAAATCAAATCCTGCATCTACATGTAATCCTATGGGATTATAACTTTCCTGCATAAGGCCTAAAATGTCTTCTCCTTTTTCATCTTTAAGATTATCCATTTTAAAGCTGCCAATCTCTTTTTCCAATCTCTCATAAAATATTTTTTCTAATTTTTCATTATATCCCTTAAGCCATCTTTTTTTAATGACATTTTGTTTTTTGTTATGAACTGTTACTGGTAATTCATTATAAAGATTTAAAAATTCTTTAATTTCATATTCATTGAAGATATCTTTAATTATTTTAGGTGATGACTCGAGTTTTTTTATGTTTTCAATTTTTATATTCATAACTTATTCACCCATATTAATTAAAGTTCCCCTTTTTTTTGCACCAAAATATGAAATATAAAAAACTATAACACCTAATACAAAATATATTCCAGATATAGAAATTGATTTTAAAATATTTGCATAATTTACCACGTTGTTCATCAAAATGCTTCTCATTTCCTCAAAAATATGAACCAAAGGTAATCCTTTAGCAATAATTTGAAGTGTTTCTGGTAATATTTCAATTGGGTAATAAATGCATCCCAAGGGAGCTAAGAAAAACAAACTAGCCCAAGCAATGTTTTCGAAAGATGGACCATATCTCAGAAGTCCAGATGTTACTAATAGTCCTAAGGTTATACCAAATAAGTATAAGGCAAGTAATAAAAAAATTAAAGGTATGCCAAGACTAAGCACCGAAACCCCAAACAAGGGAATTGCAATTAAAACAGCTGGAACCAAACCAATTAAAGTTCTTAAAATAGCTGTTAAAGTTAGTGCAGCAATTATCTCTCGAATTCTAATTGGCGCAATGAATAAATTTGTAAAGTTTCGGCTCCAAATTTCCTCCAAAAACATCATATTAAAGCTAATACTGGCTCTAAATAAAAAGTCATATAAAATCGCTGCAGTTAGTATTACACCAACAGTGTTGCTATAATACTCAGAATTTAGCGTAAAAAATTTAGATATAAATCCCCATAAAAAAATTTGAACAGTAGGCCAATATATTAAATCTAAAACTCGAGGAAAAGAATTCATGATTAAATAAAGGTGCCTCAAACCTAAAGCATAAATTTTTCTAAAATTCATCTTTGCTCCTTACTAATTTTAGAAAAGTTTCTTCTAAATTATTTCTACCATGTTTTTTAATTAAATCTTTACAAGTTCCTTTATCTATTATTTTACCACTACGCATCATTATTACACTGTCACAGAGTCTTTCAACTTCACTCATATTGTGAGATGCGAGTAATATCGTTACTTTATTTTTAGATTTATATTCTTGAATATAACTTCTAACAAAATCTCCAATGTCAGGATCTAAACTTGCGGTTGGCTCATCTAAAAGCAATATCTCTGGCTGGTTGATTAGTGATTTAGCCAATGAAACTCTATTTTTCTGTCCAGAAGAAAGTTCTCCAGTTTTTCTATAAAAGAAATTTTTTATATCCAAATCACTTGAAATATCATTTATTCTTTGATTGAGATTATTCAAACCATATAATCTGCCATAAATTTCTAAATTTTGTATTACAGTCAATTTCTTGGGTAATTCAACATATGGAGAAGCAAAATTAAATCTATTTAATATTTGATCTCTAGGAAATGAATTTATATTTTTGTTATCTAAAAAAATTTCACCACTTGATGGAGTAACAAGGCCTAAAATCATACCTATCGTTGTTGTTTTTCCACATCCATTTGGCCCTAAAAGACCTACTGTTTTATTTTTTTCGATCTGAAAATCAATTTTATTAACAGCTAAATATTTGTTGTAAGCTTTAGTTAGTTGTTTTATTTCGATAAACATTATTTTGATGCCCTGATTAATCGATCATTGATAGCAATTCCTGGGCCTGTATTAGGAATCTTTGAAACAAAAATTTTCTTAAACCCTTTCTTTTTTATTTTTCTCATAATTTTATATAAATTAGCAGCAGCTTCTTTCAAGTCTGCATTTTTGCTTAAATTAAAGTAATTTTTTTTTACTTTATACCCTTTACCAAAGACTATGTAAGCATAATTTAAATTTTTTGGTTTTAAACCAATTATCACTGGAATACCTGGAGAGTAATGTTTTTTTAACATACCTGGAGACCTAATATCAGATTTTTTTTTTGATAATTTGATTTTTAAAAATTTTTTTATTTGTGCTGAACTAATCACGCCAGGTCGTAATATTTTTGGTTTACTAGTTAAATCAATCACAGTTGACTCTATTCCAATTTTTGATTTACCTCCATCTATGATAATAGAAAGTTTTTTTTTAAAATCCTCAAATACATCTCTTGCATAAACTGGACTTAAATTTGATGAAAGATTTGCGCTAGGCATAGCTAATGGAAATTGTAAATATCTTAAAATTGATCTAGCTATTTTGTGTTTTGGAAATCTTACTGCAAGCGTCCCTAGATTTGCAGACGCTATTGAAACAACTTTAGTGTCTATTCTTCTTTTTAGAATAAAAGTGATCGGCCCTGGACAAAATTTTTTATAAAGTTTAAAGAAATATTCATTTAAAATTACATCTTTCTTAAGGTCTTTGAGCCTATAGTAATGAATAATTAAAGGATTCTTTTTTGGTCTTTTTTTTAATTTAAAGATTTTACCAACTGCCTTTTTTGAATATGCACTGGCAGCTAAACCATAAACCGTTTCGGTTGGCAAAGACACAATATTTCCAGCTTTAAGTGAATTAACAGTTTTTTTAAGGATCTTTTTGTTAAAAGAATAAATATTTGAATAGATGTTTTTCATAATGTAATTATTATTTAGTTTATGAAAATCGAAAATATTCCAGCTGATATAAAAAGTAAATCACTAAAAGAGGCTAAAGATGAAATAAATGAAATTCTTACTAAACTGGAGAGTAAAAATGTAGATCTAAGTAGTGCTGAAAACTCTTTCAAAAGACTTTTAAATCTAAATAAGCATATAGAGAGTCTTTTAAAAAAAAAGTCTAGATCAATAACTAATGAAAAAGTTAAAAAACTTAATGATTAAAGAAAAGCTCACTAGGAATGCAAAAATAATTGATAAATTTTTGATCAATTTTCTAAAAAAACAGAAAAATTCCCTTTTGGTTGCACCTATGAAATATGGAGTTATTTCTGGAGGAAAAAAAATAAGATCCACAATTATATTTGATACCGGAAAATTGCTTAATGTAGATAAAAAAAAACTTATAAACATTTGTGCCGCTGTCGAATGTATCCACTCATATTCTCTAATACATGATGATCTACCTTGTATGGATAATGATTCTTATAGGAGAGGTAAACTTTCCACTCATAAAAAATACGGTGAAGCCACTGCAGTACTTGCAGGAAATTCTTTACTTACCTTAGCGTTTGAAATTATTTCAAATCAAAAAAATTTTATTTCTATTAAACATAGAGATGAAATTATAAATCTTTTGGCAAATTGTTCAGGTCATACTGGCATAGCTGGCGGTCAAGAATTAGACCTTAAATTTGAGAATAAAAGAAAAAAAATGACTCAAATTATTGATATGCAAAAAAAAAAAACCGGTAAACTATTTAATTTTTGTTTACAGTCAGTGGCTTTAATCTCAAACAAAAATAAAAAAGATAAATTATATTTTGGAAAACTAGGTGAGGAAATAGGTTTGTTATTTCAATTATCAGATGATTTTTTAGATCTAAAAGGTTCCAAGAAATTAGTTGGTAAACCAATAAAAAAAGATAGAAAAAAAGGCAAATCAACTTTAATTTACCTTTTGGGCTACAAAAATGCATACAAGTACGCAGATAATTTGAAAAAAAAAATATTGCTTAAGTTAAAAAAACATGGAAAAAATGCAAAAGACTTAATAGATACTATTGAATTTATACAAGGAAGAGACTTTTAATGGGTAGACTGATAAAACAAATTAATTTTCCGTCTGATTTACGAAAATTTCCAAAAGAAGATTTAAATCAAATTTCTAATGAATTGAGAGATGAATTAATTGATGTGGTATCAGAAACTGGAGGTCATTTAGGTGCTGGTTTAGGAGTAGTAGAGTTAACAGTTGCGCTACATTATGTTTTCGATACTCCAAAAGATAAATTAGTCTGGGACGTTAGTCATCAATGTTACCCTCATAAAATAATTACTGGCAGGAGAGATCGAATAAAAACTTTGAGAAAAGGTGGTGGTTTATCAGGATTTACAAAAAGAACCGAAAGTGAATACGATCCTTTTGGAGCAGCACATAGTTCAACCTCAATTTCATCAACATTAGGTATGGCTGTAGCCAAAAAATTATCTAATAATTCTAATAATGTAATTGCAGTGATTGGAGATGGAGCAATGAGTGCTGGTATGGCTTATGAGGCAATGAACAATGCCGGTGCACTAAAATCAAATCTGATTGTTGTTTTAAATGATAATGATATGTCCATTGCAAGACCTGTAGGAGCGATGAGCAAATACTTAGCTAATCTTCTTTCTGGAAAACTCTATTTTAGTTTAAGAGAGACTCTAAAAATGATCATTTCCTCATTTTCGAAAAGATTTAGTCAAAAAGCAGGAAAAGCAGAGGATTTATTAAGGAATATTGTAACAGGTGGAACTCTATTTAGTGAACTTGGTTTTTATTATGTTGGGCCCATAGATGGGCATGATGTAGAGAATTTAGTTCGTATTTTTGAAAATGTGAAGAATTCTAATCATCAAGGACCAGTTTTAATACATGTTAGAACTCAGAAAGGCAAAGGTTATAAGCCAGCCGAAAACTCAGGAGATAAGTATCATGGTGTTTCAAAATTTAATATATCTACGGGAGAACAATCAAAATCAAAATCTAATTCCCCCTCATATACAAAAGTTTTTGCAGAAACCTTAATTAAACACGCAGAACAAGATACAAAAATTATTGGTATTACTGGCGCAATGCCATCTGGAACAGGATTAAATTTATTTGAAAAAAAATTTCCCGAAAGAACTTTTGATGTCGGTATCGCTGAACAGCATGCAGTTACTTTTGCAGCTGGATTAGCTACAGAAGGTTACAAGCCATACGCAGCTATTTATTCAACTTTCTTACAAAGGGCTTATGATCAGATAGTACATGATGTGGCTCTTCAATCCCTACCTGTTAGGTTTGCTATAGATCGGGCAGGACTAGTCGGAGCAGATGGACCAACACACGCTGGGTCTTTTGATATTACATATTTGTCTACTTTACCTAACTTTGTTGTGATGGCTGCAAGTGATGAGTCCGAACTTGTAAAAATGATTAATACTTCAGTAGAAATTAATGATAGACCGTCAGCATTTAGATACCCAAGAGGCAATGGCTTGGGTGTTGAATTACCTTCAATCAAAGAGATTTTAGAAATTGGTAAGGCAAGAATAATTAAAGAGGGGAAGAAAGTAGCTTTGTTAAATTTTGGTACAAGATTAGAAGAATGTAAAAAAGCTTCAGAAAAATTGTCAGCAAAAGGTATTAAGTGCACAATTATTGATGCGAGATTTGCAAAACCCTTAGATGAAAAATTAATAATGGAAGTTGCAACTAATCATGAAGTTTTGATTACAATCGAAGAAGGCTCAATTGGAGGATTTGGTTCACATGTTATGCAATTATTATCTGATAGAGGAGTATTTGACACTGGTTTAAAATTTAGGTCAATGATTTTACCAGATATTTTTATTGATCAAGATACTCCTGAAAAAATGTATGAAATAGCAGGTTTAGACAACTTGTCTATCGCAAGTAAAGTGGAAGAAACTTTAAATTCAAAAATTATTTTAGCTAAAAATAAAAACAAAATATCTAGTTAGCTACATTGAGCTCTGTGTAATAGAAAATGATCTAATAATACACAGTTAATCATTGCTTCACCTATAGGAACCGCTCTTATACCAACACAAGGGTCATGCCTACCTTTAACAGAAATTTTTGTATTTTTACCTTTTTTGTCTATTGTGTTTCGACTTGTTAGGATAGACGATGTTGGTTTTACTGCAAATGAGGCTAAAATATTTTGTCCAGAAGAAATTCCACCTAAAATTCCGCCTGCTTGATTAGATTTAAATTTTATTTTACCTGTGCCTTTACTCATTTCGTCAGAGTTCTCTTCACCACTTAAAAAAGCCGCATTCATACCCGCTCCAATATTTACTCCTTTCACAGCATTAATACTCATAAGTGCTGCTGCTATATCGGTATCTAATTTAGAATAAATAGGAGCTCCAAGTCCAACTGGAACTCCAGTTGCTCTTAGTTCTATTATTGCTCCACATGATGAACCAGCCTTTCTAACTGCAAGAAGATATTTCTCCCAAAGTTTCACAGAATTTTTGTCGGGACAAAAGAAAGGATTCCTTCTTATCTCGCTATCTTTCCAATTTGATTTGTCACAGGACATCAATCCTAACTGGGTTACTGCACCAACTACATTAAATTTTGATCCAATGATTCTTTTCAAAACAGTCTTTGCAACTGCTCCAGCAGCAACTCTACAGGCAGTTTCTCTTGCAGATTGTCTCCCACCTCCTCTGTAATCTCTAATTCCATATTTTTTGAAATAAGTATAATCAGCATGGCCAGGTCTAAATTTGTTTTTTATAGTTTCGTAATCTCTAGATCTTTTATCTTCGTTATGAATAATAATTGATATCGGCGTTCCTGTTGTTTTCCCCTCAAATAGTCCTGATAAAATAATAGCTTTGTCAGACTCTTTTCTTTGGGTGGTAAATTTCGATTGTCCAGGCCTTCTCCTGTCCATATCTCTTTGGATATCTTTCTCGGATAAAGGTATATTTGGGGGACAACCGTCAATTACGCATCCAATTGCAGGCCCATGAGATTCGCCCCATGTCGTGAACCTAAAAATTTTTCCAAAAGTATTAAAAGACATAGATATTTAATGTATAAATTATTTTAAAGAAATTATGAATCAAAAAAATGGCAAAAATTCACTTGGCATCGACATTTGCTTTGAAGATTTAGATAATCCTATAGAATTGTTCAAAAAATGGTTTTCAAAGGCAGAGAAAAGCGAAATTAATGACCCAAATGCAGTGGCTATAGCAACTTCAAATAAAAATAATCAGCCTAATGTTAGGATGGTTCTCCTTAAAGGTTTGAGTGATAAAGGTTTTGTTTTTTATACCAATTTTACAAGTAAAAAAGGAAAGGAGCTTAAAGAGAACCAAAAAGCTTCAATGTGTTTTCATTGGAAAAGTTTAAGGCGTCAAGTAAGAGTAATAGGTGAAGTTGAGGAGGTGACAGCTAAAGAGGCTGATGATTATTTTAAAAGTAGACCTTACAAAAATCGAATTGGAGCTTGGGCTTCTACACAATCAAAAATTTTAGATCAAAGAGAAACATTTTTAAAAAAAATTGAAGAATTTGAAAAAAAATTTCCTGATCAAAAAAATGTTCCTAGACCACCTCATTGGTCAGGTTGGAGACTACTACCCGAAGAGATAGAATTTTGGTTAGATGGTGATGGTAGAATTCACGAAAGATTAAATTATAAAAAAAAAAATGGCAAATGGGAAAAAGAACTTCTTTACCCTTAAAAAGATCTATTAAGGCTAAAGCTTGTTAAATTTTGTAGAATTTTTTTATCTTCCGAGTCAGAAAATATTGCAAGAGCATCAGAAGAAACATTTACAAAATACTCTGCTTTTTTAAACGTTGCTTCAACAGCTTTATATTTGTAAATTAATGCAAGTGTTTCACTAAAATCTTCCTCCGATCTTTTCTCTTTTTTCATAATTTCATAAAGGAAACTTTTTTCTTCATTATTTCCTTTTTGAAAGATAGTTATTAATGGAAGAGTAACTTTACCTTCAAAAAAGTCTTTACCGATTTCTTTACCGAATAATTTTTCTTTAGCATAATAATCAAGAGCATCATCAGCAATTTGAAAGGCTAATCCCAAATTTCTTCCATATGACTCTAATGCTTTTTTTTCTTTTTCATTTCTATTTGATAAACAAGCTCCCGTTTTTGTTGCAGCAGAGAAAAGTGAGGCAGTTTTTAAATTAATTATATCTATGTAAGTTTCTTCTAATAGGTCAGCCTCTCCTTTATGCTGGAGCTGTAATACTTCGCCCTGAGCAATCTTAGTAGAAGTAGACGACAGTAGTTTTAAAACTTCTAAATCTCCGTCTTCTACCATCATTTCAAAGCATCTGCTTAACAAATAATCACCGACTAAAATTGATGATTGATTCCCCCAAATGGAATTTGTTGTTTTTACACCTCTTCTTAGTTCACTTTCATCTATCACATCATCGTGTAACAAGGTTGCCGAATGAATCAACTCAACACAAGCGGCTAAATTAATATCTCTATCGTCTCCTTTGTAGCCAGTAAGCTTAGCAGACTCTAGCGTAAGCAAGGCTCTTAATCTTTTTCCTCCTGAGTTCAAATGATGATCACTCATCTTCTCGATTAGAGTGACATCACTTTTTAACTTCTGTTTGATAAGGTTTTCAACTTTTTCAAGTTTTTCACTTAAAAGGTTTTTTAGTTCCAAGTACGCAGAATTTGCTGATTTTTTTAGTGGTACAACTGATCCCATAAATTATCATTATATTTGTTTTATATAATAATAAATTTTTAAATGGTAACTTGGTGACGCACCTACAATTCAACTATAAGTAGCGTAATTATTAATTAAATTTTAAATTATTACTGCTATAAGAATAATAATCATCGTAAAAAATATGTTTTCAATTTTTAAAAAAAAAAAGATAGTTCCACATGTCAGGCTCACCGGCATAATAGGTTCCGCTGGCAAGTTCAAACAAGGCATGGAACTAGCTAACCAAAGGGATATTTTAAAGAAAGCTTTTTCTGTTAAAAAAATTACTCATGTTGCTATTTCAATAAATTCACCAGGAGGATCGCCTGTTCAATCACATTTAATTTACAGTTATATAAGGCAGCTTGCTGAAAAAAATAAAGTGAAAGTTATAATTTTTGCAGAAGACGTTGCTGCATCTGGTGGATATTTTATTGCATGCGCAGGAGATGAAATTTATGCTAACTCTAGTTCAATTATTGGTTCTATAGGAGTGATATCAGCTTCTTTTGGTTTCAAAGACTTAATTCAAAAAATTGGAGTTGAAAGAAGAGTTTATACTGCTGGAAAAAACAAAAGTACTTTGGATCCTTTTAAAGAGGAAAAAGAGGAGGATATAAAAAGATTAAAGACTATTCAATTAGAGCTTCATGAAGATTTTATTAAAATTGTAGAAAAAAGCAGAGGATCTAAGCTGAAAGACCCTGAAAAAAATAATATTTTCACTGGAGAATTTTGGACAGGCAAAACATCGCTCACACTTGGATTAATTGATGGTATTGGTAATGCTGATCAAGTTTTAAAAGAAAAATTTGGAGACAAGGTGATAATAAAAACTTTTGAAAAACCAAAAGGTTTCATTGCAAGAAAACTTTCTTCATCAACTCAAGATCCTATTGAAAAATTAGTAAATATTATTGAAGAAAAATCGATGTGGCAAAAATTTGGTTTATAAATGCCAGCTAAAAAAAAAGTTAAACAAAAACTAAATTTTCTATCTTTTCAAGAAATAATTATGAACCTTCAAAAATTTTGGGGAAAAAACGGATGTGTAATTTTACAACCCTATGATATGGAAGTTGGTGCAGGCACTTTTCACCCAGCGACAACTCTAAGATCACTTGGCCCTAAACCTTGGAAGGCTGCTTACGTACAGCCATCCAGAAGACCTACAGATGGCAGGTATGGTGAAAATCCAAATCGACTACAACATTATTATCAATATCAAGTAATTATAAAACCCTCTCCAAAAAATATTAAACAACTTTATTTAAAAAGTTTAGAAGCTATAGGTATTGATGTAAAAAATCATGATATTCGTTTTGTTGAAGATGATTGGGAAAGTCCAACCTTAGGAGCAGCAGGATTAGGATGGGAAGTTTGGTGTGATGGAATGGAGATAACTCAATTTACTTACTTTCAACAAATGACAGGTATAGAGTGTAAACCTGTTCCAGTTGAAATTACCTATGGTCTAGAGAGACTATGTATGTTTGTTCAAGAAAAAAATAATGTTTTTGATCTGGACTGGAATAATGATGGCGTGAAATATAAAGAAGTTTTTTTTCAAGCCGAAAAAGAATTTTCTGCTTATAATTTTGAGTTTGCTAACACAGATACTTTACTAAAAAGTTTTGAAAATATTGAAAATGAGTGTAAATCCTTACTCGAAAAGAAACTCTCATTACCAGCATATGATCAATGTCTAAAAGCTAGTCATATTTTTAATTTACTAGACGCTCGTGGAGTAATTGGTGTAGCAGAAAGAACTGGCTATATCACCAGGATAAGGGAGCTCGCAAAAGGTTGTGGTGCCCTATGGTTAAGCTCACAAACTTAAATTATGGCAGAACTTTTATTGGAATTGTATAGTGAGGAAATTCCACCTCAATTACAAATAGCAGCTAGGTCTCAGATAAAACAATTTATTGAAAATTTTTTTAAAGAGAACAATATAAAATTTAATGAATTATCTGTTTACTCTTCACCAACAAGACTAACAATATTTACAAAAGATCTTGCTGAAAAAATTAAAATAGAGGCTAAACAAATCAAAGGACCGAAGGTAGGCTCTCCAGATAAAGTATTACAAGGCTTTATAAGATCTAAAAACTTAAATGAGAAAGACTTAATTAAAAAAGACACTGACAAAGGAGAATTTTATTTTATTAAAACTCAATCTCAATCAATCTTAGTTGCAGATCTATTAATTAAATTTATTCCAAAAGCAATAGGATCAATTAATTGGAAAAAATCAATGAAATGGTCAGATCATAATTTGATATGGGGTAGGCCGCTCAGGTCAATTTTTGCAAAGTTTAACAATAAAAAATTAACTTTTGAATTCGAACATTTTGATACTACCGATGAGGTAATTATTGAACAAGATTTGATTACCAAAACTAAAAAAATAAAAGATTTTAAAGATTACCTAAATTTTTTAAAAAGTAACAGAATAATTGTAGATCACAAGGAAAGAGAAAAGATCATTCTTAAAAAAATCAGTTCGTTTTCTAAATCTAAACAGTATAAAGAGAATTTAAATCCAAAGCTTTTGGAGGAAGTGGTTAATATTGTAGAGGATCCGAATTTGCTCCATATCAGTTTTAGTAAAGATTTTCTAGAAATACCAAAAGAAATTATAATCTCTACTTTAGAGAAACATCAGAGATATTTCCCGATATTTGATAGTCGAGATCGATTAACTAATCATTTTTTTGTTGTAGCGAACAAAAAAGACGAAAAAAAATTAATTACGCAAGGAAATAAAAGAGTTGTAGAAGCCAGACTAGCAGATGCTAAATTTTTCTGGGACAAAGATATATCTAAAAATTTGATAAAACAAATAGCCAATTTAAAATCAGTAACTTTCTATGAAAAACTTGGAACTATTTACGATAAAACACAAAGATTAAGACAGCTGGCTGGCTTATTATCTGATGATTTAAATATCAACAAAGAAAAAGTTCAAGTTGCAGCCTCCATTTCTAAATCAGATTTATGTTCCGACCTAGTTCGAGAATATCCAGAGCTTCAAGGCGTAATGGGAAAATATTTTGCAATAGCTCAAGGTTTTGATCAAGATGTAGCAAATTCAGTAAGCGATCATTATTTGCCAACAGGTCTTTCTTCACTTATTCCGAAAAAACCTTTTAGCTACTCTATCTCAATTGTAGATAGGATAGACACTTTAGTTGGTTTTTTTGTCATCAATGAAAAACCCACGAGTTCAAAAGACCCTTTTGCTTTGAGACGAGCTGCAATAGGATTACTAAGAATAATTATTGAAAATAAATTATCATTTAAACTAAGAGATCTAATTAGCTATGCTGTAAGACTTTATCAAGAACAAGGTGTTGAAATTAATAACGATAAAACTGAAAAAGAAGTTCTAGAATTTATAAAAGAAAGAATGCGAAACGTTTTAAAATTGAAAAATATTAAAACTGATATTATTGAGGCGTCAGTTAGTTCTCATGCGGGAGATAATTTTTTAGATCTTTATGCAAAAACTATTTTAATTCATAAATATAAAAATAAAGGAATTGGTCTTAATGCAATTAATTCTTATAAACGAGCATCAAACATTTTGGATAAAGCTGGAAAAGGAATCACAGGAAGACCAGATGCTGTTTTATTTAGAAAGGAAGAAGAAAAAGTTCTTCATGAAAAAATTAATGAAATTAGAAAAGCTTTTACTGTTAAAGATGACAATAAAGACTACGAAAGTTTGTTAATAAAGTTATCTAACACCAAAGAATCTACAGATAATTTTTTTGATAATGTGGTAGTAAATGATGAAAATCATGATATTAAAAATAATCGATTAGAGCTATTAAAAATGTTTTGTAACACTTTTGATAATTTTATCGATTTTTCAAAATTAGAAGGTTTGTAATGGCAAAAGTTGTGTTTAGTTTTGATGATAAATCTGCAAAGAAATTAAAGAATAAAAAAAATATTTTAGGTGGTAAGGGAGCCAATCTTGGAGAGATGGGAAGATTAGGTTTACCCGTTCCTCCTGGATTCACAATTACAACAGATGTTTGTGATCTTTTTTATAAAAACAAAAAAAAACTTCCTAAAAGTGTTATTAAAAATATCGAAGCAGAGCTAAAAAATATTGAAAAGAAAACTAAAAAGAAGTTTGGTGATCTTACAAATCCATTATTAGTTTCAGTCAGATCAGGTGCTAGAATTTCTATGCCTGGTATGATGGATACGATTTTAAATCTCGGTCTAAATGATAAAACAGTAGAGTCATTGAAAAAAACTTCAAACGGTAGATTTGCTAAAGATAGCTATAGAAGATTTATACAAATGTATAGCAATGTAGTTTTGGGGGTAGAAGGACATTTGTTTGAGGAACTAATTGATAATTACAAATTAACTAAAGGAGTTTTATTAGACACAGACTTAGACGAGAGCGATTGGGATGGCTTGATTATTAATTTTAAAAAGTTAGTAAAAAAAGAAAAAAAAATTAATTTTCCTCAAGACGTCAAAGAACAATTATTAGGAGCAATAAATGCAGTATTTTTATCTTGGGACAGCCAAAGAGCAAAAACTTATAGAAAATTAAATCAAATTCCAGATCATTGGGGAACTGCAGTAAACGTTCAAGCAATGGTTTTCGGAAACATGGGTAACAATAGTTCAACAGGTGTTGCTTTTACTAGAAATCCATCAACTGGCGATAAATCTTTTTTTGGTGAATTTTTAATTAATGCCCAAGGTGAAGATGTTGTAGCAGGAACGCGAACGCCTCAATATATAACAAAGAAAGCTAAACAAGAGTCTGGTTCAAAAGATCCATCAATGGAAGAGGCGATGCCTAAAGTTTATAAAGAGCTGGCAAAAGTATTCCTAAAATTAGAAAAACATTACAAAGATATGCAGGACATCGAGTTTACAGTTGAAAATAATAAGCTATGGATGTTGCAAACTAGATCAGGAAAAAGAACAGCGAAAGCTGCAATTAAAATTGCAGTGGATATGGTTAAAGAAAAATTGATTTCAAAAAAAGAAGCAATCAAAAGAATTGATCCAAATACTTTAGATACTTTACTACATCCTACTTTAGACGAAAAAGTTGAGAAAGAGGTAATTGCTTCGGGATTACCGGCATCTCCAGGCGCTGCAAGTGGTAAAGTTGTTTTCACTGCTGATGAAGCAGAGAAATTAAACGGGATGATGCAAGATACAATATTAGTGAGGTTAGAAACTTCACCAGAGGATATACATGGAATGCATGCAGCTAAAGGAATACTTACTGCAAGAGGTGGCATGACTAGTCACGCTGCGGTTGTAGCACGAGGAATGGGTAGACCATGTGTTTCGGGTTCAAGTGAAATTACGATAGATTATGAATTGAAACAACTTAAAGCTGGTGATGTGATAATTAAAGAGGGAGATATTATTACTATAGACGGTGGAAGCGGAAAAGTAATGAAAGGCTTAGTGCCTACTGTTCAACCTGAAATTTCTGGTTATTTCTCTACAATAATGAAATGGGCTGATGAATTTAGAAAATTAAAAGTTAGAACGAATGCTGAAACAGAAGCAGACAGTAAAACAGCGAGAGAATTCGGTGCTGAGGGGATTGGTTTATGTAGAACAGAGCATATGTTCTTTGATGAAGAAAGAATTTTATCAGTAAGACAAATGATTTTATCTAAATCGAGAGAAGATAGAAATAGTGCTTTAGATAAACTCCAACCTTATCAAAAAGAAGACTTTAAAAAAATATTTAAAATTATGTCGGGTTTACCTGTTACAGTAAGATTATTAGATCCACCGCTTCATGAGTTTCTGCCAAAAGCTGATAAAGACATAGAGGAAGTCGCAAGATTATTAAATTTATCAGCGAAAGAAGTCAAAGATAGAATAGCAGAACTCCATGAAGAAAATCCTATGCTTGGACATAGAGGATGTAGGCTTGGTATTTCTTTTCCAGAAATTTATGAAATGCAATGTAGAGCAATATTTGAAGCTATAGTCGAATTAAAAAAACAAAAAGTAAAAGCAGCTTTTGTAGAAATAATGATACCGTTGGTTTCAACTGAGTCTGAGTTAAAAATTTTAAGAGCTTTAGTAAATAAAATTGCTAAAGAAATAGAAAAAGAAAGTAAATTAAAACTTGAATATATGGTCGGCACAATGATTGAATTACCACGTGCTGCCTTACAAGCAAAGTCTATCTCAAAACATGCTGATTTTTTTAGCTTTGGAACTAATGATTTAACTCAAACAACATTTGGAATAAGCAGAGATGACTCAGGTAAATTCTTAAACGATTATATTGATAATAAAATATTTGATGTAGATCCATTTGTAAGTATTGATCAAAATGGAGTAGGTGAGCTAGTAGAAATTGCATCTTTAAGAGGCAGAAAAACTAATAAAAATATTAAGTTAGGAATTTGCGGTGAGCATGGTGGCGATCCAAAGAGTATTGAATTTTGCTCTAGAACAGGACTAAACTATGTTTCCTGCTCTCCATTTAGAGTCCCAGTTGCAAGATTAGCTGCGGCTCAAGCTGAGCTTTCAAAATATTCATAAATTATAATCAATTCGCATATTCCAAAAAGACATAATTTTTTTAAAGCTAATGTTGATTTTCGTCTCTACTCAAAGTTGTATCAAAAATTTATAATTGATTTGAGTTTTACATAAATTTTTTTTTGACCTAATATGAACTCAAGTCTTAAGGAACAAAAAAATATGATAGTGAAAAAAATTTTAACTTTTTGGGTCTTGATGTGTTTTGTTTTTCAGCAAAAAAATGTTTTTGCTGGAACAAATAATGGAACAATTGGAGTTTATGGTTCTACTGATGGAAATGCAGGTGCCGTGGTTAGACCAAGTAATGATGAGACATACACAAACAATGGTACCATTCAAGGCTGGAGAGGTTTAATAAATATTAGAAGTAGATCAGGCACAACAACAATTAATAGTGAAGGGGCAGTAATAAAGTTTAGTGGAACTGGCGGATGGATGCCAGGTGGTACTAATGCTGAAACAAATACATCAACATTAAATAATACTTTAGAAAATTATGGTACTTTAGGACAAACTTCTGCTGGTAACCGACCAGTACACACTGAAAGCACAGGAAACAATACAGTAACTAATTATAGCACGGGATCGATTTTATCAAATAATATTGCTGTAAGTTTTTGGTCTAATAGGGGAGAGAATGAATTTACTAATAGCGGGACAGTTACTGGTGGAAATTATGGTTTTGAAGCCTCATATAAAAGTAGAAGTCAAACAGGAACTCTCGCAACTTTATCTCTAGAATTTACAAATAATAGTGGTGGAACAATTACAGGCACTAGTAAGAATGGTGCACATATAGCTGCACCCGCCGTTCCAACACTCTCTAATGCAGGAACTATCACTGGCGGTGAAGATGGAGTTTGGCTGCATTCTGGAACAACTGTAACTTCTTTTACAAATACCGGTACAATTACCGGAGGAACAATTGATATCGACAATGATGGTACAATTACCACAATGAACAATGACCAAGGTGGAAGTGATACACTTACATTTGATGGAGAAGTTCCAACTAACTATAATGTTGTTTTAAACTCTACTTCTGATTTTGGTAAAATAGATTTTTCAAATGAGAGCGGATCTTTATCTTTTGGAATAGACTCTTCATCTACTCTTGCAGCAAATACTTACTCTTCAGTTCTACAAAATATTGAGGAAGACAACATTGGTAATGAAGCAACATGGATAAATTATAACAGTACATTTAAATGGAGGCTAGTCGCAAATGGAAATGATTGGGATCTAGAAATAGCTAACAGAAGAACAGGTTATAAAGTTAGGATACCAAAAACAAGATTTTCAGCAATAGCCTCAGTTTTAGAAAACATTAATACTAATGGAACCATGTCTACTCTTACGAGCAATCTTGACTCTTTGTCTGACACAGCTTTGGAAAAAGCAATGAGACAAATCAAAGGAATGACTATTCAAAAATCAATTGGTCAAAGTGTGAAAAGCAATAATAGCTTTAAAAGAGCTATGACAAGTGCAGTTAAAGGACCAAGCTTTGGTCAATTAGTTCAAAATAATTTCGCTAGTTTAAGTTTTGATGATGTCCAAAATTACTATAACCCTAGAGTAGAAAAAATAAATTTAACAAAAGATTTTACAATTAGTGATATTGCTAATATTTATTCAAAAAGAAACTTATTACAAATAGGTGCACCAGATAATTCATTTTATCTAAGAACTTTTGGTGGTGTCACAGATCAGGAAAAAGTTGGAGATGATATTGGTTATGAGTCAACCACAGCAGGTTTTGTTTTTGGAAATCAAACTATTATCGATAATTTACAAGCAGGATGGGGACTAGGATTTTCAACAACAGGATTAGATTATGACGAGGGTTATGGTTTAAATAATACTCACAGTTTACATGCCAGCTTTTTTGCAAATAAAGAGTACGGAATGTTAGATACATCTTTGAATTTAGGTTCATTTGTTTCTAAAAATAATTCAACAAGGAACGTTACTGAAGGAAGTACACAAACATTAAAGTCCGATAGGTATGAATTAGGCTTTGATTTAACTGGAGGAATTTCAAAAAAGATAAATTTAGGTGGTTGGATTTTTAATCCAACAGCTACAGTTAATACTGCCTATGTTTTACAAGATGATATTGATGAAAGTGGGGGAGATTTAGCTCTTAAAATTAAAACTGATAATTTATTGCAAATCAAACCGGAATTAGGTTTCAATTTAGATAGAGAGTTCTCAAATGATGGCTTCATATCCAAAGGATTTAATCTTTCTCTATTTGGTAGCGAGGAGAATAAATTGGATGGGGCTGACTCAACTGCTACAATAAAAGATACTGGTGATGGTTATTCTTTAACAGAAAATAAGAAAAGAGATCAATTTGTTACTTTAGGATTAGGATATTCCTCTATTAATGAAAAAAATAAAAGTCAATTTTTAATAAATGCTTTCGGTACACAAAATACAAGTAATGATATGAACTCCTCTTTAATTTCATTCACTTACAATAAAAAGTTTTAAAGTATTAATAAGCTACTATCAAAAGATTTAGCGCTATGGGTAATAGCCCCAGCTGAAATTCTATCTACCCCAGTTTTAGAAATTCGTTTAATATTTTTTAAGGTAGCATTACCTGAATACTCGGTTTGATATTTATTTTTACAAAGTTTTAAACATTTTTTTAATTGAGAAGAGTTCATATTATCAAAAAGTATTCTTTTAAATTTTAAACCCGTAACCTGCTTTAGTTGATTGATGTTTTCTATTTCGACAGTAATAATTTTTTTTGTTTTTATCGCTTTTTTAACTAAGTCTCTTAGACTATTTGATGCTCTTATATGATTATCCTTAATAAGAATTTCATCACTTAAATTGTATCTATGATTATGCCCACCGCCTTTTTTGACAGCATATTTTTCAAGTGTTCTCAAATTAGGTGTAGTTTTCCTTGTACAACAGATCTTAGTTTTTTTACTAATTTTTTTTACCAATTGATTAGTGATTGTTGCGATACCTGAGGCATGATTAAGAAAGTTTAAACCAGTTCTCTCAGCGGTTAAGATTGTTTTTGTTTTAGCTTTTATATTAGCAATTACTTTATTTTTTTTTATTTTTTTCCCATCAGAGACTTTCTTTGTAAAAATGGTTTCTCTTCCAATTAATTTAAATGCTGTTTTACAAAACTCTAAACCAGCTATCACACCATCTTGTTTAGCTATTATCCTAGCTTTAATAATTTTATTTTTTGAACTAATAATGTTTGTAGTGATATCACCTCTAGGCTTCAGGTCTTCCTTTAGAGCCTTTCTTACAACTGATTTAATATAAAATTGATTTAATACTTGCACTGAACTAACGACCGATCTCGGTCATTCTAATTACAGACTTTCTCGCGGCCTCTATAGTTTTACTATCTAAAACAATTTCGTTAGTTTCATTTTCTAAACAATTTAAAATTTTTACTAAATCAATTTTTTTCATATAAGGACAAAGATTACATGGTTTTATAAAAGATACATTAGGATTATCAGCCTCAACGTTATCACTCATTGAACATTCAGTAACCAACATTACTTTTTTTGGTTGATTATCTTTTACATATTTTACCATACCAGAAGTTGAACCAGCGAAATCTGATGCTTTAATTACATCGGGTGGACATTCTGGATGGGCAATAACTTTTATACCTGGATTTTGATTTTTAATTTCCTCAATCTCTTTACCTGTAAATTGTTCGTGGACGATACAAGTTCCTTTCCAAGAAATGATTTTTACTTTAGTATTTTTAGCAACGTAGTCTGCTAAATATTGATCTGGGAGAAAAATAACTTTATCCACGTTTAAGGACTCAACTACTTTCACTGCATTAGCAGAAGTACAACAAACATCAGTTTCTGCTTTAACGTCTGCAGAAGTATTTACGTATGATACTACTGGAACACCTGGATATTTTTGTTTTAATAATTTTACATCTTTTCCTGTAATAGAGCTAGCAAGTGAACAGCCCGCTTGCATATCAGGTAAAAAAACTTTTTTTGAAGGATTCATTAATTTCGCAGTTTCAGCCATAAAGTGGACTCCGCACATTATAATTTTACTTGCAGAAGTTTTTGCTGCCTCAACTGCTAATGCTAAAGAGTCTGCTGCTATATCAGCTACACCATGGTAAATTTCAGGTGTCTGATAGTTGTGTGCAAGAATTATTGCATCTTTTTCTTTTTTTAGCTTATTAATTTTTTCTATAAGAGGCGCATGAATTTTCCATTCAGCTTCTGGCACAAATTTTGAGATTTTTTTGTAAATCTCTTGCGAACTACTTAAATTTCGTTGTTGTACAGACATACTAGTTCCAATTTACCAACTTGAGATTAAATTGTCATTCATTTATTGTCGCATTATTAAAGCGGTCGTGCTGAAATTGGTAGACAGGCACGCTTGAGGGGCGTGTGGGTTTCCCGTGAGAGTTCGAGTCTCTCCGACCGCACCATAGATGGAATTATGATTGAATATTTGAGAAAACACAAAAGAATTGTTCTTATAATTTTAGTAATAGCTTTCATTGAATTGAGCGGTTATGGAATACTAGCTTCATTATCTAGGTTACTAAGCGCTCTATAAAATTTTACATTCTTTATTATTTGCAAGCAATTTTTTATTTTTAAACTCTTCAAGATCAGGGTCTATTATTTTAATTAATCCAAAAGGGTAAGGATTATCTATAAGTATTTTTCCTATTTTAATATCATTATAAGTAACTTGATCACCTACAGTTAGTTTTTCGTTTGATGACATAGGCAGCAATCTTCTTCTTAACTTATTTTTTAATTTCATTCTTGCAGTGTTCTCTTGCCCTATGAAACATCCTTTTTTAAAATCAATAGCTTGAAATTTTTCAAAGTTCGCTTCTAAACCAAATAATTGATCTTTTAAGTTTTTCAGACCTTTTTCAGGCACACCCAATTTATGAGCAAGAGAATAGTATTCTGTAATATCTACAATTTTAAGGTTTAATTTTTTTATTGTTAAATAAAGTTTTTCTAAATTTGAAAATATTCTAGCTCCTAATTTTTTATTTCTCGGATCAGAAAAGATAGGAGTATCCCTATAATAAATAGTATTAAAATCTGATTTAACTTCTTTTTGTAATTCTATAAACTTTTCAGGGTTAACAACTCCAACTACAAACTCTGAAGAAAGGTCTTCAATTTTAATATCTGATCTTAATTTATATTTAGATAAATTATTTATAAGCTCTTCAGTAGAATTTTCATTACAATCTAACAAATACCCCTTACAATTTTTTACAATAAAAAAATCGTTTAAATATTTTCCTTGAGGTGTTAGCAAAGCTGCAAAAATAGAATTTTCATTTGAAACTTTTTTTATGTCGTTTGTTATAATATTTTGAAGAAAATCACCAGCGTCGTTACCACTTATTAAGATCGCTCCTCTTTTTTCTAAAATAACTACTTGATCTTTTTTCATAATTGTTACTTATACATTATAATAGGAATAAAAAATATGTCTGATAATTATAGTCTCATTATTAAAAATGGTTCTTGTTATGTTAATGGAAAATTAACAAAAACAGACATCGGTTTACTTGGAAATAAAATAAAAAAAGTAGGTAATATCGAGCTCAATAGTTCTAAAGTTTACGATGCTACTAATAAAGTAGTATTACCAGGTTTAATTGACACACAAGTACATTTTAGAGAACCAGGATCTACTGATGCAGAAGACCTTGAAAGTGGTAGCAGAGCGGCAGTGCTAGGTGGTGTAACTTCTTTATTTGAAATGCCAAATACAAATCCACCAACAGCTAATTTGGTTGAATTTGAAAAAAAATTACAAGCAGCTAAAAATAGGATGCATAGCAATTATGCATTTTATTTTGGAGCCACCCCTAATAATACTGACCAATTAGCTAAATTAAAAAATGTTGAGGGTTGTTGTGGTGTAAAACTTTTTGCAGGCTCTTCAACTGGAAATTTATTAGTTGATAAAGAGTCTGACATTGAGAAAGTAATTTCCAGTAGTGATAGAATTGTTTCAATTCACTCTGAAGATGAATACATAATTAAATTAAGGAAAAAATTTATTAAAAAAGGAGATGTTCACTCACATCCAGAATGGAGAAATGTTGAATGCGCTATGTCCTCAACACGAAGAGTAGTAAAAATTGCAGAAAGATATAACAAAAAAATTCATGTATTGCATGTTACCACTAAAGATGAGGTAGACTTTTTGGCGATGCATAAAAAAAATGTAACTTTTGAAACGACTCCTCAACACTTAACGTTATACGCGCCTGATTGTTACGATAAATTAGGAACATATGCTCAAATGAATCCTCCCTTAAGATCTAAAGAGCATTACGATCGTTTATGGGTAGCAATAAAAAATAATATTGTTGATGTTCTTGGATCAGACCATGCCCCACATTTAAAGGTAAATAAAGATAAAACGTACCCAGAAACTCCCTCTGGTATGCCTGGTGTTCAAACAATATTTCCAGTTATGATAGATCATGTGAACAATGGAAAACTAACTCTAAATCAACTAATTAATTTAATGTGTGAAAATCCCTGCAGAATTTTCGGTATTAAAAATAAAGGCTTTATAAAAGAGGGTTTTGATGCAGATTTGACAATAGTTGATATGAATAAAGAGGTCGTTATTAAAAACGAAATGATTGCTAGTAAATGTGGCTGGACACCTTTTCATAACTACAAGGTAAAGGGATTTCCAGTAGGAACAATTGTTAATGGAATTTTAGTAATGTCTAACGGGAAAATCCTTATTGAGTCTAAAGGAAAACCTTTAGAGTTTTAATATTTTACTCTCAATTAGATCTGATTTAATTTCGTCTAAAATAGCTGGATCATCTATCGTTGCAGGCATCTTGTAAGGTTCGTTATCAGCAATTTTTCTTACAGTTCCTCTTAATACTTTTCCAGATCGAGTTTTAGGTAATCGTTTTACAACAATCGCGATTTTGAATGCTGCAACTGGACCAACTTTTTCTCTCACCATTTTAATACATTCATCAATAATTTCTTTTTTATCTTTTGTTACACCTGCTTTAAGAGCAAGTAATCCAATCGGCAATTGACCCTTCAGCTTATCTGCAATTCCGATAACCGCACACTCAGCCACATTAGGATGTTCTGCTAAAACCTCTTCAATTGCACCAGTGGACAGTCTATGTCCAGCAACATTAATAATGTCGTCAGTCCTAGACATTATCCAAACATATCCATCTTCATCAATATGTCCTGCATCATAGGTTTGATAGTACCCTGGATAAGTAGACATATAATTTTCTTTATATCTTTTATCTGCACCCCATAAGGTTGGGAATGTTCCTGGAGGTAACGGAAGTTTTACCACTATGTCTCCCATTTTTCCTGCACCTACCTCTTTTCCGTCAGAATTCAAAACTTTCAAATCATAACCTGGCACAGGTTTAAATGCAGATCCATATTTTACAGGGAACGACTCTATCCCGGTACAATCAGATGTAATTGCCCAACTAGTTTCGGTTTGCCACCAATGATCAATCACAGGAGAGTCTGAGAGTTTTTCAAACCACTTTATAGTATCAGGATCAGCTCTTTCACCTGCAAGAAAAAGCTTATCGAATTTACTTAAATCATATTTTTTAAAAAATTCACCATTTGGATCCTCTTTTTTTATAGCTCTAATTGCAGTAGGAGCTGTAAATAGAGATTTAACTTTGTGTTCAGATATTACTCTCCAAAAAACGCCTGCATCTGGAGTTCCAACAGGTTTGCCCTCAAATAAAACAGTAGTACATCCATAAAATAGTGGTGCGTAGACAATATATGAATGACCAACAATCCAGCCTATATCACTTGCTGACCACCAGACATCATCTGGTTCAATATTGTAAATATTTTTCATTGTCCATTTTAATGCAACAATATGGCCTCCGATGTCTCTTACAATTCCTTTAGGTAAACCCGTAGTCCCTGATGTGTAAAGTATGTAAGCATAGTCGTTAGCATTCATTTTTTCACATTCAGTCGCTTTCGCATCTTTATGTGCTTCTTCCCAAGAAATATCTATTTTAGAATTTAATTCTGCTTTGTCTTTTTCTCTCTGAAAAATAATACATTTCTCAGGCTTATGACTCGCTAGTTCCAAAGCTTTATTCACGAGAGGTTTGTAATGAACTGTTCTCCCAGGTTCATAACCACAAGATGCAGTTACTAAAATTTTTGCTTTAGAATCATCAATTCTACTTGCCAGTTCATTCGCAGCAAAGCCACCGAAAACAACAGAGTGCACCGCACCAATTCTCCCACATGCTAACATTGCTATAACAGCTTCAGGAATCATCGGCATATAAATTATAACCCTATCGCCTTTATTAACTCCTTGGTTTTTTAAGGCACCAGCAAATAAAGATACTTTTTCTCTTAATTGATTGTAAGTAATATTTTTTTTTGTTCCTGTTATTGGACTATCGTAGATGATGGCAAGTTTCTCACCTTTACCATTGTCAATATGAAGGTCTAAAGCGTTGTAACAAGTGTTAGTGATCCCGTCTTCAAACCATTTATAGAATGGGGGATTATCAGAATTTAAAATTTTTGTCGGTTTTTTGTACCAAAAAATATTTTCTGATACATCCTTCCAAAAACCTTCCTTGTTTTTGATAGATTTTTCGTAAATTTCTTTATATTTTCGACTCAACTCCATACCCTCAAAATTCCTTAATTTTAGAGAGTATTTCACAAATATCCCCAAAAAAAAATAAAAAAACCTTTAAAAATGGGCTTTTTTGATGAAAAAAAGACTTCACTGTAACTTTTTTTTTTACTATGGTTCCCGTCAAGTTATTCGGTAGTGGGTAAGATTTCCATTTGTCCGAGTAGTTTATATATAAACTAAACGAAAACTAAACAAACGAGGGAGGTTTTCATGAGAAAATTGGGTCTTTTTGCTTTAGCGGCTGTTGCCTTTTTAGGTATTACAAGCTCAGCTAACGCAGCGACTGCCATGTTACAAACAAATGATTTCGTAGGAATATCATTCTGGCTTGTATCAATGGGGATGATCGCAACAACTGTATTTTTCTTTGCAGAAAGAGGAACTGTTGCTGCATCATGGAGAACATCTTTAACTGTAGCTGGACTTGTAACTGGTGTTGCATTTGTTCACTACATGTATATGAGAGAAGTTTGGGTGACTACAGGTGACTCACCAACGGTATACAGATATATCGATTGGTTAATCACTGTGCCACTTCAAATGATCGAATTCTATCTAATCTTGGCAGCTGTTAGAAAGGTGCCAACTTCTATATTCTGGAAGCTATTAATTGGTTCATTAGTAATGTTAATCGGTGGATACTTAGGTGAAGCTGGTTATATTCAACCATTTGTAGGTTTCGTAATTGGAATGGCTGGATGGATTTATATCTTGTTTGAAATATTCTCAGGTGAAGCTGGAACAATGGCGGCAAAAGCTGGTAACAAAGCAATGTCTACAGCATTCAGCGCTATGAGAATAATCGTAACTATTGGTTGGGCGATTTATCCTTTAGGGTATATTTTCGGATACCTAACTGGTGGTGTTGATGCAAATGCTTTAAACGTTATTTACAACTTAGCTGACTTTGTTAACAAGATCGCTTTTGGTCTTGTGATATGGGCAGCAGCAATGCAAAACACAAGATTATCATCTAGATAGTAGATAATTTACTTAAAAAAGGGCGAGTACATTTTGTGTACTTGCCCTTTTTTTTTAGATACTTATATTGATGTCTATGGAACTTTCTAAACCATATAAAGGTAGAGCAAAGAGAAAAATAAAAAAAATGCCGTTTACCGTAAAAGGGTATATTTTGTATTATGCTTTCTTCTGGGTAGTCATCATATCAATTTATTTAGCTTATTATTAGGGAAATTTTTTAAGTGGCAAAAATTACTTACATTGATAATGAAGGTACGTCTAGAACAATAGAAGTTGATAATGGACTTTCAGTCATGGAAGGAGCCATACAGAAAGATATACCTGGAATTGATGCAGATTGTGGAGGCTCTATGGCTTGTGCTACCTGCCATGTTTATGTCGAAGAAAACTGGTTAGATAAATTACCAAAGGCACAAGATGCAGAGGTAGACATGATTGATATGGCATATGAACCAAAAAAAAATAGCAGACTTAGTTGTCAGTTAATAGTTTCCGATGATTTAGATGGGCTTACTGTAATGACACCTGCTAAACAAACTTAATGTTAAAGACTGATACAATTATAATTGGTGCAGGCCCCGTTGGACTGTTTGCCGTTCATCAACTGGGTATTAAAGGTCTCAAATCAATTGTTGTAGATAATTTGGATAAGATAGGTGGTCAATGTATTGAACTTTATCCTGATAAGCCTATTTACGATATTCCTGCAATTCCTGAATGCACAGGTGAAGAACTAACTAAAAAATTGTTGGAACAGATTAAACCGTTTAAAACAAAATTTTTTTTGAATGAAAGAGTCGATGAAGTAAAACAAGATAAAGATGCTTGGATAGTTAAGACTAACAAAAAAAACGAATTTTCAGCGCCTAATATAATTATCGCCGGGGGCGTAGGTTCTTTTGAGCCTAGAAAATTATCTATTAAAGAAGCAGAAAAATTTGAGGAAAAATCTTTATTTTATTCTATAAAGGATAAGGAAAATCTTAAAAATAAAAATATCTCAATATTTGGAGGAGGGGACTCCGCACTTGATTGGGCTTTAGAATTGTCGAAATTTTCAAAGATAAATTTAATACATAGACGCGAAGAATTTAGAGGAGCACCGCATACTTTATCTGAGATAAAAAAACTTGAAATCGAGGGAAAAGTTAAAATTAAAACACCTTGTCAACTTGAGTCAATCGAAGGAGATGAAAAGATATCTTCGATAACAATAAAATTTGACAACGGTTCAACAGAAAAAATTAAAACTGATGTTGTACTTGGTTTTTTTGGATTAGTTATGAAACTTGGGCCTATTGCAGAATGGGGTCTTAATATGAAAAAAAAAACAATTGAAGTAAATTCAAAAAATTTTGAGACTAATAAAAAAGGAATATTTGCAGTAGGTGACATTTGCTCTTATCCAGGTAAGCTTAAATTGATTCTTTCAGGTTTTCATGAAGCAGCACTAGCATCAGTAGAATGTTTTACTAGAGCTAGACCTAATGAAAAATACAGATTCGAGTTTACAACATCCTCAAAAACTATCCAAAATAGATTAGGTAAAAAATGATTGAATTACTTACCGCGAATACTCCAAACGGTAAGAAAATTTCTATTATGTTAGAAGAAATAAAATTTGATTATAAAATTACAAAAATCAATATAAATAAAGACGAACAATTTAAGCCTCACTTTAAAAAAATAAGTCCTTTTAGGAAAACTCCTGTAATTATTGACCATGAATCTAAACAGACTCTTTTTGAGTCAGGTGCAATTTTAATTTATTTAGGTGAGAAAAGTGGAAAGTTTTATGAAAAAAAAAATAGGACAATTATTAATCAATGGCTTATGGGACAAATGGCATATGTTGGGCCAATGTTAGGACAACATCATCAGTTTCATCATTATAATCAAGGAAAAAGCAAGTTCGGAGAAGATAGATACTTTAAAATTTCAGAGAGAATTTATTATGAGTTGGATGAAAGGCTATCAAATTCAAAGTTTTTAGCCACTGATAATTATTCTATAGCAGATATTGCAACTTTTCCATGGATAGCTAGGCACGACTGGCATGACATAGGTTTGAAAAGATTTAAAAGTTTAACTAGATGGTATGAGGAAATATCTAAACGTAAAGCTGTAATTCGTGGATTTGATCTACTAAATAGAGGAGAAAAAATACCTTTACCTTAGTCGTCAATAAAAATTTTTTCGTCTCTCTCGTGTCTTTCTTGGGCTTCAATAGATAGAGTTGCAACAGGTCTTGCCATTAATCTTTTAAGACCTATTGGTTCACCAGTTTCTTCGCAAAAACCATAAGTGCCATCTTTTATTCGTTGAAGTGCAGAATTTATTTTAGAAATTAATTTTCTACTTCTATTTAAAGACTTCATTTCAACAGATTTGTCCGTATAAGATGAAGCTTGATCAATTACATCAGCTGAAGATACGTTATCGTCAGAAGAGTTTAAAATATTTCCTAAATTATTAGATTTAATAATATCATTTTTCCATTTTAACAATTCTTCGGTAAAAAATTTTTTATGTCTAGCACACATGTACTTTTCTTTAGTTGTTGGGGTATATTTTTTTTTTGTGATAGTTTTTTTTGGCATTTTTTGAATTTGGAGGAGTATATGTTTGATTTTAGTCGTGTCAATAGCTTATAAACTGTAATAATTAAATAAATGACTAATAAAAAAAATATTACGAAAATTTTCTTTTTGTTCCTTATAATACATTTGATTATTTGGACTTTAATTCCATCTTTTTCAAACATTAATTTACCCCTCGACACAATTGAAGCTTTAGCTTGGGGTAGTAATTTAGATTGGGGATTTAGCAAACATCCCCCTTTAAGTGCCTTTGCCGTAGAGTTTTTCTTCTCTTTTTTTGGATCTAATGATTGGGCATACTATTTATTAAGCCAGATCTTTATAATCGTATCCTTTACTTATGTATGGAAACTTTCAAATTTAATTTTTAAAAACCCTATTTTTTCCTTTCTTTCTGTTTTAATTTTAGAGGGAATATTCTTCTTTAATTTTACTTCGCCTGAATTTAACGTGAATATAAGTCAAATACCATTTTTTGCTTTAATTACCTATTATCTCTGGAAAGGTATTAACTCACAAAAAATTTCAGACTGGATTTTATTTGGTATTTTCTCCTCTTTAGGATTTTTATCAAAATACTTATTTATATATTTTCTTGTTTCAATTTTCTTATTCTTAATATTTATTTATAAAGATCATAAAAAAATTTTATTCAATTATTGTCTATCTCTTTTAGTTTCACTAATTATTTTGACTCCCCATTTAATTTGGCTATTTGACAATGAATTTGTTACTATTTTTTATGGATTAAATAGATCAGGAGTTTCTGATTATGAAATATATAATCACCTTAAAAATCCTTTCATTTTCTTTTTAAAGCAACTTATCGTTTTATTGCCATTTTTTTTAATGTTTTTAGTTTTATTAAAAAATTTTAGATTTCATATAAACTTTAAAAGTAAAAAAAATTTATTTTTAATTACAATTACAGTTTTGCCAATCTTTTTAGTTTTAATTACTTCGCTAATTACAGGTGCAAAAATTAGGACAATGTGGATGACGCCTTTCTATTTGTTTTTTGGTACACTATTTTTTAAAGTTTTTAAAAATTATGTAGATTTAAAAAATATTAAAAAGTTTTATTTAATCTTTTTAACATTTTTCATTATTTCACCTAGCTTGTATCTGGCAATATCTTTGCTTGATGAAACAAAAAGGACTGATTATCCAGGAAAGGAAATTTCTAGGCTTGTACAAAATAAATGGGATGATAATTTTTCTAACGAAATTAAAATTGTAGTTGGAGACGAGTGGTATGCTGGTAATTTATCTTATCATTTGCCCTCAAGACCTATTTGGATAAATGATTTAAAAAACAAAGCTAAAGATTTAAAGGTAGATCAAGGCGTAATATATACAGGAAATCCTAAAGTACTAAAAAAAATATGCCCAGGAGTTTTCGGTACCATTAAACCAGTAGGTTATTGCATGATTGGAAAAAGATGAAAAAAATTATTATTCTAATTCCTGTTTTTAATGATTGGGAATCTTTAAGAAAACTACTTGAAGAAATCGACATAAATATTAAAGGAATAAAAGATTTTTTATTTGAATGTTATGTAATAAATGATGCATCTACAATAGATCAACCAAAAATAAATAAACCAGAAAACATTAACTCACTGAAAATCTTAAACATGAGAATAAACAAAGGTCATGCAAGGTGCAACGCATTTGGAATTAGATATTTAACAAAAAATGAAAGGTTTGATTATTTAATTTTAATGGATGGAGATGGAGAAGATAGGCCAGTAGAATTAAAAAGCCTAATAAATAAAATCGGTTTGTTTCCAGATAAATCAGTAGTCGCGAAAAGAATTAAAAGATCTGAGGGATATTTTTTCAAATTTTTATATGTAATGCATAAAGCACTAACCTATCTTTTTACTGGCAAGAATATAAATTTTGGGAATTATAGTTGTCTAATAAAAGAAGATGCTGATAAAATATCCTCCCTACCTAGTCTTTGGAGTAGCTATTCTGGAACAATAAAAAAAAATTTTAAAAATTTAAATGAAATAAATTCAATTAGGGGCCTTAGATACTTTGGGCCTTCAAAAATGTCTTTGTTCAAATTATTAATACATTCTTTCTCAATTATTGCAGTATTTAAATATCATGTTGTTTTGAGATCAATTTTTTTATTAATATTATTGTCTCTCTTTGAAATTTATCTAGGACAAATATCTTTTTTTGCTCAAATTTTGATTGTTATTTTTAACATAATTATTTTTTTGGTTTCCTTAAGAGAAAAAAAAGACGATTTATTAACTAGTCATGAAAACCTAAAAGATATAGAGGAAATAACACATGAAAAAGTTGAAAATTGAGTCTCAATTAGAATCAAACAGGAATCAAAAGGTGAACATTTCTATGAGATTTTGAAGCCTTGTGGATATAGATAAACATGCGTAAGGTAATTTGAATTAATTAAATTTAGTAAAATTATGAAAGTAGACTATTATTTCAGTATAGCATCACCTTTCTCATATTTGGCAGTCGAGAGATTTTCATCTCTAATAAAAAAATATAACCTACAAGTGGACGAGAAACCCTTTGATTTAGTAGGCACAGTTTTTTCAAATACTGGCGGTTTGCCAGTACCAAAAAGGCATCCTTCAAGACAAAAGTATAGACTGATAGAAATAGATAGAATTGCTAAAAAATTTAATGTTCCAATAAACAGACAGCCGAAATTTTTTCCTCCATCAGACCCACATTTGCCGGCGAAATTTGTTATAGCAGCATGTAATCAAGGAGATAAACTTAACTTTAGTAGTACTTGTTTGGAGTATCTTTGGTCTCTTGAAAAAGATATTTCTGATATTAAAGTTCTCGAAGAAATTTGTGAAAAACTAAATTTTAAATTTGAAGAAATCAAAAATTCAGCATTATCTGAAGAAATTGATGAAAAGTATAAAAAGAATTCAAAAGATGCAATTGATCAAAATGTATTTGGGGCACCAACTTATGTTTTTAAAAATGAAATATTTTGGGGTCAAGATAGGCTTGACTATTTAGAAGAAGCTATAAAAAATGCTTCTAGCTAATTTAGAATAAACGATATGCAATTTGGCAATTTGAATTATCAGAAAATCAAAAAAAAATATTTAAAATTTCTTAAATCACAAGAAATAATGTCTGAACCATTTAGAAATAAACTAGGTCAATTACAAAAGTTTTATTTACCAATTAGTAAAATGATTAATGAAGAATACTTAAAGAGTAAAAGAGTAAAAGTTATAGGTCTTACAGGAGGACAAGGATCAGGGAAATCGACAATTTCGAATATAATTAAAATTATATTAAAGGAAGGTTTTAATTTAGAAACAGTAATATTTTCAATTGATGATTTCTACAAAACTCGTAAAGAGCGAAAATTAATGGCTAAAAATATAAGCCCTTTGTTTTTAATTCGAGGAGTTCCTGGCACTCATGATACTAGAATGTTACATAGTTGTATCAAAAATTTAAAAAAAAAAAAATTTAATAAAATCATGATACCAAAATTTGACAAATCAATTGATGACAGGAGTTCAAAAAATAAATGGATTAAGGTCAATAAAAAACCAAATGTTGTTATTTTTGAAGGGTGGTGTGTGGGTGTTACACCACAGAAAAAAAAAGATTTAATTGTTCCTATAAATAAACTAGAAAAAGAGAAAGATAAAAAAAGAATTTGGAGATCAAGAGTAAATAAAGAATTAATAGAAAAATATCAAAAAATATTTAATTTAATTGATAAACTTATTTTTTTAAAAGTACCTAGTTTTAAATACGTATTTAAATGGAGATTGCTTCAAGAAAAAAAGTTAAGAATTACCTCAAAAGGAAAAAAAACTATGTCAGACGAAGAAGTTAAAAATTTTATTATGTTTTATGAAAGACTTACAAAACATATGCTTAATAATTTATTTCGGAAGGCTGATACTATTATAAATATTGATAAAAAACACAGATTAAAGTCTATTAAATTTAACTAAATGAAAAAATACTTAATAATAATATTTTTATTTTTCTCTATCTCGCATCTTCAAGCAAGAGATAACTTGATATTTTATATTGAGAAGGCATTAGAAAATAATTTGCAATTAAACGCTGAAAGAAAAAACTTTGAGTCAGCTAAACAAGATAAAAACATTTCTAGAAGTGAATTCTTGCCAAGTATTACTTTCTCAGGGGACCAGACAAGTACTACATCCACCAACAGAACAAATCAAAGTGGATCGAGCCTAGCAGATTCTAATTCTGATACAGAAAGTAAAAAAATATCTATTGATCAAAAACTTTTCTCTGGTTTTAAGGGGTTAAATACTTTTAAAAAGACTGAGCTTGAAACTCAGAAGGCTAATTTATCTCTTAAAAAAGTTGAGCAACAAACAATTTTGGATACAACTTCTTCATACTTTGACCTAATATTTAAATCTAAAAACCAAAAATTTAATTTATCAAATGTAAATTTATTCCAAAGACAAGTTGACTCTGACAGTGCTAGATTGCAAAAAGGAGAAATTACTTTAACTGACTTGGCGCAATCTGAGTCGTCACTAGCTGGGGCAAAAGCAAATTTAATTAAAGCAAAGACTGAATTACTATCCTCAAAAAAAATTTTTGAGAGAGTCACGAGAGAAAAAACGCCCGCTTTAGAAAATTTAAGTGATAAGGTCTTTTTAATTTTGCCAAATTCATTCGAAGAGTCTCTAGAAATAGCTAATTCTAATAATGTTGATCTTTTAATTTCTAATTTAGATTATGAAATATCTGTAAAAGAATTAAATATAGAAAGAGCAAGACTTTCTCCATCTGCTTCTTTAAACTACTCAAAATCTGAAAATAATGATTTTAGTTCAACTATTGATGATACCGATCAAGAAACGGTTAAAGCAACAATTACTTGGCCAATTATTAAAGGTGGTGAAAATATCTCCTCTATAAAGAAATCTTCTTATAATAAACAAAGATATCAACTAATACTTGAGGATACGAAAAACAAAATAAATACAGAAATCTCCAATGCATGGTCAAAATACCAATCTTCTAAAAGCGTTCTCGAAGCCACAAAAGCCCAGCTCAAAGCAGCTGAAATTGCTAACGAAGGTATTACCTTAGAATATGACTCAGGCAACACTAGGACGACGCTGGAGTTAATACAATCTAGAAGCCTTCTTTTGGATGCAAGAATCGCTTTCGCGAAATCTGAGAGAGATTTCGTTGTATCTCAATTTGAGCTTGCTAAACAACTTGGGTCTTTATCAATTAAATCAATTAAATAAGCCATTTTCGGCATATTTTTAACTTCTTGATAAAAAGAACAAAATGTGTACATTTAGATTAACGATTCGAACAATAAAAAAGGATAAAAAATGACAAAAAATAACTTAAAAGTCGTAAAAACAGACGATAAAAAAGATAAAGAATTAAAAGAAAAAAATAAGTCTCTTGAGGCTGCAATTAGCCAAATAGATCAAAACTTCGGTAAAGGCTCTGTAATGAGACTAGGTCAAGAACAAGCTTTAGATGTTGAAGCTATTTCAACTGGTTCATTAAGTTTGGACTTGGCATTAGGTATAGGAGGTTTACCAAAAGGAAGAATAATTGAAATATATGGCCCTGAGTCTTCAGGAAAAACCACTTTAGCTTTACAAGTAGTAGCGGAAGCTCAAAAAGCTGGTGGTATTTGTGCGTTTGTAGATGCTGAGCATGCCATGGACCCAGTTTACGCAAAAAAACTCGGTGTAAAAACAGAAGAACTTTTAATTTCACAACCAGATACTGGTGAGCAAGCATTAGAAATAACTGATACTTTAATTAAATCGGGTTCTATCTCAGTCTTAGTTGTAGACTCTGTAGCAGCATTAACTCCAAAAGCTGAACTAGAAGGCGAAATGGGCGATCACCATGTAGGTCTACAATCTAGACTTATGAGCCAGGCTTTAAGGAAATTAACTGGATCAGTTTCTAAATCAAATACAATGGTAATTTTCATTAACCAAATTAGAATGAAAATTGGTGTAATGTTTGGAAATCCAGAAACAACATCTGGAGGAAACGCACTAAAATTTTATTCATCAGTAAGAATGGATATTAGAAGAATTGGAGCAATTAAAGAAAAAGATCAGATTATTGGAAACTCTACAAGAGTGAAGGTAATTAAAAATAAAGTTGCACCTCCATTTAAAGTAGTTGAATTCGACTTAATGTACGGAAAAGGTATAAGTAAATTAGGTGAATTAATTGATCTTGGAGCAAAAGCTGGTGTAGTGGAAAAATCTGGAGCTTGGTATGCTTATAAAGGAGAAAAAATTGGACAAGGTAGAGAAAATGCAAAAGTCTATCTTCAAAAAAATCCTAATGTAGCCACAGAGATTGAGAAAACTATTAGAGATCAAGCTGCTGCCATTAGTAAAGAATTGGAAGGCAATCCTTCACCAAAAGAAAAAATTAGCGATAAAAAAGAGGAAGAATAATTCCTCAGCCATCATTTAAAACGGGAGGTTCAATACCTCCCGTTTCCCATGAAATCACAACTTTAAATTGATTGAATCAACATTTAGTAGTCGTTGTAGTTGTATAAAAATTAAATGTGTACAATTAACCCCATTTTGGGTTTAATTAAAAATTGAAACAAAAGGGGGAACAATGAGTACACAACAAGCAAAAAGCTCGAGCGTGTCTTCAGTTTTAGATACCTCTCATTTAAAAGTAAAATTTCCATTTAAAGCTAAATATGGCAACTATATAAATGGTAAATTTGTAGAACCAAAGTCAGGTAAATATTTTGATAATGTTAGCCCGATTAATAATGAGAAGATCTGTTCAGTTGCACGATCGAATGATAAAGACGTAGAAGCCGCGTTAGATGCAGCTCACGCAGCATTCACAGAATGGGGAAAGACAGACATCACTACTAGATCAAACATTTTGAACAAAATAGCTGATGTTATTGAAAAAAATCTAAACTTATTAGCAACTGCTGAATGTTTAGATAATGGAAAACCAATAAGAGAATGTATGGCAGCAGACTTGCCATTGGTAATTGATCATTGGAGATATTTTGCTGGAGTAATAAGAGCAGAAGAAGGATCAATTGCTGAAATAAGCAATAACCAATACTCTTACAACTTTCATGAGCCTTTAGGAGTTGTAGGTCAGATTATTCCTTGGAACTTTCCATTACTAATGGCAACATGGAAATTAGCACCTGCGCTTGCAGCAGGAAACTGTGTTGTATTAAAACCAGCTGAACAAACACCGGCGTCTATTAATGTTTTAATGGAGCTGATTGGAGATTTATTACCTCCAGGAGTAGTTAACATTGTTAGTGGATTTGGATTGGAAGCGGGTAAACCTTTAGCTTCTTCTAAAAGAGTTGCCAAAGTTGCATTTACTGGTGAAACAACTACAGGAAGATTGATTATGCAGTACGCTGCACAAAACATAATTCCAATTACTTTGGAGTTAGGTGGAAAATCTCCAAACATTTTCTTTGAGGATGTAATGGAAAAAGATGACGACTTCTTTGATAAATGTATCGAAGGGTTTGTCATGTTCAATCTTAACCAAGGTGAAGTTTGTACTTGTCCAAGTAGAGCTTTAATTCAAGAGTCAATCTATGATAAATTCATGGAGAGAGCTATTGCAAGAACTAAAGCTGTAAAACAAGACAATCCTTTAAAAATGGAAACAATGATTGGAGCTCAAGTGTCACTAGAGCAGATGGAAAAGATTAAATCTTATCTTGATCTAGGTAAAAAAGAGGGCGCTAAAGTTCTAGCAGGAGGAAGTGTTGCTAAACTTAATAGTGGACTGGAAAAAGGAAACTTTATTCAACCAACTATTTTTGAAGCTAAAAACAACATGCGTATCTCTCAAGAAGAGATCTTTGGACCTGTTGTATCTGTGATTAAATTTAAAGATGAAGCAGAGGCATTAAAAATTGCTAATGATACTCTTTATGGTTTAGGAGCAGCAGTATGGACTAGAGATGGCAATACAGCTCACAGAATGGGTAGAGGAATACAAGCAGGAATAGTATGGACAAATTGCTATCATGCTTATCCAGCTCACTCGCCATTTGGTGGTTATAAACAGTCTGGAGTGGGCAGAGAAACTCACAAAATGATGCTTAACCATTATAGACAAAATAAAAATCTTCATGTTTCTTACGCAGAGAAGAAATTGGGATTCTTTTAACCAATAATATATACTGGCCCATGATTCTAAATCATGGGCCGTACATTAAAAATGAAAGTATCCGCAACACAATCAGCACTAAATCTACTATCCAAACTTCAAGAAAAATATGGTGAGAAATTAATGTTTCATCAATCTGGAGGATGCTGTGATGGTAGCGCTCCTATGTGTTTTCAAGAGGGTGAATTTCCTTTAGGCGATAATGATATCAAACTAGGTGAAATAGGAGGTGTTCCTTTTTATATGAATGGTGATCAATATGAAAAGTGGAAACACACTGATCTCACTATAGACGCTGTAAAGGGAATTGGTGGGATGTTTTCATTAGACAATGGAACTGGAGAAAGATTTTTAACAAAATCAGAAATTTGCTTAGTAGTTGATAACGAAAATCAAAAAACTGGTTAATCTCCTTATAGACAACCCTATAAATATCTGTATTTAATAAAATATGGAGCAAATTTTACTTACAGATGTAAGGAAAAAATTTTTAGATTATTTCAAAAAAAACAATCATCAGATTGTTGAATCTAGCAATTTAGTTCCAAATAATGACCCCACTTTAATGTTTACCAATTCTGGGATGGTTCAATTTAAAAATGTGTTTACTGGTTTGGAAAAGAGACAATATAAAACAGCCACTACTTCTCAAAAATGCGTAAGAGCAGGAGGAAAACATAATGATTTAGAAAACGTGGGATATACACCAAGGCATCATACTTTTTTTGAAATGCTAGGAAATTTTTCATTCGGTGATTATTTTAAAGAGCAAGCTATAAAGCATGCATGGAATTTATTAACTAAAGATTTTGGTTTACCCAAAGAAAAGTTATCAGTTACAGTATTTCATGAAGATGACGATGCTTTTAATTTATGGAAAAAAATAGCTGGATTAAGTGAAAATAAGATAATTAAGATATCAACAAATGATAATTTTTGGTCAATGGGAGACACAGGACCATGTGGCCCTTGTTCTGAAATTTTTTATGATCATGGCGATAAATTAAAAGGTGGTCCTCCTGGAAGCCCTGATGAAGATGGTGATCGATTTATCGAAATTTGGAACCTTGTATTTATGCAATACGAACAAATTTCAAATGAAAAAAGAATTGACTTACCAAAACCCTCCGTAGACACAGGCATGGGTCTTGAAAGAATGACAGCAGTACTGCAAGGCACTCACGACAATTACAAAATTGACCATTTCAAAAAAATTATGGCTGCTTCATCTGACTTAACTAAAACTTCTATTGATAAAAAAACAATAGCTAGTCATAGAGTTATTGCTGACCATCTTAGAGCAAGTAGTTTTTTGATTGCCGAAGGAATATTACCTTCAAACGAGGGTAGAGGGTATGTTTTAAGAAGGATAATGAGGAGAGGAATGAGACATGCTCATTCTCTAGGAAGCAAAGAACCACTTTTTTTTAAACTTTTTGAAGTTTTATTAAATGAAATGAAGGATAGTTATCCTGAACTTACAAACGGCAAAGCATTGATAATTGAAACCCTTAAAAATGAAGAAGAAAAATTTTCTTCACTTTTAGAGCGAGGTATGAAAATACTTAAAGAAAATTTAAATAAAGTTCAAAATAAAACTCTTCCAGGTTCAGTAGCTTTTAAATTATATGATACTTATGGCTTTCCTTTAGATTTAACAGCTGACATTTTAAGATCTAAAGACATAAAAGTAGACAACCTTGGCTTTGAGAGCGAAATGGAAAAAAGTAAAGCTTTGGCAAGAGCTAATTGGAAAGGATCAGGAGACAAGTCTGTTGAGGAAAGGTGGTTCAAAGTGAGAGAGGAGCTTAGTCCAACTGAATTTTTAGGCTATGAGTTTGATAAAGCTCAAGGAGTCGTAATTAAACTTTCAAAAAACGGTAAATTTGTTGACACCGCTAGTACAGGAGATGAAATAGAAGTAATTACAAATCAAACCCCGTTTTATGGAGAGTCAGGCGGCCAAGTAGGTGACCAGGGTTATATTTTTAACTCAGAATGTAAAATCAAAGTGAATGATACTCAGAAAAAAATGGGTGATCTTTTCGTTCATTACGGAAAAATTGAAAAAGGTTCAATATCAATTGGTCAAAATGTTAATTTAGAAATAGATGTTAAAAAAAGAAATGATTCTAAAGCTAATCATTCTGCTACTCATTTATTACATGAGTCATTAAGAAGAACTCTTGGAAAACACGTTACACAAAAGGGATCACTAGTCTCACCTGCAAGGCTAAGATTTGATTTTAGTCATAATAAACCTATTGAAAAAGAGGAACTGTTTAAAATAAATAATACTGTAAACGAAATAGTAGCAGGAGGTTCCAATGTACAAACAAGAATAATGACCCCTAAAGAAGCAGTGAGTATGGGCGCACTTGCTTTATTTGGTGAAAAGTATGGAGAAGAAGTAAGGGTTGTTTTTATGGGAAAAGAAAAAAATGGATTTTTCTCAACAGAATTGTGCGGAGGCACACATGTAAAAAATACTAAAGAAGTTGGAAAGTTTAGAGTTGTAAGCCAATCTTCGATTGCATCAGGAGTGAGAAGAGTTGAGGCTTTGAGAGATAAGCAATTGGAAGAATATGATAAAAAACAAAGCAAAGATGAGTCCTTAAAAGAATTTAATTTAAAAAAAGAAATAGAATTAGTTAAAAAAGAACTTGATAATTTAAAATTAAAACCAGATTATAAGCAAAATTTAAATTTATCTGAAAATTTAAAAAATTTAACTAAACAACTTGATAAAGCAAGAATTGAGATAATTAAGAAAGATAAAAGTAAAAATATAATTAAGGATAAAAAAATCGGTACAATATTTATTCGAGAACAAATTTTAAAAGATTTTCCTCCCAAAGAACTTAGAAGTATAATTGATCAAGGAAAAAAAGATATTAAATCAGGAATCGTAGTTAGTATTTCTACATTTGAGGATAAGATAGGTTTAGCTGTAGGAGTTTCCCAAGATTTAATTTCAAAATATGATGCGGTGGATCTGGTAAAATCAGCATCAGCAATATTAGGTGGTAAAGGGGGAGGTGGCAGAAAAGATTTTGCTCAAGCAGGAGGTGTTGATAAAAGCAAAATTAAAGAGGCTTTTGAAGTAATTTCTAAGAAAATCAATTGAGCTTTTTCTTTAAATTTCCATCAATAGCTTCTAAGAATTGATTTGTAGTAAGATACTTACTAGATTTATCAATTAATATTGCTAAATCTTTAGTCATTGAGCCGTTTTCAACAGTTTTAATACATACTTCTTCAACATTTGATGAAAATTTAATTAGTTCATTATTTCCATCAAGCTTACCTCTATGAGCCAAACCTCTTGTCCATGCAAATATGGAGGCTATTGGGTTTGTAGAAGTTTCTTTTCCTTCTTGATGCATTCTATAATGTCTAGTTACTGTTCCATGCGCAGCTTCGGACTCTACTGTTTTACCATCTGGCGTCATGAGTACACTAGTCATTAATCCTAAAGACCCAAATCCTTGAGCAACAGTATCTGATTGCACATCTCCATCGTAATTTTTACAAGCCCAAACATATCCACCGTTCCATTTCATAGCACATGCAACCATGTCATCAATTAGCCTATGCTCATAAGTAATGTTTGCTTTCATAAATTTGTCAGAAAACTCTTTTTCAAAAACTTCTTGAAAAAGATCTTTGAATCTTCCATCGTATGCTTTCAAAATTGTATTTTTTGTTGATAAATAAACTGGCCATTTTCTTCCAAGACCATAATTCATACATGCTCTTGCAAAGTTCCTTATAGATTCGTCTAGATTGTACATTGTTAGAGCAGTTCCAGAGCCTGGAAAATTAAAAACTTTAAATTCTTTTTTAGATTTTCCATCTTTAGAAGTCCATTTCACTTCAAGATTTCCTTCCCCTGGAATTAGGAAATCTGTAGCCTTGTACTGATCCCCAAAAGCATGTCTTCCAATTACAATAGGTTTTATCCAACCAGGAACTAATTTTGGTACATTTTTACAAATGATAGGTTCTCTAAAAACTGTTCCTCCTAAAATATTTCTAATAGTACCATTAGGAGATCTCCACATCCTCTTCAATTTGAATTCTTTGACACGCGCCTCATCCGGGGTGATTGTTGCACATTTTACACCTACACCATGCTGCTTGATTGCATTTGCCGCATCCACAGTAATCTGGTCGTCAGTTTTGTCTCGGCTTTCCATTCCAAGATCGTAATATTTAAGATCTACATCAAGATAAGGTTTTATCAGCTTATCTTTAATAAATGACCATATGATTCTAGTCATTTCATCGCCGTCTAGCTCAACTACAGGATTTTTGACTTTTATTTTTGCCATAAAATATTGATTGATAAACTTTGATTTTTATACATATTAAGAAAAATTTAGCAAACTTAAAATTATGTTTAATACGATTTTTCCAAAGATACACAAAGAGGGCTACAAATTCTTAGCTATTTCAATTCTTGCCACATTTGTAATTTTATTCTTCTCAAAGTCTTTAGGTATTATATTTCTAATAATTACTATATGGGTGTACTATTTTTTTCGTGATCCAGAGCGTTATTCTATTAACGAAGACTCTTTTCTGGTTAGTCCCGCAGATGGACTAATTACTGACATTTCGGAAAGATCTGGACCTGAAGAACTCAGATTAGAAAATACAACATATACAAGAGTCAGCGTTTTTATGAACGTATTTAATTGTCATGTAAATAGAATACCTACTTCAGGGAAAATTGAAGAAATTTACTACAAGCCTGGAAAATTTTTAAACGCTTCATTAGATAAAGCTAGTGATGAAAATGAACGAAATTATTTTAAAATAAAATCTAAGCTGGATAATGAAGAAATAATTATTGTTCAAATTGCAGGATTAATTGCTAGAAGAATTGTTTGTGAGGCTGAACAAGGTCAAGATCTTAAACAAGGTGAAAGAATAGGAATGATAAGATTTGGAAGTAGAGTTGATATGTATTTTAAAAATAGAAAAGTTTTAGCTAAACTTGGACAAAATGTAATAGCCGGTGAGAGCTTGATTGCCTCAAAATAAATGGAACAAAATAAAAAATTTAAATTAGTATCATCAAAAAAAACTAGGTATCTTTTACCAAATATTCTTACCTTAGGAGGTGTATGCCTAGGTATAAGCTCAATAAAATTTGCAATTGATGGAAACTTTAGTCTAGCTGTATTACTAATATTATTTGCTTCAATATTGGACGCATTAGATGGAAGAATTGCGCGTTTAATTAAGGGAACTTCTGAGTTTGGAAAAGAATTAGACTCTTTAACAGATTTTGTAAGTTTTGGGATTGCACCAGTGTTTATTTTATATTTTTGGGAACTTAATTCTTACGGTAAATTAGGTTGGGCCATTGCTTTAATCTATTCAGTTTGCTGTGTCTTAAGATTAGCAAGATTCAATTTAACAAAAATTGACAATCAACAGCAATGGAAAAGTAATTTTTTTGAGGGAATACCTTCTCCAGCGGGTGGATTATTAATTCTTATGCCTTTAATTTATGAACTCAGTGATTTAAATTTTCAAATTAATTTAAAAAATTTTACACCATACTTTACTATTTTCATTGCTTTACTTTTAGTAAGCAAAACCCCTACTTTGTCATTAAAAAAAATATCAATTTCATCTAAAACTACAATTTTTTTGCTTTTAGCTGTTGGATTAATTTTCATCGCACTACTATTTTATACATTTGAAACTCTTTTACTATTTGGAATTATCTATTTATTAACGATACCAATAAGTATATTTGTATTTAAAAAACAGCAAAAAAAATACTCCTCAAAAGTATCTGATGATGACCATGAAGATATTTTGTAATGAAAAAATCTAAACGTACTAAAAAAAGCAATTTTTGGCGAATTAAACATCGTAAAGATCAATTTTTTAAAAAATCTAAAACTCTAGGTTATAGATCAAGAGCTTCTTTTAAGTTATTAGAACTTAATAAAAAATTTAAAATTATTAAAAAGAACTCTTATCTTTTAGATTTAGGCTCGAGCCCAGGAAGTTGGTCGCAAATAGCTAGCAAAATTATTACTACAGGTAAAATTTTATCAATTGATATAAAAAAGATGGAGCCTATTAAAAATGTAAAATTTTTAAATTGCGATATTTTTGATCAAAGCACAAAAGATAAAATAACATTTTTTTTTCGAGGACAATTGGATGTGATTATTTCTGATATGGCTGCTAATACAACTGGAAATAAGTCCTTAGACTCCATAAGAACTAATCAATTATGTTCAGAGGTTTTAAGTTTATCAACAAAGATATTAAAACCAAAAGGTGTATTATTATCAAAGCTTTTTATGGGCGATGATTTTATTGAAATTAAAAATTTAGCAAAATCTATATTTAAAGAGGTCGACTTTTTTAAACCTGAGTCCAGTAGAAATGAGTCTAAAGAGACTTATTTACATTGTAAGTCTTTTAAGACTTTATAAATTCTAAAAATTGTTTATAAGTATTTATGGGAACAATAAAAGAATCTTTAACCTTCGATGACGTTTTACTTCTTCCACAATATTCAAGAGTTTTGCCGTCAGAAACAGATATTTCGATAAATTTAACTAAAAAAATTTTATTACAAGTTCCTTTTTTGTCTTCGGCAATGGATACAGTTACAGAGTCAAAAATGGCTATAGCAATGGCTAACGCTGGAGGAATTGGTGTAATACATAGAAATCTAAGTATTAAAAATCAAACTAAAGAAATTTTAAAAGTGAAAAAAAAAAAATTGATTGTAGGAGCTGCTGTGGGCACAAGTAAAGAAGATATTGATAGAGCTAAAACTTTGGTTGACAATGGATGTGATTTATTAGTGATCGATACTGCTCATGGTCATAGCGAAAAAGTATTGAGGATACTTTCACAATTAAAAAAAATTAACAAGGCAATACCTATATGTGTTGGAAATATTGCTACAGGAGTTGCTGCAAAAAAATTATATAACTCAGGTGCAGACATAATTAAAGTTGGTATAGGACCTGGCTCAATTTGTACTACAAGAATGGTTGCAGGAATCGGTGTTCCTCAAATCTCAGCAATTATGCAAGTAAAGAGTGCACTTAAAAATAAAAAGATTAAAATTATTTCAGACGGTGGTATAAAATTTTCTGGTGATATTGCAAAAGCTTTAGCAGCTGGGGCTGACGCTATAATGATGGGCTCAATTTTTGCAGGAACACATGAAAGTCCTGGAAAAAAATTCAAGGTTAAAGGTAAACTTTTCAAACAGTATAGAGGCATGGGATCAATCGGAGCTATGTCATCTGGGTCAGCTAATAGGTACTTTCAAAAAAATTTTAAGGATAAGTCAAAATTTGTTCCAGAGGGTGTAGAGGGCCGAGTCGAATTTAAGGGGAACGTTTCAAAAATTATTTATCAATTAAAAGGTGGTTTGAGATCTTCGATGGGATATATAGGAGCTAAAAATTTAAAACAAATTTCAAAAAATGCTAAATTTATAAAAATTACAAAAGCTGGATTTTATGAAAGTATGGTTCATAGTGTTGAAATGACACAAAAAACAATTAATTATAAATTATGATTACAAAGTTTTTAAAAATAGTTTTAATTATGATTTGTATACCAAATCACTTACTCGCTAATACCCTTTACTTTCAGGAAGGCTTAGAACTTTTTAATAGTAAAAAATATGATCAAGCTAAATTTAAATTTGAACAAGATATAGTTTTCAATCCAAAAAGTGAAAAGTCTTATTTATACCTTTCAAAAATATTTGAAAGTTTAAATAAAAAAGATTTACAAGAACAGAATTTAAACACCGTTATTTTGCTTAATCCTAAAAATGAAGAAGCTATTTATAATTTAGCTAAACTAAAATTAGATGCATCTGATTATAAAGAAAGCAAAAAATTAAATGAAAAATTAATTACATTATGTCAGAAGCTTTGTGATAGAAGTAAAAAATTAAAAACTGAAATTGAAAATTTATCAAAAAAATAAATGCAATTTCATAATTCCAAGGAAAAGATTTTAATTGTAGATTTTGGCTCTCAAGTTACCAAACTTATAGCTAGAAGAGTAAGGGATATGGGTGTCTACTCCGAGATCGTAATTCCATCTGAAATTAAAAAATTAAAAGATTTTAGTTCTATTAAAGGAATAATTTTATCGGGGGGGCCTTCTACAGTAACAAATCTCAAATTTCAGACTATTCCATATGAAATATTTAAAAAAAATATACCAATATTGGGAATATGCTATGGATTACAACTCATAGCTAAATTACATGGTGGTAAAATAAAATCATCTAAAAAAAGAAGAGAATTTGGTAGAGCTATTTTGTTTAAAAAAAAAAAATCAATTTTAACCAAAAATTTCTTCAATAAAAAATCTGCAGTTTGGATGAGTCATGAAGATGCAGTTGTGAAATTACCTAAAAATTTTATAGTTTCGGCTTATACAAAAAATTCAAAATTAACTATAATAGAAAATCAAAAAAAAAAAATATACGGTGTTCAATTTCATCCAGAAGTAACTCATACTGAAAATGGTAATCAGATATTTAAAAATTTCCTTTTTTTGATTTGTAAGATAAAAAAAAATTGGAATATAGGTTCACAGAAACAAAGACTTATTAAAAAGGTAAAATATTTAGTTGGAAGTAATAAAGTCATTTGTGCTTTGTCTGGAGGAGTTGATAGTAGCGTGGTAGCTTTATTGATAAATAAAGCAATTAAAAAAAACTTAATTTGTATTATGGTTGATACTGGACTTATGAGAAAAAATGAATTTAAATATTCCTACGGTATTTTTAAGAAAAAGTATAAGCTAAATATAAAATTAATTGATGCATCAAAATTATTTTTCAAAAAACTAAAAAAAGTATCTGACCCTGAAAAGAAAAGGAAAATCATTGGAAATTTATTCATTAAAATATTTGAAAAAGAATCAAAAAAATTCAAAAATGTTAAATTTCTCGCTCAAGGCACTTTGTATCCAGATATTATTGAAAGTAGATCTTATACTGGTAGCAAAACTTCCAAGATCAAATCTCATCATAACGTAGGAGGATTGCCTAAAAAAATGAATTTAAAATTGATTGAGCCATTAAAAGAGTTTTTTAAAGATGAAGTGAGAATTTTAGGTAATTCTTTAGGTCTTTTAAAAGATATTTGTTTTAGGCATCCTTTTCCGGGACCAGGATTAGGAATTAGAGTAATTGGAAATGTTACACCACAAAAGATAAAAATTTTACAGGAAGCAGACCATATTTATATGAACGAATTAATTAAAAGCAACCTTTACGATAAGATTTGGCAAGCGTACGCTGCACTTTTGCCGGTAAAAACAGTTGGTGTCATGGGTGACTCAAGAACTTATGAGTACACTTGCCTTTTAAGAGCTGTGACATCCGAAGATGGCATGACTGCTGATTATTATAATCTTCCCAAAGTTTTTTTAGATAAAATTTCAAATAAAATTATTAATAATGTAAGAGGTATAAATCGAGTAGTGTATGATATAAGTTCAAAACCACCCAGCACTATTGAATTAGAGTAAGATTCTTTAAAATGAATAAGAAAATAAGAGAAATTTTAAATAAAAAAAATAAAACTAAAATAGTTAGTTTAACCGCCTATTCAAAAAATGTGGCAAATATCTTAGATAAACATTGTGATATAGTTTTAGTGGGAGATTCAATGGCAAATGTTTTATATGACCATAAAAACACTCATATGATAACTTTAAATAATATTATTCAACACACAATGAGTGTTAAAGGAGGCATTAAAAATTCTTTACTAGTTGTTGATATGCCAAAAGGAACTTATAAAAATACAAAAATTGCAAAAAAAAATGCAAAATTAGTTATGAAATTAACAAAGTGTGATGCTATTAAAATAGAGAGCAACAATAAGAATTTTAAAATAATAAGAGAATTAATAAGAGAAAAAATTCCAGTCATGGGACATATAGGTTATACACCACAATTTAAAAAAAAGTTTAAAATAGAAGGAGCAAGTCAAAAAGAGGCAAACAAACTTTTAAAAGAGGCAAGAATGATAGAAAAAGCTGGTGCCTTTTCGATTGTTCTGGAATGTATTGCACCAAACACAGCTAAATTAATTACGAAAAATTTAAAAATTCCTACAATTGGAATTGGCTCATCAGTGTATTGCGATGGTCAGATTTTAGTAACAGATGACATGCTCGGGCTAAGTGGTTTTTATCCTAAATTTGTAAAAAGATTTGCATCTCTTAATAGTGAAATTGAAAAAGCTGTCAAAAAATATAGAAATAAAGTAAAATTAAAAAAATTTCCTGCGAAACAAAATTTTTTAAATGGAAAATAATTTTGAAAATAAAATAGAATTTAAAGATAGAATTGTTTATTTTTACAATCAGTATAAAAAATTAGTCTTTTTATCAATTGTTTTTATTATAATTTTACTAATTATTCTTACATTTTATAGTTTCAGAAATGAAAAAAGAAATAATTCGATATCTGAAAAATATATACAAGCAGGACTGTACTTATCAGCAGGTCAAAATGATAAATCTAAAAAAATTTATGAAGAAATACTAAAAACAAATAACAGCTTTTATTCAACACTTTCATTAAATGATATTTTAGAAAAAGAATTAGAAAAGGATGAAAATAAGATAGTCGAGTATTTCAATATAGTTTCAAAATTACAAAAAAATAATGAGCAAAAAGATATTTTAAAATTAAAAAAAGCGTTATATTTAATTAAAATTTCAAAAAAAAAAGAGGCAGAGAAATTAATTAAGGAATTAATAAATTCAAATTCAAAATTTAAAGATCTTGCTAAACAAATTTTGCCAAATTAATACTGAATATAATGAAAACATTGTTTATATTCTTATCAATTGTAATTCTTCAAAGTTGTTCGTTTGATAACAAATCTGGGATTTGGAATAGTGAGACTAAAATTTCAAAAAAAGAATTAGACTCATTTAAAGAATTCAAAGATCTTAATATTTCTAACAACTCTTTTAATAAAGAGATAAATATAATAGATGGATACGTATTTAAAATACCGGAAACTTTCAATAATTCTAAATGGATTGATATTTTTTATGATAAATCAAATAACTTAGTTAACTTTGAGTACAAAGATCTTAATCAGAAATCATTTAAAAGTAGAAAACTTACAAAAGATAAAATTAACGAATATATCATTTTTGAAGATAAGCATATAATTACGAATGATGTTTCCGGTAACATAAATATTTATTCACTTTTAGAAAATAGAACTATCTTAAAATTTAATTTTTATAAAAAGAAATATAAAAAAATGTCAAAAAAATTAAACTTAATTGTTGAAAATAATATAATCTATTCCTCCGATAATCTTGGTTATCTTTATGCCTTTGACTATAAAAAAGAGAAAATTATTTGGGCAAAAAATTTTAAAATACCTTTTAGATCTAATTTAAAAATTTTCAAAGACAAATTAATTTTGTCTAATCAAAATAACGAACTTTATTTTATTAATAAAACCTCAGGAGACATACTAAACTTAATTCCAACTGAAGAAACTACTATTAAAAATGATTTTATTAACAATATTTCTCTGAACGAGATATCAACTTTCTTTTTAAATACATTTGGGTCTCTTTACTCTGTTGATAATGAAACGATGCAAATAAATTGGTTTTTAAATCTAAATCAGTCTTTAAGCTTAAGCCCTAGCGATTTGTTTTTTGGTGGAAAACTTATCAACTCGAACAATAAAATTGTTGTAAGCACGAATAATAATACTTATGTTATGGATACAGATACTGGTGCAATAATTTACAAAAAAAATTTTTCTTCATTAATTAAGCCATTGATTATAAATGATAATTTATTTTTAATTTCTAAAAATGATTTATTGATTTCAATTGACCTTAAAACAGGAAAAATAATTTATTCCTATGATATTAATAAAAAAATTGCCCAATTTTTAAATACGAAGAAAAAAAAAGCTAAGTTTAAAGCTCTCTATATGATAAATAGTAAATTATATATTTTTTTGGAGAACTCCTATGTTTTAAAATTTAAAATAGATGGCAATCTTGAAGAAATTACAAAATTACCCTCTAAATTAAATTCTCAACCAATAGTAATTGAAAAAAATTTAATTTATTTTGATTTTAATAATAGAGTTTCAATTATAAACTAATTATTTGACTTACCGCTTAATAAAGAGAGCTGTTTTACTTTTAAACCCTTCATGTTGTCTTGTGGTTTAATTGGATATTCTCCAGTAAAATAATGATCGCTAAATTGAGGGTAATTATTATTTCTCTTTTCTCCAACTAGTGCTCTATAAAGTCCATCAAGGCTAAGAAATTTTAAACTTTTTGCCTTAATATAATTGCACATTTCTTCGTTATCTCTTTTGTGGGCCAATAACTCCTCTTTTGTTGGCATATCAACCCCATAGAAATCAGGATATCTTATTTCGGGGCAAGCAATTCGAACGTGCACTTCTCTAGCGCCTGCTTCATAGAGCATTTTAATAATTTTAAGACAAGTTGTTCCACGCACCAATGAATCATCTATTAAAATTATGGATTTATCTTTTACTATAGTTTTAGTGGAACTTAGTTTAAGTTTTACACCAAGACTTCTTATATTCTGGCTTGGTTCAATAAAAGTTCTACCTACGTAATGATTTCTAATTAATCCAAGTTCAAACTTTTTGTTAGATTGTTCTGCGTACCCTAAAGCTGCTGGTACTCCTGAATCTGGCACTGGAATAACCAAATCGGCTTTTACATCAGTTTCATTTGCCAATTCAACTCCTAAGTTTTTTCTATATTCGTAAGCGCATTTTCCATTAATTAAACTGTCAGGTCGTGCAAAATAGATGTATTCAAAAATACAGGGTCTAGGTTTTTGTTTAGCAAATGGTTTTATACTAGATAATTTATCACCTTCAATAACAATTATTTCTCCATTATCAATTTCTCTTATAAAATCAGCTCCAACAATATCAAGCGCACAAGTTTCTGAAGCAAGAATATAAGATTTTTTCAACTTTCCTATTACGAGCGGTCTAATCCCAAACGGATCTCGAACTCCTACAAGTTTTTTATTTGTCATCAATATTAAAGAATATCCCCCTTGAATTTGAAATAGAGCTTCGATTAATTTATCTATAAACTTGTCTCTTTTAGACTTAGCAATAAGCTGAACTATTGTTTCTGTGTCACTTGTGGTTCTAAAAATTGCTCCATCTCTAACTAATGACTCTCTCAGCATTAAAGCGTTAGTTAAGTTTCCATTGTGAGAGAGACTCAAGCCTCCCATGTGTAAATCAGCAAAAAATGGCTGTATATTTCTTAAAGAAGTCTCACCGGTTGTTGAATATCTATTGTGGCCTAAAGCAAAATATCCTGGAAGTTTTTTTAATGTCTCTGGATCTGTAAAGTGATCCCCAACAAGCCCTTGTCTTTTTTCTGAATGATAATTAATTCCATCAAATGAAACAATTCCACAACCTTCTTGACCTCTATGTTGTAATGCGTGCAATCCTAATGCAACCAAAGCTGAAGCATCTTCATGATTTGAAATCCCAAAAATTCCACACTCTTCACTTAATTTATCTAAATTAAATTTTTTCAATTTGCTCTTTCGTATCTAAAAAGTCCTCACTTGAAGGAAATTCCTCTATTAAAACTTCACTTCCTTTACTTATTAAATTAAAACTGATTGCTTCTTCTGCTGATATACCCCAATTCTGGAAGGGATAAAACCAATTTGTTATTGAAAATATACACACCGAAACGATATATCCTTTAAAAACTCCAAACAACAAACCAAAAGTTTTATCTATAGACCCAACACCTGTCCAAGTCATAGTTTTTCCCAAAGCCTTTCCAATGATAATCGTAAAAAAAAGGGTGAAAATGAAAATAACTATTCCAAGTCCGACATTATTAACAAAATCAGATTTTATATAATCACTTACAATTGGTTGAAGTTTTGGAACAAGTATAATTGTTACAATCGTAGATAATATCCATTTCATAAAAGAAATAAGACTTAAAGTAAAACCTTTTGAAAAACATTGTATTACAAAATATGTCAAGATGATTAAGAAAATCACATCAAAAAGATTTAAATTAATTATAAGCTGTGATATTTTTTCAATCATTTAGAGCTCTGGACTCGTCTCCAAAAGGCTTAAAAGTTAATATTAAATAAGGAAGTAAAGTTAAGACTAAAATCATCGCTAGCATCATTGCTATTCCTGTAAATACTCCAAAATATATTGTTGGTATAAAATTAGATAATATAAGTATTGAAAATCCAAATACAATTGTCACTGAGGTATTTAAAATTGCTATACCTACTGTGTTATGACATCTATCTAAAGTTTTATTATAATTTTTTATTTTTTTAAACTCTTCTCTAAATCTATAAATATAGTGAATACTGTTATCTACAGCTATTCCAATTGTAATTGCTGCTATAGTAATAGTCATCATATCCAAGGGTATTTCTGCAAGACCAATTATTCCTAAAATGAAAAAAGCTGCAATAAAATTAGGAACAACACCAATAAAAGATAAATGTAAATTTTTGAATAAAACAAAAAACATTGCAAGAATTCCCAACATTACAATTCCCAGTGTGAGAATTTGGGATTTAAATAAACTTTGTAGTAAATTATTAAATAAAATCAGCACCCCAGCAAGTTTGTACTCATCTTTTTCAAAACCGAGTTTTTTATTTAAATCTTCATTAATTTGATTTATTAGATCGTTTCTTCTTAAATTTTCTGATGAATCTTTTATACGCACACTTATTCTCGCTTCATCTTCCTCAACTGAAATATAAGGTGAAATGATTTCTTTCTTAATCTCTTCAGGTATTTTACTATATAAAACTGCTATCTCTAAACTTTGTAATTCTTTTTTGTTTAAATCTTCTGCAACTCTTAATATTGATCCAAATGATAATACTTTTCCTATTTCAGGAAGAGAGTCCAAATAGTCATGAACTTTAAGGATTTTATCCATCTTATCTCTTGTAAACCAATACTTAGACTTATTTTCACTTTCTATATTATCTTCTTCCCACTCTGAAAATTCGTCGTCATTTTCTTTACCATCTTTATCACTTTTTTTTACGGGAAATTTTATAATTACGTTTAATGGTGTAGTACCGCCTAATTCTTCATCAATTTTTTTCATACCTTTATAAATTTCAGTTCTTTTATCAAAATAATTAATGAAACTATTTTCCACTTCTAATTTTGTGATACCGAAGAGGCTTGCAATTACAACTATTCCAGTTAATAAAATAATTATATTTTTATTTTTTTTTGCTATTGATCCTAGAAAAGACGTAAATATAGATTTTTCTGTATCTTTAACATTTATTTCATTTTCAGAAGAAAATATATTTAATAGTGAGGGTAATAAAAAAAATGTTACTACATATGATACTACTAAACCAAGTGTCATCATCCAACCAAAGTCAATAATCGGTTTTATTCCACTAAATATCAAAGATAGAAATGCACAAATCGTTGTTAGTACAGTGTAAAGAATTGGCTGCATCATTTTTGTGCTTGATTTAATAATAGTCTCCGACTTATTTAATTCTGGATTTTCTTTTTTTAATTGAAGAAACCTAACTGTAACATGAATATTCATCGCCATATTCAATATTAACATTAAAGCAATAAAGTTTGAGGAAATGACTGTGACCTTCCAACCCAGTAGTCCGAGCAAACCTATCATAAAAATCACAGAGGTTATACATCCTGCTAGTGGCATTAAAACCCATTTAAAGTTTCTAAAGATAAACCAAAGAGTCAAAATTATGAAAATAAAAACACCTATTCCAAAAACTATTATATCGCTTTTTATAAAACTCATCATGTCATCGGCAATCATAGGAATGCCCCCTAAGTGTATTTTAGCATTTTCACCATATCTATTAATTACATTTCTTATTTCATTTATGTTTTGATGGTTTCTTAAATTATATAAATTTTTGTACTCCTCATATTCTTTTACGAATACTTTATAATTGGACTTTTCATCTTTTGTTAAATCTTTTTCAAGTGATTGAAGATAATATTTTTCTTTTATTTTTATAAACTCTGCTAATCTTTCATCTTTTTTCAAATAAACTACTATTCCAGAAGTCTTTCCATCTTCGCTAATTACATAATTTTTATAAATTGGACTATTTAATATTTCTTCAAAACCTCTCTTTCTATCAATTTCTGGATAAGCTAAATTTTTGTAGTTTTTTAGTCTATCCATTAAATTTTCATCGGTGCTTTTTAATAGAGGTACATCAATTACAGTTATTACATTATCTACCCACGAGAGTTTCTCAATTTTTGATTTTAATAACTGTAGATTTAAAATAGTTTCTTTTTCAGTGAAATTTGAAACAGGTGTATAAGTTAAAAACAAAAAATCTTTAGAACCGTATCTTTCATTAATTTCCCTTAAATATTTTAAATCTTTATCTCCCTCTAATAATAATGCGTCAGAGGAGGCATCTAAGTTAAAATTTTTTGCGAAATATAAAGAAAAACCTATTAAAATTCCTAATAACAGTAAAGTTATTTTTGAATAATCTATGATGAATTTTTTATAAACGTTCAGTAACATCAGCAGTTTCAGATATATCTGAATATTTTTATAACAAAAGAAAAATTAAGTCTAATTTTTGGTTAAATCTTTAAATTTTGTATAAATTCCCTCAAACTCTACTTTAATTGTACCTGTTGGTCCGTGTCGTTGCTTGCCCAAAATGATATCAGCAAGCCCATTCACATCGTTCATTTTAGATTGCCACTCAGCATGTTCAATAGACCCAAGTTTTGGTTGTTTTCTCTCCAAATAGTAGGCTTCTCTATATACAAACATCACTACATCTGCATCTTGTTCAATTGAGCCTGACTCCCTTAAATCTGCCAATTGTGGCTGTTTATCGTCTCTTTGCTCTACAGCCCTAGATAACTGTGATAAAGCAAGAACTGGAACAGAAAGTTCTTTCGCTAAAGCTTTAAGACCTTGAGTAATTTCAGAAATTTCCTGAACTCTATTATCCATTTTATTTGAGTTAGACCTCATTAATTGAATATAATCAACAACTATCAAACTAAGTCCTTCAAGCCTTTTAATTCTTCTTGCTCTATTGCTTAATGCTGCAATTGTTATGGCTGGAGTTTCATCTATGAATAAAGGAAGATTATAAATATTTCTAGACGTCTCTATGTATCTATTTATTTCTTCTTCAGTAACTTTTCCTCTTCTTACATCATCAGATTTAATTCTAGCTTGCTCAGAAAGAATTCTAGTTGATAATTGTTCAGAAGACATTTCTAAAGAAAAAAAAGCAACAGAGGATTTTTCTTGTCTTTTTAAAATATTTTGCGATGCATGATAAGCAATATTAGTAGCTAAAGCTGTTTTACCCATAGAGGGTCTTCCTGCAATAATTATCAAATCTGATTTATGTAACCCTCCTAGTTTTTCGTCAAGATCTTTTAGACCTGTTGGTACACCAACTATACCTTGATCGTTTTGCATTGCTAATGTTGCCATTTCAATAGTTTGATCTAAAGCTTGATTGAATTTCAAAAATGAGCGATTAAAACTTCCTCGCTCAGCTAAATCGTAAAGGGATTTTTCTGTACTTACGATTATATTCTCAGCATTTTGCTCTTGTGAATTAGCATTTAAAGTTTCATAAGATAACTTATCAGATATAGAAATTAATTCTCTTCTTAAATGCATTTCATGAATAATTTTTGCATAATCAACTGCCTGTTTAGTTGACCCTGAAAATCTTGTAAGTTTTACTAAATACTCAGTGCCGCCCACCTCATTGAGCATGTTATCTTTTTCAAAAAAATTTTTAAGTGTAATTGGGTTAGCAATCATGCCCTTATTATTAAGACTCTCTATTACTTCATATATTTTAATGTGAGCAGGATCGTAAAAAATTGATGGTTTTATAAATGTAGCAATTTCATCTAAAATATCATTGTTCACTAGCACTGACCCGATTAATGCTTGTTCCGCCTCTAAATTCGATGGTTGTTTATTTTCTATTTTATTTTTTATTGCTTGAATATCATCCACAACTAGATAATACGATAAAGAGTTTATCTATAAAGTGAAAAGTTACGCACTTTTTTTAAACGTCTGTGGAAAAGTTATTTAGTTTGGATTTTATCAATTTTTACTGAAATATCTGCTTTTACCTCAGAATGAAAGTTGATTTCAATTTTATAAGTTCCAATTTTATTTAATTCACTTTTCAAAATTATTTGAGATGGGCTTACTTCCGCTTTGGTTTTTTCTTTTATAAGATTAGTAATTTCTTTTGGCTTAATTGAGCCATATAGCTCACCGTTTTCTTTACTTTCTCTATTAAAGGTAAATATTTTTTTATTAACTAATTTAGCTATTTCCTTGAACTTATTTTTTAATTCAGTGTTTTTTTTATTTAATTCATCTTTCTTTTTACTCACATAACTTAAATTTTCTTTATTAAATCTAAGAGCTTTACCTTGTTTTAAAAGATAATTTCTTCCATAGCCGTTTTTGACAGTAACTTTATCTCCAATATTTCCTAAATTTAAAATATTTTCTAATAATATAACTTCCATCTTATAAAAGACCCAATATTTTTGCTTTCTTTATTTCTTTAGTGAGTTTTTTTTGTTTATTAAAAGACACTGAGGTTATTTTTGAAGAAACAATTTTTCCATTTTCAGAAACATATTTTTTTAATAAACCTACATTTTTGTAATCAACTATAGGAGCATTTTTAACTGAAAGAGGGCATTTTTTTGAAAACTTACCTTCTGCTTTTTGAAACAAACTAAGTTTATTAATCGAATTAGTATTTTTTTTGTGCCTTTTTTTATTATTTCGTTTCATAAATTAATTAACTTTTTTTAAAAAATTCAGTTTTAGTGTCTAATTTTTTATATTTTACTGTAAGATGTCTAATCACGTTTCCATCAACTTTAACTTTTTTCTGAATTTCGTTTAAAGTATCGGAGTTACCTTCAAATTTAAAGTGAATGTAAAAACCTCTTTTGTAATTTTTTATCTTATTAGCAAGATTTAACAAACCCCATTCCTCTATTTTAATTACTTTTCCAGAAGATCTATTAATAATTTCGTTATACTTATCTTTTAATGATTTTAATTCTTTTTCAGCTAAATCTTGTTTAGCAACTATAGTGTTTTCGTAAAAAGCCATAAATTTTTGCGTTAAATTAAAATTAATATTTATTTATAAAATCAGGGTTATACTATAATAAAGGATTATAGCAATACTAATAATTTTTTATTAATTTAAAATAAATGAACGCTTTATTATTTCCAGGACAAGGCTCTCAGGTTGTTGGTATGGGATCTGAATTTTATAACAATTTCGATAGGGTAAAAAAGATATTTAAACAAGCAGATGAAAGACTTGGTTTCTCAATATCAAAGCTGATACTGGAAGGGCCTACAGATAAGTTGCAATTAACTGAAAATACGCAACCAGCAATTTTGACTGTAAGTTATTCAATTTTTAAAATTTTAAAAGAAGAATTTAGTTTTGACTTTCCATCTTTTAAATATTTTGCAGGTCACTCGCTAGGAGAGTATAGTGCATTAGTTTGCTCTGAGTCTTTAGAATTTGAAGATGCTTTGTATCTATTGCAGCAAAGAGGAAAGGCTATGCAAACAGCCGTTCCAGTAGGGGAAGGCACAATGATTGCTGTACTTGGCTCAAAGATTGATGAATTAAATCAATTAATGAAAAAAACTAATGAAAAAAATAATGGAGTCTGTGAAATTGCAAATGATAACGCAGATGGACAAGTAATAATTAGCGGAGATAAAAAAAAAGTAGAGATTTTTCAAAAGACTTTAAAAGATAATAGAATTAAATTCATACCTTTAAAAGTCAGTGCACCCTTTCACTGTTCTCTTATGAAATCAGCAGCTGAAGAAATGATAGATAAAATAAATAATACAATATTTAAAAAACCCTCTTTTGAGATTATAAGTAACGTGACAGCTGAAAAAACAAATAAACCTGATGAAATAAAAAATTTATTAATAAAACAAATTTACTCAACTGTAAAATGGCGTGAGTCTATTTTGAAAATGTCGAGAGAAAAAGTGTCTAATTTTGTTGAAATAGGCCCTGGAAAAGTTTTATCTGGAATGGTTAAAAGAACAATCAAAGATGGAAATTGCTTTTCAATTAATACAATAGCTGATATTAAAAATTTTACAAATGAACTTAAAAAATAAAAAAGTCTTGATAACAGGTGCCACCGGAGGAATTGGAAATAGCTTAGTTGAAAAATTTTATAAATTAGAATCTAATATTCTTGCTACTGGTACAAATGAAGAAAAACTTGACCAAATAAAAAAAAAATATCCAAATGTGACAACTGAAAAATTCAAATTAGATGAACATAATAAAATTGAAGAATTTATAGACAATGTTGATAAAAAACTTAACGGAATTGATATTTTAGTTAATAACGCCGGTATCACTCTTGACAATTTATCAATTAGACTGTCCGAGGATAGTTGGAAGAAAGTTTTAGATATAAATTTAACATCAACTTTTTTGATGTGCAAATCTGTAATAAAAAAAATGTTAAAAAAAAGATACGGAAAAATAATAAATATAACTTCTATAGTTGGACACACAGGAAATTTAGGACAAGCAAATTACTCAGCATCAAAAGCTGGAATAGTAGCATTTTCAAAAAGTTTGGCATTAGAGTATGCAAAAAAAAATATTAATATAAATTGTGTTTCACCAGGTTTCATTAAAACAGACATGACTGATAAAATTAACGAAGAATTCAAAAAATCACTTATAAACAAGATTCCATCTGGTAATTTAGGAACTGGCGAAGACGTTTCAAATTGTGTAGCTTTTTTAGCTTCAGATTTATCAAATTATATTAATGGAGAAACCATACACGTTAATGGTGGAATGTATATGGCTTGACAATTCTGTCTAATAATCTATTAAGAAATCATATACAAGAAAGGATTTCATGTCAGAGGATGTAAAAAGTAAAATACAGAAAATAGTAGCAGACCATCTAGGTATAGATGAGGAAAAAGTAACTGAGGAAGCGAGTTTTATTGACGATTTAGGAGCTGACAGCTTAGATACAGTGGAATTAGTAATGGCTTTTGAGGAGGAGTTTGGTTCAGAAATCTCCGACAGCGAGGCAGAAAAGATTTTAACTGTAGGTGATGCAATTAAATTTATTGAGAGTAAATCTAGTTAAAATTAAAATCGTTTTTTAACATGCTTAACGATGGAGAAAATATAATGGTTATTTTGTCTTCTCCATCTGGTGTTGGAAAAACAACGATTTCAAAAAAAATAGAGCAAAAATATCAATCTTTTAAAATTTCCGTTTCTCATACTACAAGGGCACCAAGATCCAATGAAATCGACGGTGTGGACTACCATTTTATTTCTAATGAAAAGTTTGAGCAATTAATTAAAGAAAAAAAATTTTATGAATACGCTAAAATTTTTGAAAATTACTATGGAACTTTAAAAAAAAATGTTGATGAAACTATAAAAAAAAATGATTTGCTTTTTGATATTGACTGGCAAGGAACAAAACAATTATCAAAATTTAAAAATTTGAAATTAATTAAGATTTATTTGATAACAGATAGTAAAGAGGAGTTGAAAAGTAGATTAATTAAGAGAAATCAAAATTCAAAAGCAGAAGTAGAAAAAAGATTTAATTCATTTGATGAAGATATAAAACATTGGAATGATTATGATTATATCATAATAAATAAAAATTTAGAGTCGTGTTTTAAACAAATCGAGAGCATAATTTTGTCTAATAAGAATAAGCTTTCTATTTCTTCTCTAGCAACTCAGTAATTCTATAGTAAATTTCTGGTTTAAGATCAGATGGCCTTAAATTAAGTCTAAGATTACTCAAACTATCTATCTCACTTTTATTCAGAATTTTTTTAATATTCTTATTTATCATTTTCCTTTTATTAGAGAAAAATAATGCAGTAATTTTTTCAAGATTTATTAAATTTTTTATTTTAAATGATTTCATTCGCTTAGGTTTGAGATTTAAAACTATTGATGTCACTTTTGGTTTTGGATAAAAACAATTAGCTGATACAAAAAATTTGTTAATTAGATCAAGTCTATAACTAACTAAAATTGATAATCTTCCATAATTACTTGTTGAAAATTTACCTAAAATCTTGTCCCCAAGTTCTTTTTGAAACATAAAAATAAGATTGCAAAAATTTGGTGGCCATTTTTTAAATTTTAATATTTTTACGAGTATTTGTGAAGAAATATTATAAGGTAAGTTTCCAAAAATTACTGAGTTTTTATTTATAATTTTTTCTAAGTCATATTTTAAAATATCAGAATTTATTAATTTGATATTTTTATAATTTGAATACTTAAGTTTAAGGTACTCAAATAAATGATTATCTTTTTCAATTAAGGTAAAAGTTTTAGGATTTTTTTTGAGAATTTCGTCTGTTAATGCGCCTTTACCAGGCCCTATTTCAATTACATTCTTATTTTTTATACTAGTTAGATTTACAATTTTAAGAATTATATTTTTATCAATTAAAAAATTTTGTCCCAGAGATTTTTTCGCAAATCTCATAGCCCAAATTTATTTAAGAATTGTATACACTCAATTAAGCTACTTGGGTCAGCTTTATTTTTTTTAATAAGACTTTTGGCTACACCGTGATCAGGAGATAATCTCAAATATTTTAATCCTAAAGTTAAGTTTATAGCATTAAATTTAAAAATTGACTTAAAAGGAGCCAACACTTGATCGTGATACATGCCAACTATTACATCATACCTTTTATATTCTTTAATAAAAACTGTATCAGCTACTAGTGGCCCATTTAAGTTTATACCTTTTTTTTTAAGTTTTAATACTGTTGGTAATATAATTTTCTTTTCTTCTGATTCATTCCTCATTTCTGAATTATGAGGATTTAAACCTAATATACCAATTCTCGGGTTCCGATTAAATAATATTCTGTAATATCTATTAATATTAAGAATTTTTTTAACAATTATTTTTGATTTTATTTTTTTTGGGACATCTTTAATATCAATATGAGTTGTTATTGGACTTACTGCGAAGTTTTTGTTTTTAATTAACATTACCTCAGAATTATCCTTAATTTTACACTTTGAGGCAAAAAATTCCGTAGCTCCGATTTTCTTTTGTTTAAAAAGATCTTTATTAATAGGGCAATTTATCAAGCCTTTAATATTTTTATTTAATGAAATTTTATGTGCAAGGTTAAAGGTTTGGTAGATAAATTTTGTAGCATTTTTTTTCGATACTGAAAAAGGATTTTTATAATTTAAATTTACATTAATTATTTTAAGTGAATTATCATTTTCTCCTTCAATTAAACTTTTTACATGAGTAATTTTTGTTGAAAATCTCATTTTCTTAAATTGATCCTTAATTAAGTTATAACTTGAAATTAAATATATTTTTTTTTTTAAAGAATTACTTATTTTCTTCCAACTTTTACCAATTATCTCAGAGTTAATACTATTAGGATCTCCGCTTACTAGAATTATTTTTTTCATTTGTATTCAATCAGAGAGTTATTTTTCAATTTAGACAAATGGCTTCTTGAGTACAAGTTAAATAACTCGTTTTTTTTACGGTCAACTAATCTTTTCTTAAACTCATCAGCATTTATATTTTCAACTTTTGAAGTTCTTTTGTCTGATAATTTTAAAAATAATAAAGTATTGAGATCCCTAATTGGCAATGACACTTCACCTATTTTCATTTTTTTTAGAACTTTACTCATTTTGGAGTTTAAGTTATCAACATTAACCCAACCTATATCTCCATTATTTACCGAGGATGTCGAGGTACTATATTTCAAAGCAGTTTTTTCAAATCCATTTTCATCAATTTCTTCTCTTATTAATTTTATTTCTTCATCAATATTAGAGTTTTGATCTAAAGCAATTTCAATCTCAGATATTCTTAACTCTTCAATGTCTGAACTTTTTTTCAAAAAAGTAAGTACTTGTTTATCAATTTCTTCTTGATTTATTCTCACCTTTTTATTGTAAATTTTAAACATGAGTTGTTTCCAACCTGTCTCAATTTTAAGTTCGTCTACAAACAAATCATAGCTAATATTTAATTTTTTAAAATTATTTTTAAAACCTTCTATATCGTTTGACGCAATACTTACAAGTTGATTTTTGATATCAATACTTTCTAAGTTAATTTTATATTTTGTTAATTCATTTTTTTTTAGTTTAAGATTAATTAAATATGTTAATGCTCTTCTTTTGTTCTTGTCTATATTAATTTGATTTATTTCTTGATTTGACAAAATCAGAGAAGTCTTTAATTTATTCTTTAACTCATAAGCTGTTATTATATTATTATCAACTTTTACAATTATTTTATTTTTCAAAGCTTTCGCAGGTAAAAATTCTAAATTTAAAAAAACTAAAACAAAAAAAAACAAAGAAAATTTTTTAATCATTAGTTTAAAGAAGGTGTATCAATTCCTCCAAAAGGTGTTAGTGTAATTTTAAAGAATAGTGAATTTTCCGGTTCAAGTTCTGAGTCTGTATAAAACTCTCTTCTGTAAACTAGTCCCGCTCTTAAACAGTCATTAATATATTCATAGCTTAAATCGTAAAATTCGGAAGAATTTGTTATAAGATTACGCTTGGTTTCAAAAGAAAATATGCCATTATTATTATTGTACGTAAATTTTGATTTAAAGTAATCTTTATCTCCAATATGATTTTTTTCTTGAAGGTAATTAAAATCAATATTTAAAGCTCCAAAATTCATCTTTGTACCAAAATCATTATAATTAAGATCTTGATAATTTTGGTCAAGTTTAAAATTATAATTTAAATTAAAATTTTTACTAATATCCAAATTAGCAGAACCTACTAAATCTGAAAGTTTCTCGTCCATACTACTTTCACTAGACATTTTTTTATTTTCTTTTTCGTTTATAACTTGAGCTATTGAAAAATCGAATTCTTTATTATTATCTTTGATCTCATAGTCTAACCCTAAAGTGCTACTTAGACCTGTTTCAAAATTATGTATAGGTTCAAGACGATCAATTTGAAAGGCATTCAATGTGTTTAATCTTGTTCCAGTTTTTTCTTTTCTCATGTCACCTGGCGCATACCTCAAGAAAAATTTTGGTTTCAGAAAATGTTTTTTAGTTCCTACATTTTTTTCAAGTTTTAGATCTGCTAAGTATCCAAATGCTCCAAACAACTCACTTGAAGGATCTTCTTTAAATCTTTTTGTATTTTTTGCTTCATAATTTATGTTCTTAAAATTTCCTAAAAATTTAGATTTTATCCCAGATTCATGAATAAATTCTTTAGATGTCCAATTTAATTCGTTTATAAGAAAATTTGTAACTTTATTTGTATCGTAATTTCTGACTTTATAATTTGATAGTAAATCTAAATTACCATAATTTTCATCACTTAATAAATTTTTATCCAATGTGATTTCTGGAATTATATATTCATATTTATCATTAAAGTCGTCCTTTAATGTCTCAAATACACTTGCATTAAATCCTAAAAATACATTTTCATCCTCATGGGTAAAATCTACTGAACTTACAAGAGTATCATCAAGATAATTTACTAAATTTGATTTTAATTTATATAATTTAAGATATTTATCATTTGAAACATTTTGAACACTTACAGTTAATGCATTTTCCGAGTCATTTCTTCCTTTGAAGTTTTTCACAAATTTAGAAAAAAAATGTGATTTACTACCTGCTGTTTTTGTTGCGGTTGTCTCGTTATAACCTTCTGTAAATCCAACTTCCGCAATAAAATTAGAATTTCTAAAAGCTTGGTGATACTCCCCAATAAACAATGGTTTCTCATTAGCAAAAAACCGATTTGTTAATGTAAAATTTTTATCTTTATCAATTGCATAAAAATACGGAACAGTTAAACCAAAACCTAAATTTCTGGAGTCCGAAATAGAAGGGACTAAAAAACCAGATCTTCTATCAACTGATGGGTCAGGGTGAGATAATTTTGGTGAATAAAAAATTGGTAAATTATAAACTTTAATCACAGCATTATCATAATAGATTGTTTTTTTTTTGCTATCATGAAACATTTTTGTTGCTTGAACTGTCCATGGAGGACACTTATCTTTTTTTCGATAGTCACATAATGTAAATACGCTCTTACTAAATTCTTTTGATTTTTTTTCCATTTTAAATGTATTAGCAAATATTCTGGGTTTATTTCTTTCATCAATTTTGAAACTTCGGTCGTTTAAGTAAGATTTTATGTCTGTGCCTAATATTTCTTTTTTTTTTGTATCAATATAAACCTGTGAAAATTGAAATTTATTATTTAATTTATCAATAACTTCAACTCCACCAACAGATTTAAAAATATTATCACCAGTTTGATAATCAAAGTTTTTTACAAAAATTTTATTTCCATCTTGGTCTGTAACAAGAGTGTCTCTTTCTGAATAAATTTGTTTTTTTGAATTATCTAATATTATATCCATTCCTTCTATAGTATAATTTTCTGAAGTTATAATTTTAGTAAATCCTTTACTTTTTAAAATCTTTGTATTTTCGTCATATTGAGCAAATTCTGTACTAATTGTATTTTTTTGTTCGTCGGTTCCCACTACTTTTTTTCTTAGAATGAGTATTCCCTTATCCCTATTGTACTCTGCAAAATTACTTTTTATAACGTATCCATCTTCAGTTTTAATAATAACTTCATTTTCAAATACTGAAATTTTTTTATCTTTATCTAATAAGATATTTTTTGCTTGAATAAAAAGTTCTTCACTTAACGCTTGTGAATTTAAAACCAAAATAAAAAAGAATAGATTGATAAAACTATTTTTCATTAATCTGAATTACTCCTATTAAGGTAAAAAGTGTCAAAGCGATAACTGGCGCCCATACAGATAAAATTAAAGGGATTCTATTAGTTTGACCTAAAGCGAGAGATAAATCTTTAAAATAAAATATTATTACACTTACCAGCAGCCCAACTATTATATATTTTATATTGTCTGATTTTTTTAGAGTATTCATTGTCAGTATTGCCGCCAAAGCAGTCATCAAGAACAAAAAAAAAGGCATAGAAAGCATAGTGTGTAAACTTTGATTTAAAAATGGTTTACTATAACCATTGTTGAGCAATACTTTATAATTAATTATTATGTCTAGGAATGACATAGTATCAAAATTTTTAAATAAGCTATTTACTTTCTCAAAATTATAAATTGAGTCAATATTAAGGGTTTTCTCATTTGTTCTTACTAAAACACCATTATTTATTTTGAAAGTTACAGCATCCTCTAATTTCCATAAGTTAGATTTTATGTCAGCCTTTTTTGAGGTAATTTTTTCTATAAGATTCGATTTATAATCTATATGAAATATCGTAACATCTAACAAATTAAATCCTTCTGGTTTTTTCGCGGTTATAATTCTTTGCTTATCATCAAGATTTTCTTTAATCCAAAGACCATTTTTGTTAAAAGTCACCAAATGATCTATGTCTTTTGAATAATTTGATTTAGTTTTCTCATAGAATTTTGACATTGACGAAGTTAAGGGATTAATAAAAATTAATACACAACACCCTAAGATAAAAGAAGTTATTGCAAGTATGAAAAAAATTTTCAGGTTTGAGTAACCAAAAACTTTTAAAGTCAATAAATCTCGATTATTTCTTATTTTAATCATAAACCACATACTAGAAAGAAAAATTATAAAAGGTAATATTTTTATAATCATACTTGGAATAAATATACTTGTTAACATTAAAGGAATAAAAATACTTACGTCAATATTTTTAAAAAACTCTATTTCTTCGAATAAATTTAAAATTACACCAAAACAATAAAACACTAGTATAAAAATAAAAAATGTTTTTAAAAAATTTATTAGGAGATAATTTAAAAAAATTTTATTCATACTTTAATGACTCCTTTGAAAACTTTAAAAATAAATAAAAATATAAAACAAGAAATAAAACGAAAGGTGTTAAAATAAAGATATACAGCACAAACTTGTTTAATCCAGTGTATCTTACAGCTAATTCAGTAAATAATAGAATTATAAAACTATAAATAAATATACTTAAGTTTTTGAAATAATTTTTTTTCGATTTGATTAGCAATAATGAACACACTAAAGAGAGGACAGGGATATAGAATGGTATTATAATTCTTCTATTTAATGTTGATAAAATTTCTTTTTTAAAATCCTTGTTGCAAAAACTATTTTGTTGTAAATTTTTTTCAAATAAACATTTGATCAATTTAAAAGTTGATGTTTCTTGTATTTTTGGTTTTTTAATCGTTGTGTTACTTAATGAACTTAAATCAATATTTAACTGTTCGAATTTAATTACCTCAGAATCTAGATTATCTTTAGCGGTAATTATTTGGCCATTAAATAAAACAATCATTTTTTCATTAGCAATTCCACTGTTAGCAATTATTGTAGTAGATTTTATTTTTGAGGTATTAGAAGAAAAATTTTTCAAATTGTTTCCTTTATCATGAAGGAAAATATTTTTGAGTTCATTATTAACTTTTTTTTCTACTATAAAGGTAAAACCTTTAAATGAGTCACTGAACTGTTGAGTTCTAATTGTAGGTACAAAAGAACCAAACTTTTGATCGCTTAGCAAAAGTCTAGATTTATTTAAAGCAATAGGTGTGACAATTGTAGTGAGAATTAAATAGATCAATAAAATAAAAATTGAAGTGATAAAAAATAAATTTACAACATAGATTTTTTTAACCCCTGAAGTCCACAGTATAACGAACTCACTATCCTGATTATGTTTTAAAATAAATATTATTAAGGCAAGTAAAAACGACAATGGAATAAATTTAGGTGCTATTCCAAACAGGTTTAAAATTGAATATTTAAAGTATGTAATGACGTCATATCCGCTATCTACAATTAGGTCCAAAAAATTTACCGCTCTAACTGTCAAAGCAATTACTGATAATCCAAATAAAATTATAAGAAATGTTCTACAAATTTCTATAAGGTAATTATGATAAATTTTGTTTTGAAGCATAGGATATTTCGTATATAAATAATGCATCCATAAATTAAATTCAACTAATGGTTTAACTATGACTAAATTACCGTTGAAAACATGTGTATTCAGACATATATACCAAGCAACTTAAAAATATAAGAATTCTATGACAGTTAAAATTAACTACTTAAAAACAACAGGCAAAAAGGCCAATGCAAATATGGTTTTATTTGTTAATGAAAAATTTGGCACAAATAACATTAAAAAATATCTTTCAAAATCTGAACTCTCTTACATCAACGATTTATTGAAAACATGTGATTTAAAAAAAAGTTTGTTTATTTTTGAATTAAGTTCAAAAAAAAAGCTAGTCCTTATAGCAATTAAAAATGATTTTAAAATTTCTGATATCGAAAACTTGGGAGCGGAGTTTTATAGCCGTATTAATCAAGGAAAAAATAATGAATACTTCATCATCTCTGAAAGTATTTTTACTAAGCAAAACATTTTTTTAGGTCATTTTTTACATGGCCTCAAATTAAAATCATATAAATTTAATAAGTATAAAACGAAAAAAGAAGTAATAAATATTTCTTTAAATATATTAGGCGATAAGAATAAGCCTTCATTAAGTAATCAATTAAAATTTAAAGCTTTAGAAGAGGGTGCTTTTTATGCAAGAGATTTAGTTTCCGAACCAGGTAATGTTTTGCATCCAGATGAATATGCTAAAAGAATTAATTCATTAAAAAAAGATGGTTTAAAAATAAATGTATACGATGAAAAAAAATTAAAAAAATTAGGTATGCATGCTTTACTAGGGGTGGGTCAAGGAAGTATAAGAGGTTCTTACCTTGTTACAATGGAATGGAATGGAGCAAAAAATAATTCAAAACCTTTAGCTTTTGTTGGTAAGGGTGTTTGTTTTGACACAGGTGGCTATTCTTTAAAACCTGCAAAATTTATGGAAGATATGACTTACGATATGGCCGGCTCAGCTACTGTTGTCGGTTTAATGAAAAGCTTAGCATTAAGAAAAGCAAAAATTAATGCAGTAGGTGTAGTTGGACTTGTGGAAAATATGGTAAGTGGAAATGCGCAAAGACCTGGAGATATAGTCAAATCTTTTAGCGGTAAAACAATCGAAATACTTAATACTGATGCTGAGGGAAGATTAGTCCTTGCTGATGCTTTGACATTTACAGAGAAAAAATTCAAACCAAAATTTATTGTTGACTTAGCTACTTTAACCGGAGCGATAATTGTTTGTTTAGGATCGGAATACGCTGGTCTATTCTCAAATGATGATAATTTATCAAAACAAATCTTTAAAGCCGGTGAGACTGTTGAGGAAAAAGTTTGGAGAATGCCCCTGCACAAGAACTACGATAAGTTAATGAATTCAAAAAATGCTGATGTTCAAAATATAAATTATGTTGGTGGAGCAGGTTCAACTACAGCTGCTCAATTTTTGCAAAGATTTATCCTAAATAAAACTCCCTGGGCTCATTTAGATATAGCTGGAATGGCTTTTTCTAAATATGGTGGAGCACTAAATTCAGGAGGAGCAACCGGGTTCGGAGTAAGATTATTAAATCAATTAATAGAGGATTATTATGAATAGCCCTGAACAAACTCTATCTATAATTAAACCAGACGCTGTTGAAAGAAATTTAATTGAAGATATCAAATCAATTTTTATTCAAAATAATTTAAGTATTAAAGATAATAAAAAAATACATATCACTAAAGAAGAGGCAGCTGAATTTTACAAAGTCCATCAATCGAAACCTTTTTATAATGATTTATGCTCATACCTATCTTCAGGCCCAATAGTAGTATTGATACTTGAAGGTGAAGACGCAATCTCAAAGAATAGAAAATTGATGGGAGCAACTGATCCAAAGAATGCTAAAGAAAACACAATAAGAAAATTATATGGAATTTCAATTGATAAAAATTCAGTGCATGGTTCAGACTCAGCTGAAAATGCAAAAAAAGAGATCGAGTTTTTTTTTAAGAACTAATCCTAAAAATTTTTAAGATTGCTTCAGGATAAGCCAAGTATTCAAGTTTTTGAGTTCTATCTTTAACATCCTTTTCATTAAAATCTGGCAGAATATAAAAGCTTTTTTGAGAGATTATTCTACCAGCATCAAGTTTTTCATTTACGTAATGCACAGTACAGCCTGTTTTAATTTCTTTTTTTTTTAGAACTCTTGAGAAAGTATTTAAGCCTTTAAACTTTGGAAGCAGAGAAGGGTGTATATTTATTATTTTTTTTCTGTAGTTTCTTATGAAATTTTTTGAGATAATTTTCATATAACCGGCTAAACAAATTATAGATATTCTATATTTTCTTAAATTTTTTAAAATATAATTTTCAAAATTTCTAAGTTTTGTATCAATTATTATATGAGGAATTGAATACTTTTTGGCCAGATTTATTCCTTTAGCCTTTGGGTTATTACAAACAACTAATTTAATCGTGATTGGAAAACAATAATCTCTTGATCTCCTAATAAGATTTTTTAAGTTTGTTCCTTCACCTGAAATGAAAACACAAGCATTTTTTTTTACCATTTTAAAGAGTTATAGAGATTTATTTTTTTGGATTTTAGAACTATTTTTCCTATTTCGTAGGGCATATATTCTTTTGAAAAAAAACGCTTTATTTTTTTTACGTTTTTTTTTGGTAAAATCAAACAAAAGCCAATGCCACAATTAAATGTTCTAATCATTTCTTGGTCAGCTATATTTTTACTTTTAATCCATTTAAAAATACTTTTTATCTTAATTTTTGATAAATCAATTTCAATTGAATATTTATCCGGAACTGATCGTAGTAAATTTTCTATTAGCCCACCGCCTGTGATATGTGCAGAGGCATTTATCAATTTTTTATCTACCAACTTTAAGATCTCTTTAGAGTAAATTTTTGTTGGAGTTAACAAATCTCTTTTTATTTTTAAGGGCACACTATTATTTTTAATTATTGACCTAATTAATGAGAAACCATTTGAATGTACTCCGCTAGAAGGTATACCTAAGATCACGTCATTTGTGTTAACATTTTTTTTACTTAAAATTTTTCTTTTTGAAACTATTCCAACACTAAAACCTGCTAAATCAAAATTTTCTCTAGAATAAATACCTGGCATTTCAGCTGTTTCTCCACCGATTAAATCACAATCAGACAATTTACATCCTTTTATTATGCCTTTTAAAATTTTTTGAGTTTTTTTAATATTTAATTTTCCAATAGCAATATAATCTAAAAAAAAAAGTGGTTTTGCGCCTTGAACAACCAAATCATTTACACACATTGCAACTAAATCAACTCCAATTGTATCAAATTTTTTTAATTTATTTGCTAAATCAATTTTTGTGCCAACTCCGTCTGTACAGGAGACAATTACTGGATCTTTGATTTTAATTTTACTTATATCGAATAAAGAACCAAAACTGCCAATGTTATCCCTACTGAAAGAATTTTTCGTTTTTTTGCCAAATTTTTTTGATAATTTATGGATATTGTTTACAAACTTATTAGCTAATGAAATATTAACACCGCTTTTTTTATAACTATTTTGCGTTTTTTTCATTAATTAAATGATATTTGTTCTTTTATGAAAAGTTTTAATTTTATAGTGATTATTTTAGTTATTTTTTTAAAAACTGGAAATGTTTTATCTTCAACAACGTTGTTTAATGTGAATAATATTGAGGTATCAAATAATTTTAATACAAATAATGAGGTATTAGCTAACCAGGCTATAAAAAAAGGTTTTCAGGAACTTATTAATAAAGTTTTATTAGAAAAGGACTTAAGTAAACTTAAAGGTTTAAATTTTAATAAAATAAAAACTCTAGTTGCATACTATCAAATTGCTGAGACTATCGAAAATCAAAAAAATAATGAAATAAAGAAAATTTTCAATATTTTTTTTGATAAAGAAAAAGTACATGACTTATTTTATAATTATGAAATTTCGTACTCAGATTTATCTCAATATGAAATATATTTTTTACCTATTCATAAAAAAAAGGATCAGCTTTATGTCTATAACCAAAATTATTTTTATGAAAAATGGAATGAAATTAATCATGATGAACTAATTGAGTTTATTTTACCTTTAGAGAATATCGAAATTCTTCAAAATATAAATCAATTAAAAGATGACTTGCTGAATGTTGACATCAGAAATATTTTTCAAGAATACTCAAAAAAAAATTTTGTCCTGGTATTAATAGAAGAAAAGAAACTTAATGAATATCGAATTTTTTTAAAGACAAATATAATGGGTAAAAATATCAATAAAAGTTTTGTGATTAAAAAAAACCAGAAACAAGATAAAGAATTTTATGATAATATTATTATTTATACAAAAAAAGAAATTGTAAACCTAATAAAGTCCCAAAATCTTATCGACATAAGAACTCCATCTTTTATAAATATTAAATTCTTACTTAATAAAAAAAATAATTTAGTAGAGCTAAATAAGAGAATTCAAAAAATTGATCTAATTGAAAATTTGTATGTTCAAGAGTTCAATCAAAAATATGTTCTATTAAAAATAAAATATTTGGGGAATATCAATAAAATAAAAAGTCAATTAAAAGAGCAAGATATTGTATTAGAACTAATAGCAGATGAATGGAGTTTAAAATTTATTTAATGAGCCAATTGACTTTTAAGTTTCCCTTTAAGACCGAATATTTTCATCAAGATTTTTATGTTTCTAGTAATAATTTTTCAGCATATAAATTAATAGAGAGTTGGCCTAACTGGCCAAGCAAATGGCTTAACGTTTATGGTCCATCTGGGTCAGGAAAAACTCACTTATCAAAAATATTGGAGAAAAAAATTAAGAAGGTAGTCATAGTAAACACAAAAGATATTGATGACTCAGTAATATCTAAATTAGAAAGTTTTGACTGTTTAATTATTGATAGTTTTAAATATGAAATAGAAGATAAATTACTATATTCGTTGTTAAATCAATCAAAACAACTAGATAATTTTATTTTGATTAACAGTTTAAAACCAATAAAAAATTTTGAATTTAAATTAAATGATTTAAAATCTAGAATGAGTAGTTTCTTATCGATGGGTATCGACTTACCCACTGATGATTTGTTAAAGGTAATTGTTATGAAATCTTTTTCTGATAAACAGGTTAATCTTGATCCTAAAATATGTGACTACATAATTAAAAATGTAGAGAGATCATATGATAAAATGATAAGTTTTTTAAAAGATGTTGATGACTTTTCATTATCATCTGGAAAATCGATAAATATTAATTTAATAAAAAAAGTACTAAATAAATGAACAAATTTAGAACTCATACTTGTGTAGAATTAGGCGAAAAAGATATTAAAAAAAATATTGTACTTTCAGGTTGGCTTCACCGCAAGAGAGACCACGGTAATCTATTATTTCTAGATCTTAGAGACCACTATGGCGTTACCCAGTGTGTTATTGAGAATAATAGTCAATATTTCAACTTATTAGAAAAAACTAAACCAGAGTCAGTTTTAAAAATATCTGGGGAAGTAGTAAGAAGATCTAAAGGCACAGAAAATTTAGAATTAAAAACTGGAAAAATTGAGGTAAGTATTAAAACGGTTGAAATTTTATCAGAGGCTAAGGAACTTCCAATTCCTGTCTTTGGAGATCAAGATTATCCAGAAGATTTGAGACTTAAATACAGATTTTTAGATCTAAGAAGAAATGAAATGCATGAAAATATAATTTTACGATCAAAAGTAATTTCTTTCATCAGAAGTGAAATGTTTAAAATTGGATTTCTTGAGTATCAAACTCCAATTTTAACCTCTTCAAGTCCAGAAGGTGCAAGAGATTTTTTAGTACCAAGTAGATTAAATCCGGGAAAATTTTATGCTTTACCGCAAGCACCCCAACAATTTAAACAACTTATTATGGTTTCTGGTTTTGATAAATACTTCCAAATAGCTCCGTGTTTTAGAGATGAGGATGCAAGATCAGATAGAAGCCCTGGTGAGTTTTATCAATTAGATTTGGAGATGTCGTTTGTTGAACAAGAGGACGTTTTTAATGTAGTTGAAAAATTAATGATAAATTTATTCAAAGTATTTTCAAATAAAAAGATGATGTACGAAAAGTTTCCCCGTATTCCCTTTAAGGACTCAATGTTAAAATATGGAACTGATAAGCCCGACTTAAGAAATCCATTAATTATTCAAGACGTTACATTTCTTTTTAGCAGAGATGATGTAAAGTTTGAGATATTTAAACAATTGGTGAAGGATGGTTCTGTCGTTAGAGCGATAGTTACAAAAAACACAAAAGATAAAGCAAGAAGTTTTTTTGATAATATTGATAAATGGGCTAAAGATCAGGGAGCATCTGGTTTGGCATACTTTACCTTAGAAAAAAATGATAAAATTACTGGTAAGGGCCCTGTGGGGAAATTTTTTAGTGAGGAGTCACTAAAAGAGCTAATGAAAATAAGTAATATTTCTATTGGAGACAGTATTTTTTTAGCTTGTGGGAAAGAAAGGGAAGTTGAAAAAATTTTATCATTAGCAAGAGACAAAATAGCAAAAGATCTTAATTTAATCGAAGATGATAAATTTGCTTTTTGCTGGATAGTTGATTATCCAATGTTTGAATTAGATGAAAAGACTAATAAAATTGTGTTTAGTCATAATCCTTTTTCTATGCCTCAGGGTGAAATTAAAGATCTTAACTTCAATAAGCCTCTCGAAATGAAAGCATTTCAATATGATATCGTTTGTAATGGAGTGGAGCTTTCTTCAGGAGCAATCAGAAACCATATTCCTGATCTCATGTATAAATTGTTTTCTGTTGTTGGATATCAGAAGGACGAAGTCGATAAAAAATTTAGCGGTATGATTAACGCCCTTAGTTACGGCGCTCCACCTCATGGAGGGATAGCCCCAGGAATTGATAGAATAGTAATGTTACTTGCAGATCAAATAAATATAAGAGAAGTTACTTTATTTCCACTAAATCAAAATGCTCAAGACTTGATGATGCAGGCACCCACAAGTGTTGATGATAAACAATTAAAAGAATTAGGCATAAAATTAGATATAAAGAAAAGTTAATTTTTACTTTTAAGATTTATTCTTACGTCAGAAAGATCAACAAGTTTTTCCTTGTAGTTGCTTCTTACAAAACCTTTTGATGTTATATTTTTGACAATTTTAAGAAATTTATCGTCAGTTCCCTCATCATCTAAATTTTCAGATCTAGCGATGGTAGGAGTATGAGCTAAATCTTCTTTTCCAAGGTAAGAAATTGCAAGCTCTCTAAAAACGTAATCAAGAATTGAGGAGGCACTTAAAATTCTATCATTGCCTATCACTTTTCCGGATGGTTCAAATTTTGTATCAATGAAAGCATCTACATACTCATCTAAAGGTACCCCATATTGTAAGCCTAAAGAAATTGCTATAGCAAAATTATTCATCATCGCCTTCACTAATTCTCCCTCTTTATTCGTATCAATAAATATTTCACCAATTTTTCCATCGTCATATTCGCCAGTGTGTAAATAAACTTTATGATCTCCTATCTGGGCTTTTTGAATGTATCCTTTGCGTCTATCTGGCATTTTAAATCTAGTATTATTTTTAACTTTAGCCTCTAATGAATTATTAATTATTTTAGCGTTATCATTTTTAAGTAATTTGCCTGAAATTTCTTTAGCAGCAGTATCGGTTACTAACTTTTTTTTATTCTCTATGCCTTTGTCGTCGCCAATTTTTTTCGTTTTTCTATTATTTAATTTTACGTCTATAACCTCAACCTCTCCATCTTTACGATTATCAATTTTTGATAATTCTTGATCGTTTAAATCATTCAGTTTGTGTACAGTTTTAAATGTACAGGTATAAAAGGTTTCAACAATATATTTTTTCATAAATTTATGGAATCTAGTTAACTAAAGATATATATTAATTTTCAAGTGTGTCTATTTATAAATAAATACACTTATTGATTGTGTGGATTTAAAATTTCAAATATGAAAATTTTTTTTACTTGGTGGAACAAACAAACATTAGGAACTTTAATTAAAACTTTTTTTACAGGAAAATTAGTAGGAAAAGATGAATTTGGAAATAAGTATTATCAAAACAAAAAAAATGAAAGGTGGGTAATTTACTCGAAAGAAATAGACGCTACAAAAATTACCTCTAGCTGGTACCTTTGGATGCATCATACTATAGACAAAATTCCAGAACATAATGAGAAAAAGAAATATAAATGGCAAAAAAAACATTTAGAAAATAAAACTGGCACAAACGAAAAATATAGACCAGTAAAAATTAAAAAAAACAATGTTCAGAAAAAATATGAAACTTGGAAATAATTTACAGCTTTTATTTATTTATTGTTTTTTTTTATTTTCTCCTCACTCTTTTGCAGAAAATAGTATTATTTCTACTCCATTACTTAACATAGAGAAACTTAAACCAAGTTATGAAGATCCTGACTTAAAAAATGATAACCAATCTAATAGTAAAACCATACAAAAGAAAAAAAAACTTTTTAAAGAAAACATGAATTCAAATGCAATTTTAATAGGCTTGGATAAAATTACTGCAAAATCTTCAAAAATTTTTGTAAAGTTAAATGAACCAAAAAAATTTGGACCACTTGAAATAAAAATTCTTAAATGTGGAAAAGTAAAGAATAACAATATTCTAGATGATGTAGCCTATATGCAAGTGAAAGATCTATCAAAAAGTGAAAATGAGAAAGTTTTTATATTTAATGGATGGACGTTTGCATCAGACCCTAATCTTACACCTTTTGACCATGCTATTTACGATTTACAACTTGTTAATTGTAACGTCTAAAAAAATTTTTCTTTTGACAACCAATTTGTATCAAAATCTGAGTTTATAAACTTTTTATGATTGAGAATTTTTTTATGCAATTCGATAGTTGTTGTTATACCTTCTAAAACGAATTCATCCAAAGATCTTAAAGTTCTTTGTATAGCCTCAGTTCTATTTCTACCTTTACATATTACTTTAGCTATTAAACTGTCATAATAAGGAGTGATCTTGCAACCCTGAAAAACAGAACCATCAACTCTTGTTCTAAAACCTGATGGCTGGTGACAAACACTTATTGTGCCAGGGCTTGGTTGAAAATCTAAAGCTGGATTTTCAGCATTTATTCTGCACTCTATTGAATGACCTCTTGGATCTATATCACTTTGATTAAGCGCTGTATTTCCCGAATGGGCAATCCACAGCTGTTCTTTAACTATATCTATTCCAGTTTGAACCTCTGTTACTGGATGTTCAACTTGAACTCTCGTGTTCATTTCTAAAAAATAGAACTTACCGTCTTCATATATAAACTCAACTGTTCCAGCTCCTTCGTAATTAATTTGTTCTACCATTTTTACGGTTTTTTCTAAAAGATCTTTCCTCTGTTTTTCAGTTAGCACTGGGCTGGGGGTTTCTTCAATTAGTTTTTGATGTCTTCTTTGAACTGAGCAATCTCTTTCTCCTAAATGCACTGTCTTATTTTTACCTGACATAATTTGAACCTCTATGTGCCTTGGGTTTTTAAAATACTTTTCTATATATAACTCATCATTACCAAAAAATTTTTTAGCCTCCGTTTTGGCTGTTAAAAATAAGTTTTCTAGTTTACTTTCATCGTCTACAATTTTCATACCTTTGCCACCTCCACCTCCAGCAGCTTTGATTAATACTGGATAACCAATTTCCTTACAAATTGATTTAGCTTCAGAAAAAGATTTTACCCCTCCTTCCGATCCTTCAATAACTGGTAAACCATACTTTTTTGCTATTCTCTTAGCTTCAATTTTGTCTCCCATTTTTGAGATAATTTCTGCGCTTGGTCCAATAAATTTAATTCCATGCTTGCTTACTATTTCTGAAAATTTGGCGTTTTCAGATAAAAAACCATATCCAGGATGTATTGCTTCAGCACCGGTTAAGTCGACTGCTGACATTATTGATGAAATATTTAAATAACTATTTTGTGGTTGATGAGATCCAATACAAACACTTTCATCTGCAAGTCTGACATGCATGGAGTCAGAATCAACATCAGAATGAACAGCAACTGTATTAATACCCCATTCTTTACAAGCCCTAATTACTCTAACAGCTATTTCACCCCTGTTAGCTATCAAAACTTTTTTGAACATTTTATTTAAGCAAAATTAATGATTGTCCAAATTCAACTGGCTGACCATCCTCGACTAAAATTTTTTTGACTTCACCATCATTTGTTGATGGAACGTGATTCATTGTTTTCATAGCCTCAACAATCATTACCGTTTGGCCCTTTTTAATTTTATCTCCAACTTCAACAAATTTTTTTGCACCAGGTTCTGGAGCTAAGTAAGCCGTGCCAATTATCGGTGATTTAATTCTTATACCATCGTTATCATCGGAATTTTTTAAGACAGACTTATTAGGAGATACTACTGCTCCAGTTTTTAAACCCTCAACTATCTTTGAAGCTTTTGAAACCTTAATTTTTGTTTGCCCATCTTGATATTCTAACTCTGTAAGACCAAACTCTTTTAAATTATCTACTAGTTCTTTTATTAATTTTTTATCAATTTTCATTTATCAATATATTCTTCCATTGCTTGAAGTGCCATTATATAACCATTTGCCCCAAATCCACAAATAACACCACTAGAAACTCTACTTATTAACGATTTATGCCTGAAATCTTCTCTATTGTAAATATTACTTATATGTAATTCTATAATTGGAATTTTTAAAATTTTAAGGGCATCGTGGATCGCAACAGAAGTATGAGTATATCCACCAGCATTGATAATTAAACCATTATACTCATTTCTAGACTCTTGAATTTTATCTACAATTTCGCCCTCAATATTTGACTGATACAAAGTTACTCTTAATTTGTTTTTATCTGCAAAATCCTTACATTTTTTTTCTATATCTTTAAGTGTAAAACTTCCATATTGTTTTCTTTCTCTTTCACCTAAAAGGTTGAGATTTGGACCATTAAGAATTATAATTTTTTTCATTGGTATTTATTATTAGCATTGATTAACTGAATTATGGCAAAAATACAATTAAATGGTAAAAGAATCACTATTAAATCAAAATTATCCATAATGGATTTATTGAAAAAATATAAATTAAACAATAAGAGGATAGCGATTGAATATAACGGTGTCATTTTGCCAAAGATAAAATATAAAAATAAATATCTGCAAAATAACGACAAATTAGAAATAGTGCATTTTATAGGTGGTGGGTAAATTGAAAAATGATTTTTTAAAAATATCAAATAAAAAACTTAAGTCCAGATTAATTGTTGGTACTGGAAAATATAAAAATTTTAAGGAAACTGCTCAAGCCATCAAAGCTTCCGGTGCAGACATGGTTACAGTTGCAGTAAGACGTGTTAATATAACAGATAAAAAAAAACCATTATTAACAGATTACATTAATCCAAAAAAAATTATTTTATTACCAAATACTGCCGGATGTTATAGCTCAGAAGAAGCCTTAAGAACATTACGGCTTGCTAGAGAGATGGGCGGGTGGAAATTAGTTAAGTTAGAGGTTCTTGGAGATAAAAAAACACTTTATCCAAATATGATCGAAACAATTAAATCGACAAAAATTTTGGTAAAAGAGGGATTTAAAGTGATGGTATACTGTACAGACGATCCTTTATTAGCAAAAAAATTAGAGGATTCAGGAGCATCTGCAATAATGCCTTTAGCTTCACCGATAGGCTCAGGACTTGGATTGCAAAATAAAGTAAATATTTCTTTAATTATTAAAAAATCTAAAGTTCCAGTCATAGTTGATGCAGGAATTGGAACAGCTTCTGACGCAACAATTGCAATGGAATTAGGCTGCGATGGAGTGCTTATTAATAGTGCAATAGCAAATTCAAAAAATCCAATTATAATGGCTAAGGCATTTAAAGATGCAGTTATATCAGGAAGAAATTCTTTTTTGGCGGGCAGAATGAAGAAAAAATTTTTTGCTTCACCAAGCTCTCCATTGAAGGGTTTAATTTAACTTTTTTTTTCTCCGTATCCATAAAGTTCTTAATATTTTTTTTGTTTTAACCTTCTTGTTAATCGACTTAGTTTTCTTTGATTGTTTTATATCTTTGATCTTAATTTTTTTGATTTCCTCTTTAAATTTTACTCCTTTGAAATTTTCAAATGAATTTATTATTTTCTTTGATTTATTTAATAATTCAATTTTATATTCTGGTATTATGAATTTTTCATCTGATAAAATCTCGAATTTAAGTGAATATTTTTTTTGAAAGTATTTTAACTCTTCTACAAAACTATTTTCTATAAGCAATTTAACCTTTTCAGGCACGTAAGTTTTGATTAATTTAACCTTATCGGTAAAAGCTAAATGTTGTATCTTTTTAATAATTTTTTGCGCAAAAGACTCAAAAGATAATTGTGTTTCCCATTTAATAGATCCCTCTCTTAATCTTTGTCTTGTCATTTCAAGAAGACCAAAATTGCTAATCCTTCCAATTTGGATTCTTGCTCTATCTTTTCTTATACTCTCTCTCATTTTTTTTTCTACTATTCGTCTATTGTAAAAATTCATCATATCAATAAAATCTATTACAATAAGTCCAGATAAATCTCTCAACTTAATTTGGTGGGCTATTTCTTCTGCTGCTTCAAGATTTGTATTTAAAGCAGTTTTCTCAATATTGATCTGTTTTGTTGATTGGCCGGAATTAATATCAATTGCTACTAAAGCTTCAGTTGGATTAATGACTAGATACCCTCCGGATTTAAGCTTAACAGTTGGCTCATAAATATTATTTAATTCCTTTTCAATTTTTGCATCATGGAAAAGTGGAATTTTACCGCGGTATTTTTTAATATTTTTTAAATATTTAGGCATAAGGTCCTTCATAAATTTTTTTGCTTTTTGATAAGCTTCATTTCCCTCTATGTAGATATTTTTTGTTTCATTATCGTAAATATCTCTTAAAGTTCTTTTTATAATATCTCCCTCTTCATAAACTAAAGAGGGCGCATTAGACTCTAAAGCTTTATCCTTTATCGTCTCCCAAGTTTTCAAAGTACTTTGAAAATCTTTCTCAATTTCATTTTTGGTTTTATTTGCACCTGCAGTTCTAACAATCACCCCCATACTTTTTGGAATTTGAATTTCAGAAAGAATATCTCTTATTTTTTGCCGATCTATAGAATTAAAAATCTTTCTTGATATTCCACCTCCTTTTGGAGTATTTGGCATAAGAACCATGTACTTCCCAGCCAAAGAAATAAAAGTTGTTAATGCAGCCCCTTTTTGTCCTCTTTCTTCTTTTATAACTTGCACAAGTATAACTTGACCTGGTTTAATAACTTCTTGGATTCTATACCTTTTAATTCCAAATTTTGATTTTACCTCATCTCTATAATTTTTTTTTTGTGTTTCGTTATCTTTACTAATTTTATTATTATCTAATTTTTCACTTTCATCTATCTGGTTATTATTAGTTTCCTCAAAGTTTTTTTGATCTATTTGTCCTACATTATTGTTTATTTCATTATTTTCTTCGGAAGTCTCAACTGCTTTATTTTTTAGGTCCTCCCTTATTTTTTCCTCTGCTATTCTAATTTTTTCTTTATCTTCTGAAGGCAATTGATAATAATCAGATTGAATATCATTAAATGCAAGAAAACCATGTCTATCTCTTCCAAAGTTTACAAACGCGGCCTGCAAGGAAGGCTCCACTCTACTTATGGTACCGAGATAAATATTGTTTTTAAAGTTTAAATTGTTCTTATCTTCAAATTCGTATTCTTCAATTGAATTTTCTGATTTGAGAACAATACGAGTTTCATTCGGATGCGAAGCATCAATATATAAATTTTTTTCCATTTTAATTGAATTCCTTTTAATTTTTTGAAATCTGTAAATTTTATAATTGTCATATTTCTATTTTATACGTTTTTTAATATAAATACAGTTAATTAAACTCTAAATGCCTAAAGAAAGTCTAATTTATTAATAAAATGAATAAATGTTAAAATTTATCAATTTTTCAGCAAAATTTATAATTTCATTCGTTATACTTGTATTATTGTTTAGCTTTTCAACGCTTTGGTACTTTTCTATAGGATTACCGGATTATAAAAAATTATCTAACTACCAACCTCCCATCTCAAGTAGAGTTTATTCAGAAGATGGAAAATTAATAGCTGAATATGCTTTGCAAAAAAGACTTTTTGTACCCTACGAGTCTATACCTAAAAAAGTAATTAATTCATTTCTGTCAGCTGAGGATAAAAATTTTTTTACACATCCAGGGATTGATGCAAAAGGAATTTTAAGGGCAACAATCAAAAATTTAAAAAATATATCACAAAATAAAAGACTAGAAGGTGCATCAACAATTACTCAGCAGGTAGCAAAAAATTTTCTTTTGAATAACGAAGTATCTTTAAAAAGAAAAATTAAAGAAGCTATATTAGCTTTCAGAATAGAGAGGGCCTATTCTAAAGAAAGAATTTTAGAACTTTATTTAAATCAAATTTATCTTGGACAAGGAACTTATGGAATAGCTGCAGCTAGTTTAGAATATTTTGATAAATCAATTAAAGAACTAAACTACCCAGATGCTGCTTTACTAGCAGCACTACCTAAGGCACCTAGTAAATACAACCCTTATAAATATCCTGAAGTAGGAAAGTTCAGAAGAAATTTAGTTTTAGAAAACTTAAGAGAAAATAACTTTATTTCAAAAAAAGAATTAGACGAATTTAAAAATTCAAAATTGATTTTAAAAAAAAGAAAAATTGAAATAGTTAATGAAGCAAACTCATATACTGAAGAGGTTAGAAGGTCAGTAAACAACAATTATGGTTTTGAAAAACTATATTCTCAAGGATTAAGTATCAAAACTCCTTTAAATATTAATTACCAAAAACAAGCTTTAAATTCTTTAAGAAAAGGCATAGAGGAATATGATAAAAGACGAGGCTGGAGAGGTCCAATAACTAATAAAATAAAAGATTCAAATTGGAAAAATAGAATTGAAAAATATAAACTAGATCCAACTTTATCTTGGCATTTTGCTGAAATTGTTGAGTTTGACAATTCTAAAATCAGATTCAAAACTTTAACGAAAGATACAAACATTTTAGGAACTATTCAGCTAAATAATTTAAAATGGATATTACAAAAAACCAAAACAATTAATGATAAATTTAAAGTTGGAGACATCATTTTTGTGAAAAAAGAAAAGGATAACTGGTCTTTAAAACAGTATCCCAAGGTAAATGGAGGGATTGTTGTATTGGACCCTTTTACCGGAAACGTAAAAGCTTTGGTAGGAGGATTTAATTTTAAATCAAGTGAGTTTAATAGAGTAACTCAAGCAAAAAGACAACCAGGATCAGCTTTTAAACCGATCGTTTATGCTTCAGCTTTAGAAAATGGATTTGCACCAAACTCAATAATTTTAGATGCGCCCTTTGTAGAAAGCCAAGGAGTTGGATTAAAAAATTGGAAACCAGAGAATTATGGTAAAAAATTCTATGGACCGACAACTTTAAGAAAAGGTATTGAATATTCACGAAATTTAATGACAGTAAGAATAGCTAAAATTTTAGGTTTAGAAAAAATTTTGGAATTATCTCAAAAGCTAAATATATATGATGAATTACCAGAGTTATTATCAGTCTCATTAGGAGCAGCTGAAACAAATTTGATAAATTTAACATCAGCATATGCGCCTTTTGTAAATGGTGGAAAAAAGATAGAGCCCAATTTAATTTCAAGAATTCAAGACAGAAGAGGCCAAACAATATTTAGGATAAAAAGCAGAGAATGTTTAGGCTGTGATAAATTTATAAACCAGTCCCAAGATTATCCGATTATCGTAAATAAAAGTGAACGTGTTTTTAGCGAGGAAACTGCTTATCAAATGGTGTCAATTTTAAATGGTGCAGTTGAAAGAGGCACAGCCAAAAAATTAAGATCTTTAAAATTACCTGTGGCTGGAAAAACTGGAACAACGAATGATAATTTTGATGCTTGGTTTATTGGTTTTACATCAAATTTAGTAATTGGAGTTTATATAGGGTATGATAACCCCAGAACACTAGGGAAGTACGAGACAGGTTCTAAAGCAGCGTTACCAATTTTTAAAGATTTCATCGAAAATGCATTATTCAAAGAGGATTTTAATAATTTTAAAATACCGAAAAATATCTATCTTACGTCTATTAACTACGATACTGGCATGAAGTCATTAGCGGGCGATAAAAAAGTTATTGTTGAAGCTCTTAAAAGAAAAGATATTAACAATTTCGATAATAATAATTTAATTTCAATTGGTGATCGTGATACATTAGTTAAATTTAGGCAGTTTTATTAATGGAAAGTTTTGAAAATAAATTATCTAGGATTGAAAATACTCTAAAGAATATAAGGGGGTATCTTTGATAAAAACGAGATCAATATTAAATTAGAAGAAATAGAGAAAACTTTACAAGAAGAAAATTTTTGGAAAAACAAAGATCTTGTTAAAAAGACTGTTAAACAAAAAAAGATTTTTGAAGACATATTAAATTCATATAAAAAAATTAATATTGATGTAAATAATCTAAAAGATTTATTCAAACTGGCGTCTCAAGAAAAAGATGAGGAAACAATTAAAGATTGTAACAATAAAATTGAAGAAATAAGATTAAAATTGAGAAGAACTGAGATCAATTGTTTTCTTTCAGGTGAGAATGATGATTTAAATATTTTTTTAGAAATTCACGCAGGAGCAGGGGGTACAGAAAGTCAAGACTGGGCAGATATGCTTCGACGTATGTACATGAAGTGGTTTGATAAAAAAGGATATAAATATCAAATTATTAGCGAACATCGCGGAGAAGAAGCTGGCATTAAATCATGTACCATCAAGGCAGAAGGAAATTATTTATATGGCTTGATGCGAGCAGAGTCCGGTGTTCATAGACTTGTTAGGATTTCTCCATTTGATAGCGGAGCAAGGAGACATACTAGTTTTGCAAGTGTTTGGATTTATCCAGCTATTGACGATGACATCAACATTAAAATAGATGAAAAAGATTTAAGAATTGATACTTATAGATCAAGTGGCGCTGGTGGCCAACACGTAAATACAACAGATAGCGCTGTAAGGATCACACACTTACCTACAAAGATTGTAGTTCAATGCCAAAACGAAAGATCCCAACATAAAAATAAAGAAACTTGCTATAAAATGTTAAGAGCAAGACTTTATGAAAATGAGATGCAAAAAAGAGAAGAGGAAAATCAAAAAGAACTGAGCAATAAAACAGATATAGGATGGGGGCATCAAATTAGATCATATGTTTTACAACCATATCAAATGGTTAAAGATTTAAGAAATAAATTAGAAAATACTAACCCAACAAGTGTGCTGGATGGAAATATAGATCAATTTATAGAGGAAGGTATTAAAAATCGGTAATGAAAAAATTTTTACTTATTTTTTTTTTACTTATTTCTGCTATCGTAGTTTTTTTTGTAACTTTACTAGCTACTACTGGAATTAAAACTACAAAATTTAATTCATTCATTACACAAAAAATAAGTCAGAATAATAAAGAAATTAATCTAAGTTTGAATATTATAAAGTTTAAACTTGACATAAAAAAACTAAGTTTATTTCTAGAAACAAATAATCCACGAATTGACTACAGAAATGTTTCTATACCCGCAGATGCCATAAGAGTTTATATTGATTTCTTTTCTTTAATAAAATCTGAAACTGAAATAAAAAAAATTAATTTTGTTCTAAATAAAATTAACATAGATCAATTAAAAAAAATATCTATTTCTTTTAAGCCATCAAACTTAAAAAGATTCATTAACAATAATATTGAAAAAGGAATTTTAAATACAGAAATCGAGATATATTTTAAAAACAATCAGTTGGACGATTTTATTGCAAAAGGAAATATTTTAGATTTGAGAACCAATTTTTTAGATGATTTAATTTTAGAAAATACATCGTTTTCATTCTTTGCAGATAAAAGCGATATACTTATTAAAAATTTTTACAGCCAAACCAATAGTGTGAAGATAGAAGAAGGTGATATAAAAATTGGTCTATCAAAAGAAATTAAAATTGATAGCAATTTTAAAAGTAAAATTAAATTTAACAAAAATATAACCAATAATGATAAGTTTTTTTCTAAATTTGATTATCTTAAAAATTTTTCAGTAATAGAGTCAGAATTATTTAATAAATTATCATTAACTTTTGATCAAACTTACAAATTAAAAAACTATGATTATAATAATAACGGAAAGATAATTAAAGCAGAAGTAAATATTAGTAATACTCCAAAAAACTTTTTTTTAAAGGAGAAGATTAATCAGTTGGTTTTTAAAAACTCAGAAATAAAAACTATTTTAAGCAACAAAAAAAGATCGATTAATCTTTTCGGAGATTACTCTTTTGACCAAGATGATTTTCTCTCGTTTAAACTTAAAAATAATACGATTGATGGAATAAATAAACTTAATATAAATGCAGAATTTAAAAAGCCTATAGAAATTGAGTTAGTAAATTATGAAAAGCCAAAGAATTTAGTTGCTAATATCTCATTTGATCTAGAGAAACAAAAAGATTCTTATATTATTAATGAACTTAATTATAAAGAAAATAAAACTTCAATTATTTTAAAGGAAATTAAAATAAGTGAAAATAAATTAAAATCATTAAAAAAAGTTTCAGTCAAAACTTTTGATGGTGGTAATAAAAATAATGATTTTTCATTATTATTTGGTAAAAACATTTCGATAAAAGGCACTCTGTTTGATGCTAGTAATTTACAAAAAATTTTAAGCAATAAATCAGGTAAAAATAATTTTGAAAATTTAAATACAGATATTGAAATTGATATACAAAATATAATTGCGCCTTTATCAGAAAAATTAAAAAATTTTAAACTTTTAGGAAGAGTTGAAAAAGGAAGTTTCACTAAGATTTCTTCAAAAGGAGATTTTGGAAAAAGTAATTTTTTAGACATTTCAATGAAGAAAAACAAAAGTGACAATAAAAGATATTTAGAAATTTACTCAGATATTGCGAAACCTCTTTTAACTGAATACAGTTTTTTTAAGGGTTTAAGTGGTGGTAAATTATTGTACTCTTCAGTGATAGAGGAAAATTCTTTTAAATCAAAACTTCTAATTGAAAATTTTAAAGTTATTAATGCCCCAGGGATGGTAAAATTACTTTCACTTGCAGATTTGGGAGGGCTGGCAGATTTAGCGGAAGGTGAGGGGATATCTTTCGATATTTTAGAAATAAATATGGAAAAAATAAATGATACATTAAAACTTAATGAAATTCTCGCACTCGGACCAAGCGTCTCGGTTTTGATGGAGGGATATCAAGATCCAAATGTGACTAGTTTAAGAGGAACTTTGGTTCCAGCTAAAACTTTAAATAAATTGATTTCCAAAATACCAGTTATTGGAGATATAGTTATTCCTAAAGAAGTGGGTGAAGGATTATTTGGAATAAGTTTTAAACTTAAAGGACCCCCTGGAAAAGTCAAAACTACAATCAACCCGATAAGAACAATTACTCCACGATTTATTCAAAAAATTATTGACAAAAGAAAAAATTCTAAATTACCTTGATTAAATAATGTTTCTTTTTTCCTAAAGAAATTTTTAATCTTTTTTCTTTAAAATCATTGTCTTTTATAATTTTTTTATAATCATTTAATAATACATCGTTTATTTTCATACCCTTATTATCTATTACTCTTCTTGCTTCACTCTTAGACGAAACAACTTTATTTACTGACAAGAAATCTAAAAGATTAATTCCTTTCTTTAAATCTAATGATCTTACTTCTATTACAGGAAGGTTTGATCCAATACCTTTGCTTTCAAAGGTTTCTTTAGCAGTTTTTTCTGCCTCTTGGGAAGCCTTAAGTCCATGTAGAATTTTTGTTGCTTTGTTTGCAAGTAAAATCTTGAGATTATTTATATTTTTTTCTTCATTACAAAGTTTTTTGATTTTTTCCTGATTTATTTCTGTAAAAAAATTTAAAAACTTTTCAACATCACGATCATCCGTGTTTCTCCAGAACTGCCAATATTCATATGGTGAAAATAATTCTGAATTTAGCCATATCGCACCTTTTTCTGTTTTTCCCATTTTAGTTCCAGACGCTAGTGTAATTAAAGGAGATGTTAGCCCAAATGACTCTTTTCTTAAAATTCTTCTGATCAAATCAACGCCATTGATAATATTTCCCCATTGATCCGATCCTCCTATTTGCAAGATACAATTATTTTTTTTAAATAAATTGTAAAAATCATATGCTTGTAATATCATATAATTAAATTCCATATAACTAAGTGATTGTTCTCGATCCAATCTCAATTTGACACTTTCGAATGTTAACATCTTATTTATAGTAAAGTGACTCCCGATCTCTCTAAGGAATTTAATATAATTCAACTTAGTGAGCCACTTAGCATTATCCACAAATAAAGGTTTTGTTTTTTTGTTAGAAAAATCAAGAACTTTTTTAAAAACATTCTTGATACTTTTAATATTTTTTTTTATTTCATTTTCATTTAGAATTTTTCGAGTATTATCTTTCCCTGACGGATCACCAATTAGTGTTGTGCCACCACCTAGTAGAACTATTGGACGATGGCCATATTTTTGCATCAATTTCATTATCATTATTTGAAGAAGACTGCCTACGTGCAAGCTACTTGCTGTGCAGTCAAAGCCTATATAACCTGAAATTGACTTTTTATTACAAATTTCACTTAGTTTTCCAATATCTGTGCATTGACTCAGATATCCGCGAGACTGCATTTCAATTAGAAATTTATTTTTCATAGCACAATTTGTTTAAACTACTATTATACCAAAATTGTTATAAATAAATAAAAATATGCAAAAAAAATATACGTCTTTAGGCTTAATGAGTGGAACATCTGGAGATGGTGTTGATGCTTCTATCATAAATTCTAATGGGTTAGATCAATTTGAAGTTATCAAAGACAAATACTTTGAGTATGATTCTAAAATTTTTAATGACTTAATTTTTTTAAAGGAAAGGGTGGTCACAGCATTAGACTTAAAAAAACTAACAAAAGAATTAAAAGATTTAGAGAGAAATATAACTTTATTTCATGCAAAAATAGTCAAAGACTTAGCCGTAAATGAAACAGATTTATTAGTAGGTTTTCATGGTCAAACTATATACCATAATTCAAAAGAAAAAATTTCTTTTCAATTGGGAGATGGAAAATTATTAAACCAGCTTACAAATAAAAAAATTATTTTCAATTTTAGAAAAAACGATATTTTAAATGGAGGCGAAGGAGCTCCACTAACACCAATTTTCCATCAAGTAGTTGTAAATAAAAAAAAAATTAAACTACCAGTATGTATTCTCAATATTGGAGGAATTTCTAATATTACTATTGTTAAAGACCCTTTTGATGTTACTAAGATAATAAGTAAAGATATTGGACCCGGAAATTGTTTGATCGATTCATGGATAAGAAGTAATTCTAACAAAAAATACGATAAAGATGGTTATCTAGCATCTATTGGAAAAAGAAATGAGATAATTTTTGAACAAGCTCAAGAACTTTATTCAAATAGAATTAATAAAGACAAACTTTCATTTGATACAAACGATTTTGATATTTCTTTTTCAAGGGGCTTAACTTTAGAAGATGGCGCTAAAACACTCACAGATTTCTCTGCAAGCATAATTGGTGAATCATTATCATTATCGCTTGGTTCAGAAAATAAAATTAAAGAGATACTTATTTGTGGCGGAGGAAGGAAAAATAAAAATCTTTTAGACTCTATAAAAGAATATATTCCTAGAGGAATACAAGTTAAATTGATCGATGAATACGAAATTAATGGAGACTTCGTAGAGTCACAAGCATTTGCTTTTTTAGCTATAAGATCTTATAAAAAACTTCCAATAAGTTTTCCTAACACAACAAACTGTAAACAGCCTTGTAGTGGAGGTGAAATTATAGAAAATTAAATTAAAGCTGTTTTATCTTTAAGATATTTTTCGATTTCTAAGGCTAGGTCTTTTTCTTTATTTTTAAAAAAATGATTGGAATTTTTTATTTTTGAAAAAATCACATCCACACCTTTTTGGCTTTTAATTCTATTATCTAATTCTGTAATACTGTCTTTTGTTACCAATTCATCATTTTCGCTGTATATTACCTGTCCTGAAGTTGGGCAGGGAGCTAAAAAAGAAAAATCGTAAACGTTTGGTTGAGGAGAAACAGCAATGAAATTGTTTACCTCCGGCCTTCTCATAATAAGTTGCATACATATTAAAGATCCAAAAGAAAATCCTGATACCCAGCATTGACTATAATCTAAGTTTTGTCTTTCAATCCAATCTAAAGCAGCAGCAGCATCAGAAAGTTCACCCAAACCGTTATCAAAAACTCCTTCGCTTTTTCCAACTCCTCTAAAATTTACTTTAATTACTGAAAATCCGTTTTCTAAAAAAATGTTATACATTAATTGTACAATTCTGTTATTCATGGTGCCACCATATTGTGGATGAGGATGTAATACGATAGCTACTGGAGAACCAAATTTTGGATTTTTATAATATTTAGCTTCTAGTCTACCAGCAGGGCCAGGAATAAAAATCTCTAAACTTTTTGGTTTCATAATTGATAATGATTATTATTAAAAATAAAAGTACAGAGTTATAGCACGTTTTTATGCGACAAATTTTTTTTTTTAATCCTTACTAAATAAGTAGGAATTCTACTAAAACTATTGTAATACAACAAAAATTATGAAACTTACAAATAAAGGAAGATACGCAGTTATGGCTATGGCAGACTTAGCATCTAATGCTAGCAACGGCCCTATTAGTTTGTCGGAAATATCTATTAGACAAAACATATCTTTAGCTTATCTCGAACAAATTTTTATAAAATTAAAAGATAATAAATTAGTTAAAAGTTCTAGAGGAGCTAATGGTGGATACATTTTAGAAAAACCAGCATCAGAAATCAGATTATCAAATATTATTTATGCTGTGGATGAAGAAGTTAAAACTCTAAATTGTAAAAAAAACTCGAAGAAAGGTTGTAATAATAAATCTACAAAATGTATTACACATAATTTATGGGACCAGTTAGATCAACATATAAATGGATTTTTTGAAAAAGTAAAATTGCAAGATTTAGCTAAAAATAATTAAAATTATGAAAAAAGAAGAATTCAAAAATCAAGAATATAAATATGGGTTCACTACAGAAATAGAGAACTTTAAAGCTCCAAAAGGCTTATCAGAGGAAACTATCAGATTTATTTCAAAAATTAAGAAAGAACCTCAATGGATGTTAGAATGGAGATTAAAAGCTTTTAATAGGTTAAAAATTTTGAAAGAACCTAACTGGCAAAAACCTAAGTATCCAGAAATAGATTATCAAAATTTATATTATTATTCTGCTCCTAAGAGTATGAAAAATAAACCAAAAAGTTTGGATGAGGTTGACCCAAAACTTATAGAAACATACAAAAAATTGGGTATACCGCTTAATGAGCAAAAAAGGTTAAGTGGAGTTGCTGTAGACGCTGTGTTTGACTCCGTTTCCGTAGCAACAACTTTTAAAGGTGAACTTGATAAAAAAGGAATAATATTTTGCCCTATCTCAGAAGCAATACAAAAACATCCTGAATTAGTAAAAAAATATTTAGGTTCTGTAATTCCAATAAGCGATCACTATTTTGCAACACTCAATTCCGCAGTTTTTACAGATGGTTCTTTTGTTTACATTCCCCCGAATACAAGATGCCCAATGGAGCTTTCCACTTATTTTAGAATTAACGCTTCAGGAACAGGTCAATTTGAGAGAACTCTTATTATCGCAGATAAAGGAAGCTACGTTAGTTATTTGGAAGGTTGTACTGCTCCTATGAGAGATGAAAATCAACTTCATGCAGCTAACGTAGAATTGGTAGCGTTGGATGATGCAGAAATAAAATACTCAACTGTACAAAATTGGTATCCAGGAGATAAAGACGGAATCGGTGGAATATATAATTTTGTTACAAAAAGGGGTGCTTGCCGAGGAAAAAATTCAAAAATTTCGTGGACTCAAGTAGAAACTGGATCTGCGATTACATGGAAATATCCAAGTTGCATTTTACAGGGTGATAATTCGGTAGGTGAATTTTATTCTATAGCTATAACCAACAATCATCAAAAGGCAGATACTGGCACTAAAATGATACATTTAGGCAAAAATACAAAAAGTAAAATTATTTCAAAAGGAATTTCTGCTGGTCAAGCTGATAACACATATAGAGGACTAGTAGACATAGGCGCTAAAGCTTCAAATTCTAGAAATTACACTCAATGTGACTCTCTGTTAATGGGTAATAAATGTGGAGCACATACTGTCCCTTATATTAAAAATAAAAATTCATCTTCCACAATCGAACATGAAGCTACAACATCTAAAATAAATGAAGATCAATTATTTTATTGTAATCAGAGAGGACTTAATCAAGAGGAAGCAGTAAGCCTTATAGTCAATGGTTTCTGCAAAGAAGTCTTGCAGCAACTTCCAATGGAATTTGCTGTCGAAGCACAAAAATTAGTTTCTATTAGCTTAGAAGGGAGTGTTGGATAATGTTACAATTACAAAATTTAAAAGCTTCAGTGAATGATAAGTCAATTTTAAATGGACTAAACCTCGAGATAAAACCTGGAGAAGTTCATGCAATTATGGGTCCTAACGGATCTGGAAAAAGCACCTTAGCAAATATTTTATCAGGTAAAAATGGTTATGAAGTAAGTGGAAATTTAAAATACGAGGGTAAAAACTTGCAAGATATTCCTATCGAGGAGCGAGCACAGAAAGGTATATTCTTAGCGTTTCAATATCCTTTAGAAATTCCAGGAGTGAATACAACAAATTTTCTTAAAACTTCACTAAATTCAATTAGGAAGGCTAAAGGTGAAAAAGAATTAGATACTTTAACTCTTTTAAAACTAATTAAAGAAAAAGCTTCTGAACTTAACATTGATGAAAAATTTTTATCAAGACAATTAAATGTTGGTTTCTCAGGTGGCGAGAAAAAAAAGAATGAAATTCTTCAAATGAAACTCTTAGAGCCAAAATTAGCTATATTGGATGAGACAGACTCAGGCTTAGATATTGATGCTTTAAGAATTGTTGCTGATGGAGTTAACTCCCACAAAAACAATAAAAATGCATTTTTAATCATTACTCACTATCAAAGATTACTTGATTATATAAAACCTGATTTCATTCATGTTTTATCAAATGGAAAAATAATTAAAACCGGCTCTTCTGATTTAGGTCAAGAATTAGAGAAAACTGGTTATGTTAATTTAAAATAATGGAACAGTTGTTTAATATAGATTTTAAAAAAATATCTTCTTCTTCAGAAAAAGAGGCATTAAAAAGAAAAAAAAATTTTGAATTATTTTTAAAAACTGGTCTACCAAATAAAAAGGATGAAAGTTGGAAATTTAGTGATCTTAATTTTATAATAAACAAAAATTTTAATCAAATCACAAATAATGATGACTTTAAATTTGATAAAAAAATTGAATTTGTTAATGACTTCGATCACAATCATATTATTCTTATTAACGGAGTTTTAAAATCTTGTGACATAAAATTTGAAGAAAAAGGAAAAGTTACAATTGAGAGTCTTAATTCACTTGAGAGCTTTAGCAATCAGTCAAGCAACAACCTTCACAATCTTAATCAAGCCCTATCTCTAGGAGGTTTTAACCTGGAAATACAAAAAGATTATAAATGTAAAAAACCAGTTATAATTTACAATTATTTTACATCAAATTTAGACAATAAAATTATAAATAACTCAAATCAGATTAAGCTTAATCAAAACTCTGGGTTAATCTTAATAGAATATAACATCAGTGAAAAATGCAAATTTTTGAAGAACACTTTTGAAAAAATAAATCTTAGTGAAGGCTCTGAGCTTAAAACTTTTATTATTCAAAAAACAAATAGTAATGGTTTTTTTTATAAAAATATATCAGGTACACAAGATTATAACTCCAGTTATCAAAACTTTTTATTTAGCTCAGGTTTAAAATTTAATAAAATAGATATTGATTTAGATTTAGAAAAAGAGAATGCTAGCTGTTATATCTTAGCTGGATTGATTTTGGGCAGAGAAGAACATCAGGAAATTAATACTAGAATAAACCATATGGCACCCAATTGTAAAAGTTATCAAAAAATTAAAAATGTTTTAGAAAGTGACAGCAAAGGAGTTTATCAGGGAAAAATTTTTGTAAAAGATATTGCTCAAAAAACTGATGCATATCAACTTAGCAAAGCTCTCATTTTAGACGATAAAGCTGAATTCAATGCCAAACCAGAGTTAGAAATTTATGCCGACGACGTTAAGTGCTCACATGGATCAACTTCAGGAAGCATTGATGAAGATGCGATTCATTATTTAATGACCAGGGGCATCGAATTACCAATGGCAAGAAAATTATTAATAAACGGTTTTATCAATGAAATTTTTGAAAATATACCTGAAGAGAAATTAAAAACATTTCTCGAAAAAAATATAAAGGAGCAGGTTAATGGAATTTAGTAATATAAAATCAAAATTTCCAATTTTTAAACAAAAAATAAAAGGGAAACCTTTAATATATTTGGATAGTGCTAATTCCTCACAAAAACCTAAAGTGGTAATTGACGAGATATCAAGATTTTATGAAAATGAATTTTCAAATGTTGGGAGAAGCGTTCATACTTTGGCAGTTAAAGCAACGAACAAATTTGAGGAGACAAGAGATGTAATAAAATTTTATATTAACGCTAAATATAGAGAGGAAATAATTTTTACAAAAGGTGCAACAGAAGCAATTAATTTAGTAGCAAATACATACGGTGAAAAATTTATAAAACCCGGTGACGAAATTATTGTTACTGAACTAGAACATCACTCAAATTATGTTCCTTGGCACTATTTGAGAAAAAAAAAGGGTGCAGTGATAAAATTTGCCTCAGTAAATGATAATGGAGAGATAGATGTTAATGAGTTTAAAAAACATATTACTGAAAAAACTAAAATGATTGCTTTTACACATATTTCAAACGTTACAGGCACAATCATGCCAGCAAAAAAAATTGTTGATTTAGCAAAATCAAAAAATATCCCAGTGCTGATTGATGGAACACAAGGTGCTCCTCATTCTGTTCTAGATGTGCAGGATTTAGAGTGTGATTTTTATGCAATTTCTTGTCATAAAATGTACGGTCCAAATGGACTTGGTATTCTTTATGCTAAAAAAAAATGGGTTGATGAATTACCACCTTACCAAGGAGGAGGGGGAATGATAAGTGAAGTAAAAAAAGATAATATAACATATGCAGACTCACCAACAAAATTTGAGGCTGGGACGATGCAAACAGCCGAAGTCGTGGCTTTTGCAAAATCCATCAAGTTTATTCAGGATTTAGGTATTAAAAATATTGAAAAACATGAAAGCCAAATTCTTGAGTACGGTCTGGAAAAATTAAGAAAAGATAATTCTATAAATATTATAGGTAATCCAAAAAATAGAGCATCAATTATATCATTTACAATCAAAGGAATTCACCCACATGATATTGCAACAATTTTAGATGATGATGGAGTAGCAATAAGAGCGGGCCATCATTGTTGTCAAATTTTACACGATAAACTTGGTATTCCAGCTTCAGCTAGAGCATCTATTGGAGTTTATAACAGTAAAGAAGATATTGATGTTTTAAGTGAATCAATTAATAAATGTAAGAAAGTATTTCAGATTTAAATGGAGCTAAAAGAATTATATCAAGAAATAATATTAGACCACGCAAAGAATCCTAGGAACAAAGGGAAATGCGAAGGATATAATCATGATGCGAAAGCCCACAATCCACTCTGTGGAGATAAAGTACACATTTATTTAAAACTAGATAAAGATAAGAATATTTCTGGTTTAAGTTTTGAAGGTGAAGGATGCGCAATTTCTTTAGCATCAGCATCAATTCTTACAGATACTTTAAAAGGTAGGGATTTACAATTCTCAAAGAAAGTGTCTGATGACTTTTTGAATATGTTAAAAAACAAATCAAAAATTACATTAAACAGCTTATCAGAAGATCAAATTACAACTATTTCCTCATTATCAGGAGTACAAGAATTTCCAATGCGAATAAAATGTGCGACTATGGCTTGGCATACACTTTTGTCGGCTTTAGAAAAAAAGTCTTAAAATGAGTGACACTAAAGAAAAAATTATTAATGAAATAAAGAAAATTTACGATCCTGAAATTCCAGTAAATATTTATGAACTGGGTCTGATTTATAAAATAGAAGTTGATGATAATAATAAAGTGCTCATAGAAATGACTTTAACTTCACCAAATTGTCCTGTCGCTGAAAGTTTGCCAAATTCTGTGAAAGATAATATATTAAAGATTGATGGAATAAAGGATGTAGATTTAAAATTAGTTTGGGATCCTCCTTGGACAAAAGATAAAATGTCAGAAGCGGCAAAATTAGAATTAAATTTATGAGTGAAAAGGTAATTAGATTAAGCGATAACGCAGCAGAGAGAATTAAACAGATTATGTCTAAGGCAGAAAGCTCTGCAATAGGTGTTAGAGTAGGAGTTAAATCTGGAGGCTGTGCAGGCATGTCTTACATAATGGAGTATGCAAAAGAAATTAAACCTAATGAGGAGGTAATCGAGGAAAAAGGTGTTAAGGTTCTTATAGATCCAAAGGCAATTATGTATTTACTGGGTACAGAAATGGACTACAAAAAAGAAAAATTTTCTTCTCAATTTGTATTTAAAAATCCTAACGAAACTGAACGTTGCGGATGCGGAGAATCCTTTAAAATAGCTTAAAATTTGTAAAAAAAAAAAGGTTGTTTTCCTAAAATTAAATTATTAATTTAATTAGTTTTTATGAAAACTGTATCTTATACAAACAAAAAATCTCTTCTAGATAAACTAAAAGCTAAGTCAAAAAGAGAAGCCAATATATTTTTTTCTCTTTGCGAGAAAGACAGTGAAATAATCTCTACAAGAAGATTTAAAGATGTTTTGTTAAATTCAGGCTTAAAAGCTAAAGACAAAAGATTATATAATCTTTTTCAAAATTTAGATGCCCATGGTGATAGAATTGTATTTGAAGATTTTATAAATATTATTCGAAGTTCGGAGTTGATTGTTGAAAAGGCACTTAGAGGTGAACTATCAATACCAGACTTTAGTTATTTTGCAAAAAATTTAGATAACATGTTTGATGAGGTTAAAAAAATTAAATCAGGGGAATTGGCCTCTTATATCCCACCACTAGCTAATGTTGATCCAGACCAATTCGGTGTTGCTATTGTTACAACAGATGGTCAAATATATCAAAGAGGCGATAGTGAAGTTGATTTTTCAATTCAATCTATGTGTAAACCTTTTAATTACTGCTTTGCAATGGAAAAATTAGGACTAGAAAAAGTTCATCAACATGTTGGTCAAGAACCTTCAGGAAGACAATTTGATGATCTTACTTTATTAGCTAAAACTGCTGTCGGTCAACTTAATCGAATACCTTTTAATCCGATGGTCAATGCTGGCGCTATAATGACAGCAGGTCTAATAAGTCCAGAGGACTCTCACAGTCAAAGACTGAGATATATAAGACAACAATTTGGAAGATTAATAGGGTGGTCTCCAAAAGGTGAATTTAGTACTGAGTTACCTAGATTTAATAAAGATATGGCACGACAGGAAAATTTTACGGGATACAATAATATTGCTATGGGTTATCTTTTGATGGCTACAGGTAATTTACCTCACACTAAAACTAAATTACATAACGACATTCATCCCGATCAAGATGAATTTGATTTTTATTCTGAACCTGCAGTCACAGAAGCTCTTAAGCTTTATTTTAGCATATGTTCATTAGAGATGACCTCAGTAAATTTTGCAACAGCTGCTGCTACACTTGCAAACAGTGGTGTTTGTCCTATTTCTCAAGATCGTGTGTTAAGCCAGAAAACAGTGAGAAACTGTTTACCTGTTTTACAAACCAGTGGAATGTATAATGCCAGTGGCACATTCTTTCAACAAGTGGGATTACCAGCAAAAAGTGGAGTAGGAGGAGGAGTTATATTGATAGTTCCAAGATTAATGGGAATATGTATTTTCTCTCCTCGTTTAGATAAACAAGGCAATAGTGTGAGAGGAATTGAAATGGCAAAAAAAATTACTTCAAAATATTTAGTTCATACTTTTGATGGCACAATGACAGATACAGACCGTCTTGACCCAAAAATACCAATTTCAAAGTGGCGCGCTAATAGTTGTGGAGAAGCTATTTGGGCAGCAAGTAATGGCAATATTAGAACATTGGAACGACTGGTGAGTGAACAAAGAGATCTTCAAATTGGGGATTATGATATGAGAACACCTTTACATTTAGCATCAGCAGAAGGTCAGCTTGAAGCAGTTAAATTTTTACTTAAACAAGGTGTTAAACCAATCCCTGATCGTTGGGGAGGTTATGGTTATTTTGATGCAAAAAATAATAACCATAAAGATATCGTAAAAGAATACGAAAAACTTGATATTAATTATACTCAAGCATCACATCTAGTAGAAGACCCAAATGGAAAGACAGATAAAATGGCAATTTATGATGATGAATTGGCAGTAATTGAATTACTATTTGCTGCTTTTGAAAATAACGTTGAAGGTATTCGAACCTTAATTGCAAAAGGAGTACCTGTACATGCAGGAGACTATGATTCTAGAACAGCTTTACATCTTGCAGCTGCTGAAGGTTGTTTGGAAGTAGTTGAGTACTTAGTCACGCATGGACACCCATTATTCGTTCGTGATAGATGGGGAGCAACACCTTTAGATGAGGCTAAAAGAGAGAAAAGAAAATCTGTATATAATTATCTTAAAGAATTTAGATAAAAATTAACAACTATAGTACATCTCAAACTCTATAGGGTGTGGAGTATCTTGAAAGTTGTTTACTTCTTCCATTTTTAAGCTTATGTAGGCGTCTATTTGATCATCAGTAAACACTCCACCCTCAGTTAAAAATTTTCTATCTTCATCTAATGCAACACAAGCTTGACGTAAAGACGAACATACAGTTGGAATTCCTTTGAGTTCTTCTGGACCTAAAGCATATAAGTCTTGATCCATTGGCTTACCAGGTTTAATTTTATTTTTTATGCCGTCTATCCCAGCCATAAGCATAGATGCAAAAGTTAAATAAGGATTTCCAGATGCATCACCAAATCTCACCTCCACCCTTTTACCTTTTTTACTATCACTAAATGGTATCCTACAACTTGCTGATCTATTTCTTGATGAATACGCTAATAGCACAGGAGCCTCAAAACCAGGTATTAGTCGTTTATAACTATTTGTTGAAGCATTTGAAAAAGCATTAAGCGCTCTAGCATGTTTTATGATTCCACCGATATAGTATAAACACTCGTCGGATAATCCAGCGTATTTGTCTCCAGCAAATAAAGGCTTTTCACCATTAAAAATTGATTGATGAACGTGCATTCCTGAACCATTATCATTCTTTACTGGTTTTGGCATAAATGTAGCTGTTTTACCAAACGAGTGCGCTACATTATGAACTGCGTATTTATAAATTTGCATAGCATCACCTTGATTAACCAAAGTATTAAATAATGTACCAAGTTCATGTTGGCTGGGTGCAACTTCATGGTGATGTTTTTCAACTTTCACACCCATATCTCTCATTGCTTTTAAACATTCAGATCTTAAATCTTGTGCGCTATCTACTGGTGGAACAGGGAAGTATCCTCCTTTGACTTTTGGTCTATGTCCCATATTTCCATTCTCGTATTTTTTTCCAGTATTATAAGGACCTTCAGCACTATCGACTTCATAACTTACTTTATTCATTTGGTTAGAAAATCTTACATCATCAAAAACAAAAAATTCTGGTTCAGGTCCAAAATAAGCCTTATCTCCGATCTTAGTTTTTTTCAGGTATGCCTCTGCTTTTTTTGCTGTTGAGCGTGGATCTCTCTCATAAAATGTTTTAGAGATTGGATCCATTACATCACAAAAAAGAGATAGTGTAGTATGTGTAAAAAATGGATCAATAAAACTGCTTGTTAGATCAGGTTTTAAAATCATATCTGACTCATTAATTGCTTTCCAACCAGCTATAGAAGAACCGTCAAAGAAAATTCCATCGTTAAGCATATCTTCGTTTACAGTAATTAAGTCTTGAGTTACGTGCTGTAACTTACCTCTTGGATCGGTAAATCTTAAATCTACGTATTCAACTTGTTTATCTTTGATAAGCTTTAATATGTCTTTAGCACTCATTTGGATAACCTCTATTGTTAGCAATTTAATTATTCGAAACATATATAATGAAATTTTTTGTAAGAACAATTAAAAACTGATATTAGGTATGCAAATTTTACATAAATACAATCAATAATTGAAATGAGAGAAGCAAATACATTTGATTTATCATTATTAATCTTATTAGCAATAATCTGGGGTTCTTCTTTTTTCAACATCAAGATAGCTACTTACTCATATGACCCAATTACTTTAGCTTTGGTCAGAGTTATCTTTGCTAGCGTTCCATTGTTAATCTTGTGTAAAATTAAAAAGATTAAAGTGGAGGCTTTTGATAAAAATTGGCAGTGGTTTGCTCTAATAGGCTTATGTAACATTGCTATACCATTTGTTTTAATTGCAATTGGAACTGCAAAGATTAATAGCTATCTTGCGGCGATATTAATGAGTACGACTCCTCTAAGCGGATCAATACTTGCACATTTTTTTACGAAAGATGAAAAACTATCTTTTTTAAAATCATTAGGTGTTTTAATTGGTTTCAGCGGAATTATATTACTATTTTTTGACCAAGTTATAATAAATAGCCAAAATTATATTTATGCTTTGATTACTATTCTAGGATCAACATTTTACTGTATTGGAGGTCTTTTAACTTTAAAACTCAAAAATAAAAAAAATGAAAATGTTACAACGTCTACAACTTTATGGTCAGTAATTTTTCTTCTTCCTTTTTCATTGATTATTGAAACACCATGGGAGTCTTCTCCTTCTTTAGCCTCGACTCTCTCGTTATTATATTTAGGTGTAATCGCTACTGGATTTGCTTGGTTAATTAGATTTAGAATTTTGACCGTAAATGGCCTAGTTTTTCAAACTCAGGTAGCATACTTAATTCCTATTTTCGGAATAATTTTTGGATATTTTTTGATGGACGAAATAATTACTTGGAGAGTATTAGTATCATTAGTTATAATCCTTTTAGGAATTTATATATTTAAAAAAAATAATAAGGGAGTAAATAATTAATGGGAAACGAGTCGATCGAGGCCAGTTTTTTATCAATTTTTGCTTTAATAAGTTTTTTTATATTTTTAATAATAAGCAAATATTCTCACTTGATTAAAGATGGAATTTTGCTTGATAATGATTTTATTAAACCACAAGCATTTCACGAATTACCTGTAACCCGTAGCGGTGGAATAGCTGCAATAATTTCACTAAGTTTTTTTTTCGCAATATACTATTTGCTTTATTCTAAAATTTTATACGATTATCTTTTAATAAGCTATACGATGTTTTTTATTGGTTTTGCAGATGATATAAGAATAAATATTAAGCCAATTAAAAGATTAATAATGATGATTCTTTCACTCTTTATTATCATCTATTTTTTGCCGATCAAAATTTCTAATATAGATATTCCTTTTCTTGTTTCTTTTTTAAATAATAAACTTTTTTCATCACTTTTTATTTTACTTTGTTTTTTATTTGTTATTAATGGTTCAAATTTAATTGATGGTTTTAACGGCCTGTTATCAATCAATCTGATTATAATTAATCTAATATTAACCTATATAAATTTAAATAGCTCAAATTTAGAATTCTCAATATTTTTAATTTCTCAAATAATAATACTTTTATCCTTTCTATTATTTAATTTTCCAAATTCAAAAATTTTTTTAGGAGACGGCGGCGCTTACCTAATGGGCTCCTTGGTAGGATTAAATACTATAATAACGAACAATTTAAACCCAGATATTTCCTCATTCTTTTTTTGCACTTTATTATTTTATCTTTTTTTTGAAGTTTTTTTTTCGTTTTTTAGAAAAATATTTCAAAAAAAATCTCCTATACATCCTGATGACAAGCATTTGCATATGTTAAGTTATTATAGAATATCTTCAATTTATGGAAAAAATAAAGGAAACTATCTCAACTCTATTTTTATTAATACAATTTATTTTATCCTTATAATTCCAGGTTTTCATTTAATGAAAGATCCTGTTTTGAGCAGATATTGGTTTTTAAGTTTATTATTAATTTACATTTTCATTTATGTAAGACTTTATCGTTTAACAAAAAATTAAATTGTTATATAAGCAACAATTAGAAAAGAAAAGGGGCAAGTGGCGGAATTGGTATACGCGCTGGTCTTAGAAACCAGTGCCGCAAGGCTTAAGAGTTCGAGTCTCTTCTTGCCCACCATTAACTTATGAAAATCGAAATACAATCTCAAAAAGGACTTAGAACTGTTTTATCAGTTGTTGTTGACAAAAAATTTATTCAAGAAAAAATTAAAGAGAGATTAAGTCAACTACAAAAAGAAGTTGCACTTAAAGGATTTAGACCAGGCAAAGTTCCTACATCTGTTATCCAAAGTCAGTTTGGAAAATCTGTTTATGGTGAAGTTATAGATAAAGTTTTAAGAGAAACTTCAACTAAAGCAATTTCTGAAAAAAAATTAAAAATAGCAGGTCAACCAAAAATAGATCTAAAACAATTTGGAGAAGGCAAAGATTTAAATTATGAACTACAAATTGACTGCTTACCAAACATTAAATTAAGTCCATTAAATAGATTTAAAGCAAATGAATATAAAATTAAAATTGAAAAAAAAATAATTGAAAAGAAACTAAATGAAATTGCTGATCAAAATAAAACTTTTTTAGATAAAAAAGATAATGAAAAAGCAATCATTGGAGACCAAGTCGTTTTTGACTATTCAGCCACTGTTGAGGGAAAAAAATTTGAAGGTAGTGAGGGAAAAGGCGTGCAAATTGAATTAGGAAAAAATTTGTTTTTAGCTGGATTTGATGAACAATTAGTAGGTTCAAAAAAAGGTGAAACAAAAATGATAAATGCAGTTTTGCCACAAAATCATCCTAAAAAAGAATTAGCTAACAAAAAAACAATTTTTGAGTGTAAAATTACTAATGTAAAAGCAGCCAATAAAACTAAAATTGATGACGAGTTTGCAAAAAATATGGGAGCAAAAAATATTACAGACTTAAGAGATTTAATAGAAAAACAAATTTCAAGCCAATATTCGCAAGCACTTAATTCGATAACTAAAAAAGAAATCTTAGACCAGATTGAAAAAAACCACGAAATTGATTTACCTTCAAATTTAATTAATCAAGAAATTGAATTAATTACAAAAAACTTAAAGGCTGAAGAAAAAGCAAAACACAAAGACAGCAATACCAAACTTGCAAGATCAAGAATAAAACTTGGATTAATTTTAAATGAATTTGGTGAAAAAAATAATTTAAAAATTTCTGATGAGGAAGTTAGAGTTGAAATACAAAAACAAATAAAAGGAATGCCAGGGCAGGAAAAAATGGTTTTAGAATATTATCAAAAAAATCCCCACGCTTCTCAAAGCTTAAAAGGCTCCATGTACGAAGAAAAAATAATCAATTTAATAAAATCTAAAATTCAGTTAATTACTAAAGAGATTGATACAACGGAGGCAGAAAAGATTATTGAAGAATTTAACAAACCAAATATTGATTATAATAAATCCCCTAAAACAAAATCTACTTTCAAAAGTAAGCCAAAATCAAAAAAAATTAGTAAAAAGTAATCAATAGTTGTATAAGACAGCTATGAGTCGCGAATTAGATGAAAAAATGAATAGTCTAATCCCTATGGTTGTTGAGCAAACAAGTAAAGGAGAGAGAGCCTATGATATATATTCTAGATTACTAAAAGAAAGAATAGTTTTTTTAGTTGGACCAGTTAATGATACCGTAGCGTCCGTTGTGACTGCTCAACTATTATTTTTAGAGTCAGAAAACCCAAAAAAAGAAATAAATTTTTATATTAATAGCCCTGGGGGACTAGTAACAGCTGGATTGGGAATTTATGACACAATGCAGTACATAAATTCGCCAGTTTCAACTTTGTGTATCGGTCAGGCCTCTTCCATGGGATCTTTTTTATTAGCTGCAGGTGAAAAAGGTAAAAGATATTCGCTACCAAATTCAAGAATAATGGTACACCAACCTTCCGCAGGATTTCAGGGCCAAGCTACAGATATACAAATACACGCTAAAGAAATTCTTTCTCTTAAAGAAAGGTTAAACAAAATTTATTCGAAGCACACTGGAAAATCAGTTTCAGAAATTTCAGAGGCCTTGGAGCGAGATAATTTTATGACCGCCGAAGAAGCTAAAAAATTCGGTTTGATAGACTCAGTTGTGGAAAAAAGAAGTTAAAGCACAATATATAGGATACAACACAACTTCAGCTTGATAAGAAAATATTAAAGTTTAATATTAAGGTTATTGATTCGATATGACTGAAAAAAATACAAAAAATATACTTTATTGTTCGTTCTGCGGAAAAAGCCAACACGAAGTTAGAAAACTTATTGCCGGTCCTACAGTGTTTATTTGTGACGAGTGCGTTGAACTTTGTATGGATATTATCAAAGAAGAAAACAAAAGTTCTCTAGTAAAACATTCTGATAGTGTTCCTTCACCGAAAGAAATATGTAACGTTTTAGATGATTATGTAATTGGTCAGAAACTCGCTAAAGAAATATTATCCGTCGCTGTCCACAATCATTACAAAAGACTTAATCATGAAACAAAAAATAATAAAGACGTGGAACTTTCTAAATCTAATATTTTACTAGTAGGCCCAACAGGCTGTGGAAAAACATTACTTGCACAAACATTGGCAAGAATTTTAGATGTTCCATTTACTATGGCCGATGCAACAACTTTAACAGAGGCAGGTTATGTTGGAGAGGATGTTGAAAATATTATTTTAAAGTTATTACAATCAGCGGACTATAACGTTGAGAAGGCTCAAAGAGGAATAGTTTACATTGATGAAGTTGATAAAATAAGCAGAAAATCCGAAAACCCCTCCATAACCAGAGATGTATCAGGTGAAGGTGTACAACAAGCTTTGCTAAAAATTATGGAGGGAACAATTGCAAGTGTTCCACCTCAAGGAGGTAGAAAACACCCTCAACAAGAGTTTCTTCAAGTTGATACTACAAATATATTATTTGTTTGTGGCGGCGCTTTTGCTGGTTTAGATAAATTAATAGATAGTAGAGGAAAAGGCAGTTCAATTGGTTTTGGAGCTAAGGTCAAAGATTATAGAGAAAAACCACTTTCTGAAACTATGAAACAACTTGAACCAGAAGATTTAATTAAATATGGATTAATACCTGAGTTTATCGGAAGGATGCCTATTATAGCTACACTAGATGATCTAGACGAAAAATCATTAATAAAAATTTTAAAAGAGCCAAAAAATTCGTTAATAAAACAATATCAAAGATTATTTGAATTCGAAGAAGTAGAGCTTGAATTTAAAGATGATGCAATTTTGGAAATCGCAAGAAAAGCTATATCAAAGAAAACTGGTGCGAGAGGGTTAAGATCTATTTTAGAAAACATATTATTAAAGACAATGTTCGAATTACCTGATATGGAAAATGTTATCAAAGTTACAGTTGATAGTTCTGCTGTAAAAGGGAGCTCTGAGCCCATTGTCACATATGGGAAAAAATCATCAACATCTGTTGCTTAGCCGTAATTTGTTCCTTGAAATTACTATATAGATCGCCATATTAACATAATATGAAAGCTTCTTATTTAAAACCTCTATTACCTTTAAGAGACATAGTCATATTCCCTTCTATGGTAGTTCCGTTATTTGTTGGACGTGAAAAATCTATTAAAGCTCTTCAAGAAGTAATGAAAATGGATAAGTCAATCGTTTTAGTGACTCAAAAAAATTCTGAAATAGATGACCCTACTGGACAAGATTTATATCAATTTGGTTGTTTAAGTAAAGTTCTGCAGTTGCTAAAATTACCAGACGGGACAGTCAAAGTTTTAGTAGAAGGAGAAAAAAGAGTAAAAATAATTAAACACAGTGAGAAAACAAAAGATTACCTTAACTGTGAAGTTGAAGTTGTTGAAGACAATAATATTTCAAAAGATCTCGATCAATTAGCAATCGGACTAATAAAAAAATTCGAGCGTTTACAAATTTTAAATAAAAAAGATTTTAGCGATGGATCAAATAATCTAAAAAATTTAAAAGATCCCTCTCAAATAGCTAACACTATTTCATCAAATTTAAATATTCAAATTTTTGAAAAACAAGAACTTTTAGAAATTACAGACTTAAAAGTTAGATTAGAAAAAATCCATTCACTTATCGAAAAAGAGACAAGTGTTTTATCAGTCGAGAAGAAAATTCGTGGCAGGGTTAAAAACCAAATGGAAAAAACTCAACGCGAATATTACTTAAACGAACAACTTAAGGCTATCCAGAAAGAACTTGGTGAAATAGATGAAGGAAAAGATGAACTTTCATCAATTTCAAAAGCCATAGCTGATGCAAAGATGCCAAAACTGGCTAAAGAAAAATGCCTTTCTGAATTAAAAAAATTGAAAACAATGAGTCCGATGTCAGCAGAGGCAACTGTAGTAAGAAATTATTTAGATTGGATGACGGAACTCCCTTGGTCAAACAAGTCAAAAATTAATACTGATTTAAATAACGCACAAAAAATTTTAGATGAAGATCATTATGGTCTTGAAAAAGTTAAGGAAAGAATCATAGAATTTTTGGCTGTGCAAAAGAGAATTCAAAAAATGAAAGGCCCAATCTTATGTTTAGTTGGCCCCCCAGGAGTTGGAAAAACATCATTAGGAAAATCTATCGCTAAAGCTACTAATAGAAAGTTTATAAGAATCTCTTTAGGAGGTATAAGAGATGAGGCAGAAATTAGGGGTCACAGAAGAACATACATTGGATCATTGCCAGGCAAAATAATACAGATGATGAAGAAAGCTGGGACAAAAAATCCTTTATTTCTTCTTGATGAAATAGACAAAGTTGGAAATGACTATAGAGGAGATCCTTCTTCGGCTTTATTAGAGGCTTTAGATCCTGAGCAAAATAAAGAATTCAATGATCATTATTTAGAGGTCGATTATGATCTTTCTGATGTCATGTTTGTAACGACTGCCAATACACTTAATATATTACCTCCACTTTTAGATCGTATGGAAGTAATAAGGCTTTCTGGCTATACAGAGGATGAAAAACTAAATATTTCACAAAAATTTTTAATACCTAACCAAAGTAAGAACAATGGTCTTAAAGAAGATGAGTGGAATTTAGACGAAAATATAATTAGGCAAATAATAAGGCATTATACCAGAGAGTCTGGAGTCAGAAATTTAGAAAGAGAAATCTCAAAAATTGCTAGAAAGCTTGTAAAAAAAATTGATAATAAAGAGAAAGTTAATGATCCAATTAACGAAAAAGAATTAAAAACACTTTTAGGTGTTCAAAAATTTAATTATGGCGAGATAGAAGAGGAGAATAGGGTTGGAGTTGTTACTGGCCTAGCTTGGACTGAAGTAGGTGGTGAAATTTTAAAAATAGAGTCAGTTGTAATGCCTGGTAAAGGAAAAATGCAAATTACTGGAAAACTTGGAGACGTCATGCAAGAGTCTGTAAAAGCAGCGAAATCTTACATAAGATCAAAAAGTTTAGATTACGGGATAATCCCACCAATCTTTGATAAAAGAGATTTTCACATACACGTACCGGAGGGAGCAACTCCAAAAGATGGACCATCTGCAGGTGTAGGAATGGTGACTTCAATTATTTCAGCTATTACAGAGATACCAGTAAATAAAGACGTAGCGATGACTGGAGAAATCACATTAAGAGGATTAGTTTTACCTATTGGTGGTTTAAAAGAAAAACTATTGGCAGCGCATAGAGCAGGCATAAAAAAAGTGTTAATACCGAACGAAAATCAAAAAGATTTGGTCGAAGTACCAAAAACTATTTTAGACTCTATGGAGATAGTACCTGTCAAGAATATTGAGGAAGTTTTAAAAACTGCTTTAACGAAACCTTTTAAAAGAGTTGAATGGGCAGAGGTTGACCAATTAACTAATAAAAGCAAACAAAAAGAAGAATTAAGTACACACTAAAACTTTAATCTAACCACTCTTTAAATTTATCAAAATTTTCTTTAATATGTTTTGGTAAACTTTCATTTTTTATTTTTTCTAAATATTTAGTGGCTGTATGCTTCTTACCTCTTTTGCTAATACTGTGGTCGTAAATAATTCTTTTTTCTTTAATGATTTTTTCAATTTCTATTAATGTTAAATTACTTTCTTCAAATTCTAAATGGTGCAAATAATTTGAAAACTTATAAAAAATATCTTCTGGTTTTTTTATCGAGGTGTAATGCCAACCACCATTATTAATTATTTTTACATTTGAATACTTTTTGTTGGAAAACACTGTGTCAATTCTCCAAAAAGGGTAAACTTTTCCTTTTATATTTCTTAACCATTGAGGAGACACCAAATCCTTTTTTTTACATGCTCTTGTACCAAGCCATTTGAAGTTTGGTTGTCTTAAATTAAACTTGTAATAATAAATGTCCTGTTCAAATAAAGATATTTTTTTAGAATAATTAAATTTTTCAATATTGGGTATTTCGTCAAGATCACCAATTAAAATTAAAGACTCATCTTCTGCTTTCATTAAACCCCTATTAATTTCATTTCTTTGATGATTTTCCCTTAAAAGTGAATTATTTAATATTTTTTTATTTCTGGTCTCTAAATTGTCTTTATTATTCAATTCAAAAAGACCCTCGGGGACGTCATCGACTACTATATAGGTTATTTTATCTTTAAATTTCGAAAAGTTATCGATTTTGAAATTGAGCTTTTTTTCCTTTCCACTATGAAGGAATTTTGACTCAACAATGATAAATTTTTTTACAAATTTATTTAATGTATTTAGTCTCAAGTCTAGAAGCAAATCTTCATCGAAATACATAAAACAGTCATATATGTTCATAGTATTTGAGTTATAATATTATATATTATAAGTAAATATTAATTGAATAAATGAAGAAAAAAATCATCATTACCGGCGGATTGGGATACATTGGAACAGAATTGTGCAAAATATACTCCGGTATAAGTTGGCATCATTCTATCACTGTTTTAGATAATAGATTTATTTCTGAAAGAGTTAATCAAATAAGAAACTGGAACATGGAATTTATTCATGGGGATATACTAGATAAAGAAATAGTAAAAAAGATTTTCCAAGACGCAGACGTGGTGCACCATTTAGCGGGCATTACTGATGTTCCTAGAGTAAAAAGTGAAACTGATAATTCTTTAGATCAAAAAATAATATCTGTGGGAGTAGAAGGCACGCAAAATATTCTAAACTCGATTGGTAAAAATTGTAAAATAATTTTTCCTTCTACACATGTAGTTTTCGAAGGAACTGAGAAAGTTAAGTTAGATATAAAAGAAAATGAAATTTTAAAACCTCTTCTTTCCTACTCATCATCAAAAGCTACCAACGAAAAACAAATAAAAGACTCAGGTAAGAATTTTATAATTCTTAGACTTGGCTCAGTTTATGGATATTCAAATGACTCTATGAGAATTGATATAATGCCTAACTTATTTTCAAAGATTGCCTCTCAAAACGGAACTTTGAAACTTTTTTCTGGAGGAAGGCAAATTAAAAGTTTAGTCCCATTAATTGATGTTGCTAGATGTTTTAAATTTATGGAGGAGAAAGTCGATATCAACCAAGAAATTTATAATGTTACAAAAGAAACTGTCACAGTCAAAGAAGTTGCACAAATTTGTAAAAAATATAATGGAAAGACTCAACTAAGAGAAACAAATGATGAAATACCTAATTTAGGTTTTTCATTGTCTAATAAAAAATTATTGAATACGGGATTTAGATTTCTTTATAACTTGGATGAAAATATAAAAGAAATGATAAATAAATGGTCTAAACAAAATTTAATAAAACAACTTGAATTTGTTAAAAAAGGAGCAAATATTTTTAAAGACCAAAGAGGCGAGATAAGCAATCATGAATTAACGGAACCAATTAATTTAATTGGATTAATTGACTCAAAAAAAGGAACTGTAAGGGCTAACCATTATCATCCGCAGCAAGAGCAAAAATGTTTATTTACTAAAGGACAAATAATTGAGGTATTCCAAGATATTATAAATCCAAATTCTCCAAAAGTGACACAAGTTGTAAATGCAGGTCAGCTATCAATAATAAAACCAAATGTAGCTCACACAATGGTATTTAGTAAAGATACAACATTTTTAAATCTAGTAAGAGGTGAAAGAGACCATGACAATTATGGGATTACACATACAATCAAACACACTATTGTAAATGAGAAAGAAAAAGAATTACTTTTAAAATATTATAAGTTTGAGTGTAGATCCTGTGGAAACGAAAACTTAAAAAGAGTAGTTTCTCTAGGATATCAACCTTTAGCAAATAATTTGCTTAAAAAGAAAAACGATGAATGCGAACTATATCCGCTTGAGGTAAATTTCTGTGAAAAATGTTACAATTGTCAATTATCAGTATCAGTGGATCCAAAAAAGATGTTTTCAAATTATTTGTATACATCTTCAACTTCAAGAGTATTTAGAAATCATTTTATTCAAGCAGCAAAAAAATATAAAAATGAGCTAAAATTAAATAAAAAAAAATCCTACATAATTGACATTGGCAGTAACGATGGAGTAGCTTTAAAACCTTTTTTAGAATTAGGTTTTAAAAAAGTTTTAGGAATAGAGCCAGCAAAAAATTTAGCAAAATTGGCTAATAAGAATAAGATAAAAACCTTTAATGGTTTCCTAGACACAAAAAACTTGAAAAAAATTAAAAAAGGAGCGGATTTAATTTTAGCTTCCAATGTTTTTGCTCACTCTGACAAACTTCAGGAAATGGCTGAGTGCATGTTTAAACTTTTAAGCAAAAAAGGAACAATTATTATTGAAGTTCAATATCTAATGAATACATTAAAGGACCTAACATTTGATAATATTTATCATGAACACTATAACTATTGGTCACTTACCTCTTTAATTAATTTTTTCAAAAAATTTGATAGCACAGTAGTTAAAGCAGAAAAAATTGATACCCACGGAGGTTCAATAAGAGTTTACATAAAGAAAAACAAAAATACTAAAATCGACGCAAGTGTGAAATACTTATTGAAAGAAGAGGAAAAATTTGGAATTAAAAAATTTTCTACATACAAAAAATTCGGAGAAAAAGTTTACCAAATAAAAGAAAATGTAAAAAAAAATATTAAAAAACTTAAAAATAAAAATAACCAATTAATTGGATATGGCGCACCTGCGAAAGCAACTACTGCATTAAATTTTTTTGGTATATCGAAAGAATTAGATTTTATAGTAGAGGATAATAAATTAAAACATAATAAATTTATTCCAGGTGTAAAAATTCCAATTAAAAAAAAAACTGAAATTAAAAATAAAAAAAATACTCTTATAGTTTTAGCCTGGAATTTTTACAAAAATATAAAAGAGAATAATTCTGAACTTTCAGAAAATTTTATAAATATTAAAGACTTAGAGATCAATAATTAGTTACTAGATTTTTCCATATTTCAAAAATATTTCTTATACTTTCAAAAAAGTATTCTAAGTAATACTCTGTTCCAGGAAAATAAGAAATTATAAAACCTTGTGAAAAATATAAGATTCTAGATATAGCAACAGCTAAAAAAATAAATATTATTAATGAGTTATAAAAGCCAAAAGATACTTTCTCTTTTCCAATTTTACCAATACTTTTTTTAGTTTGTGTTTCATCTAATTTAATCCCGTGTTTTTTTGCTAAATATTCTGGTGAGTACAAACTGATTTCTCTTGTTTTTTTTGTAACAGTCCTTTTTATTTTTTTTGGTTTTTGTATTTTTTGTTGAATAGGCTGAGGTCTTGAAACCGCCTTTTTTGGACGAGCGATTGATTGTGTTTTTTCCACATCTCCCACAGGGAATTGTTTCCATTTTAATCCACAAAAACCACACTGAACCATTCTTCCAGCTGCAGGTATGGAATTATCTGGAAGCGTAAATTTCTTTTCACCACAGTTACAAGTTATAATCATAGTTTTACAATAATACTGCTATTTATATAAATTACACTAGAAATTAAATACTTTTTTACTTTATAAAGTTTTTATTGTATATCTCGATTTTATTTAATTGGGGCGGTTAGCTCAGTTGGTAGAGCATCTCGTTTACACCGAGAGGGTCATAGGTTCGAGTCCTTTACCGCCCACCATTAAATAAGGGGGTGTAGCTCAGCTTGGTTAGAGCGCCTGCCTGTCACGCAGGAGGTCGCGGGTTCGAGTCCCGTCACTCCCGCCACTAGTTGATAATGATTTTCATCTAATAACTTGAAATTCAACAATTATAGATCAACAATAATGCTTCCATCTGTCCTGTACTCTTAAAATAGAAATGCTATAAGTAATAACAATTAATATAAGAATCTCTAAACTACGGTATTAGAGTAGATATTAATTAAAACATGATTTATAATTTTTTAACAGAATACTTATCAATAATTATTTTCTTATTTATTTCTCTATTTCTGAGTATAGGATTTATTGTTGTTAATTTTTTAGCTTCACCATCCAATCCTGATCCAGAAAAATTATCTGCTTATGAATGTGGATTCGAAGCATTTGATGACTCAAGAATGGAATTTGATGTAAGATTTTATTTAGTAGCTATATTATTCATTATATTCGATTTAGAAATAGCCTTTCTATTTCCTTGGGCAATATCTCTTGGTAGTTTAGGTGCTTTAGGTTTTTGGTCCATGATGCTTTTTCTAGGTATCTTAACTATTGGATTTATCTATGAGTGGAAAAAAGGAGCACTAGAATGGGAGTAAAATTTGATCTTAACCAGAATAAAGATAAAAAAATTCCTGAAGAATTTAAGGACTTAGCTAAAGATTTTGCTGAAAAAGGTTTTATAACAACATCATCTGAAAATTTAATAAATTGGGCTAGAACAGGCTCGTTACATTGGATGACTTTCGGATTAGCTTGCTGTGCAGTAGAAATGATGCAAACCTCAATGCCCAGATATGATCTTGAAAGGTTTGGTGCCGCTCCTAGAGCATCGCCACGACAATCAGATGTGATGATTGTAGCAGGAACATTAACTAATAAAATGGCTCCAGCTCTTAGAAAAGTTTACGATCAAATGCCCGAACCAAGATACGTAGTATCAATGGGAAGTTGCGCAAATGGCGGAGGATATTATCACTACTCTTATTCAGTTGTCAGAGGCTGTGATAAAATTGTACCAGTCGATATTTATATCCCAGGTTGTCCACCATCTGCAGAAGCACTTCTTTATGGAATATTAAGACTACAAAAAAAAATAAGAAGAGAAGGTACTTTAAAAAGATAATATGATTGGAGAAAAATTACAAAAACTAGAAAAATTAATAAATTCAGAACTTGCAATAAATATTAAAAATTCTTCAATAAAAAATAACGAATTATTAGTTGAGATCAAAGAGGAAAAATTAATTGAAGCTGTTCAATTTTTAAAATCAAATGATAATTGCAGATTTAGGCAACTTGTAGATATCGCTGGTGTTGACTACCCTGATGAAGAAGAACGATTTCAATTAGTATATCTTTTTTTATCTCACGAACATAATATAAGGATAAAACTACTCATAAAATTAAAACCTAATCAAAATATAAATTCTTTAACAAAGATTTTTCCGTCTGCGAACTGGATGGAGAGAGAAGTTTTCGATATGTATGGTGTTAAATTTAAAAACCACCCTGATTTGAGAAGAATTTTAACTGACTATGGTTTTAAAGGTCATCCTTTAAGAAAAGACTTTCCTTTAACTGGTTTTAATGAAGTGAGATACAGTGAAAAGGATAAAAAAGTAATTTATGAGCCTGTAAAACTTGAACAAAATTATAGAAATTTTGATTTCGAGAGTCCTTGGGAGGGAACGAATTACATTAAAAATATTAAAAAAATTGAAAAAGATGGTAAAAAAAACTAAATCTTTAAATCTAAATTTTGGACCTCAACATCCAGCGGCGCATGGAGTTTTGCGACTAATTTTAGAACTTGATGGAGAAGTAGTTGAAAAAGCGGATCCACATATAGGACTTTTACATAGAGGCACAGAAAAACTAATTGAGCAAAAGACGTATACTCAAGCTTTACCTTATTTCGATAGATTAGATTATGTAGCACCTATGAATCAGGAGCATGCTTTTGCACTTGCAGCAGAAAAACTTTTGAACATAGAGGTTCCGATTAGAGCTAAATATATCAGAGTAATTTTTTGTGAAATTGGAAGAATACTTAGCCATATTTTAAATGTCACAACCCAAGCTTTGGATGTTGGCGCATTAACACCTTCTTTGTGGGGTTTTGAAGAGAGAGAAACGCTAATGACGTTTTATGAGAGAGCATCAGGCTCAAGGCTGCATGCAAATTACTTTAGAACAGGTGGAGTTCACCAAGATATACCTCTTAAATTAATTGACGATATAGAGAAGTTTTGTAAATCTTTTCCAAAAATCATTGATGATTTAGAGGGATTATTGACAGATAATCGTATTTTTAAGCAACGAAATGTTGAAATCGGAATCGTATCAAAACAAGAAGCATTAGATCATAGTTTTTCTGGAGTGATGCTTAGAGGGTCAGGTGTTCCTTGGGATTTAAGGAGATCACAACCTTACGAAATATATAAAGATTTAGAATTTAAAATTCCCATCGGAAAAAATGGTGACTGTTATGATAGATATTTATGCAGAATTGAAGAAATGAGAGAAAGTGTAAAAATAATTTTACAATGTATCGATAAACTTCCTAAGGGCCCAGTCAAATCCATAGATGGAAAAATTTCGCCACCTAATAGGGAGGATTTAAAACAATCTATGGAGGCCCTTATTCATCACTTTAAATTATTTACGGAAGGTTATAGAGTTCCTAAGGGGGATGTTTATACCGCTGTTGAAGCTCCCAAAGGCGAGTTTGGAGTTTACTTAATTTCTGATGGAAGCAATAAACCTTACCGTTGTAAGATAAGAGCACCAGGATTCTCACATCTTCAAGCAATGGATTACTTAATAAGGGGTCACATGTTAGCAGATGTGCCTGCAGTTCTTGGATCTTTAGATATTGTATTTGGAGAAGTAGATAGATGAGTTTAAAAAAAGTTCATGATCAACAACCAAAAGAATTTGAATTTTCTAAGGAAAATTTTGAAAAAGCTGAAGAAATTTTAAAAAGATATCCAAAAAAAAATAAAAAAAGTGCTGTAATGCCTTTTCTTTATCTAGCTCAAAAGCAAAATGATAATTGGATTCCTCTAGCAGCAATGAAATATATAGCAAATCTTTTGTCAATGCCCTACATCTCAGTTTATGAAGTTGCAACATTTTATACAATGTACAATCTAGCACCAGTAGGGAAACATTTTGTGCAAGTCTGTACAACAACACCTTGCTTAATCCGAGGTGCAGATAAAATTGTCAAACTCTGCAAAGAAAAAATATCGCCTAACGAAAACCAAATTTCTAATAAAGGAAACTGTTCATGGATTGAAGTAGAGTGTTTAGGTGCATGCGTAAGCGCTCCAATGATACAAGTGAATGATGATTACTACGAAGATCTTGATGAAAAAAGTGCTAAAGAAATTCTCGAGTCACTTATTAAAGACAAACCATTAAAACCTGGCTCTTATAAGGGTCGAAAAAATACAGCTCCTGAAAAAAAACAACCAATAAATAAGGAAAATCATGCTTAAAGAGGAAAATAAGATATTTAAAAATCTTTATAACGATCTTGGATGGGAAATTGATAATGCAATTAAAAGAGATGATTGGAAAGATACTAGAAATATAATCTCAAAAGGTAGAGAGTGGATTATTAATGAAGTGAAAACTTCAGAACTTAGGGGAAGGGGTGGAGCTGGTTTCTCTACTGGCCTCAAATGGTCTTTTGCCCCAAAAAAAGTTGGATCTAGACCTCATTACCTGGTTATTAATGCAGATGAGTCAGAGCCAGGAACATGCAAAGATAGGGACATATTAAGATTTGAACCACAAAAATTAATTGAAGGATGCCTAATAGCTGGTTACGCAGTCAATGCTCACATTTGTTACATCTACATAAGAGGAGAGTATTTAAATGAAGGCAAAAGATTACAAAATGCAATTGATCAAGCTTACAAAAAAAACTTCCTAGGAAAAAATGCTTGTGGGTCCGGATGGGATTTTGATATTCATATTCATTATGGAGCTGGCGCCTATATTTGCGGTGAAGAAACTGCTTTATTAGAGAGTATAGAGGGAAACAAAGGTCAACCAAGACTAAAGCCGCCTTTTCCAGCTTTAGTAGGTTTATATGGCTGTCCAACAATAGTAAACAATGTTGAAACTATAGCGGTTGTTCCAACAATTTTAAGAAGAGGAGGAAAATGGTTTGCATCGATAGGTAAACCAAAAAACACTGGCACAAAAATATTCTGCATATCTGGAAATGTAAATTCACCGTGTAATGTTGAAGAAGAAATGGGGATACCTTTAAAAGAATTAATTGAAAAACATGCTGGTGGAGTGATAGGGGGATGGGACAATCTTCAAGCAGTTATACCTGGTGGATCCTCAATGCCTTTATTACCAAAAAAAATATGTGATACGATCACAATGGATTTTGATAAGTTAATTGAGCATAAAAGCGGTTTAGGCACAGCGGGAATTGTAGTTATAAATAAAGACCAAGATATCGTTGCTTGTATGGCAAGAATAGCTAGATTTTATAAACACGAGAGCTGTGGTCAATGCACACCTTGCAGAGAAGGTGCAGGATGGATGTGGAGAATATTAGATAGGGTCGTAAAAAGAAAAGCAACTTTTAGTGATATTGATTTGTTGTCAGACGTTACAAAACAAATTGAAGGCCATACAATTTGTGCGTTTGGAGAAGGATCTGCTTGGCCAGTTCAGGGTTTGTTACGTCATTTTAGAAAAGAAATTGAAAGTCGCTGCAGAGACGAGCCTTTAATTAAGAAGAAAACTAATAACCCATATTTAGTTGATCAACATTTACTGGAAAGCAAGAATGCCTAAAATTACTATAAATGGTAAAGAAATAGAATTTGATAAAGGGATGACTGTGTTACAAGCTTGTGAACTTGCAGGAGTAGAAATTCCAAGATTTTGTTATCACGAGAAACTTTCAATAGCTGGAAATTGCAGAATGTGTCTTGTTGAAATGGAAAAATCAGCTAAACCAATTGCTTCTTGCGCTATGCCAGCAACTGAAGGAATGAATATAAAAACAAATACAGCACTTGTAGAGAAGGCAAGAAAAGGAGTAATGGAATTTTTACTTGCTAATCATCCACTTGATTGTCCAGTCTGTGATCAAGGAGGGGAATGTGATTTGCAAGATCAGTCTATGTATTATGGCGTGGACAAATCAAGATTTGTTGAAAATAAAAGACAAGTAAAAGAAAAGTATATGGGTCCATTAATAAAAACCCAAATGACAAGATGTATTCACTGCACCAGATGTGTAAGATTTGCTACCGAAATTGCCGGCGTACCAGAAATTGGAGCCATCGGCAGAGGAGAAAATATGGAGATTACAACTTATTTAGAAAAAGCAATGGAATCAGAACTATCTGCAAACGTTATCGATCTTTGCCCAGTAGGAGCTTTAACATCAAAACCTTATGCCTTTGAAGCTAGACCTTGGGAATTAAAAAAAACGGAGAGTGTAGATGTAACGGATGCAGTTGGGTCTAATATTAGAGTTGATACATACAATTGGGAGGTAAAAAGAATATTACCAAGACTTAATGAGGATATTAATGAAGAGTGGATTTCTGATAAAACACGATACTCTTGTGATGGATTGCTTAAACAAAGGTTAGATATTCCGTATATAAAAAAAGATAATAAGTTGCAAAAATCTAATTGGGATGAAGCTATTTCTATTTTGGTTGATAAAATTAAATCTATAGATCCAAGCGAAATTGGTGGTCACATAGGTGATATGGTAAATTTAGAAAATGCCTTAAGTTTTAAAAAATTTTTTTCAGTTTTGAAATGTAATAATTTAGAATTTAGAGAGAAAAAATTTTATATAAATTCATCTAAAAAAAGTAATTATATCTTCAATTCTTCAATTAAAGGTATTGAAGAGTCAGATTTAATTTTATTAATAGGAACGAACCCTAGACTTGAAGCCACTATTCTAAATGCAAGGATAAGAAAAACATTCGTTCAAAAAGGTGTACCCATTTTCTCAATTGGAGACCCAGGCAATCTTACATACGATTATACTATAATTGGAAAACAAACAGATGATTTAAAAAAAATTTTTAATAAAGAAACTGAGTTTTCAAAAAAATTGATATCTTCAAAAAAACCAATGATAATTATTGGTGAGTCTGCCTTAGAATTGAAAAGCGGAAAATATATTATTGAAGAATTTAAAAAATTTTTAAAAGAAAACAATTTGATAACTAAAGAGTGGAATGCTTTAAATTTTTTACCGCAAAATGCCTCTACAGTTGGTTTAATAGATCTAAAAATTTTAGCTAAAGAAGATGAAGAAAAATTTACATTTTTCGAAAAATTGAAAAATAACCGTTTTAAATTATTATATCTTTTAGGATCAGACAACTTAGAAATAAAAAAAAATAATGAATTTATTGTTTATCAAGGAAGTCATGGTGATAGAGGTGCAGAAATAGCTGACTTAGTTCTTCCATCAGCAACATTTACAGAACAAAATGGTCTTTATGAAAACTTAGAGGGAAGAGTCCAAGAATGTAAAAAAGCTTCTTACCCAATTGGGGACGCGATGGAAGACTGGAAGATATTTAACTTAATTTTAAAAAGATTAGGTAAAAATGAGAATTTGTCAAAATTTGACTCGTTAAGAGAAGAAGTTTTAAGCCTGATTCCTAATTTTACAAAAATCAATGAATTACCTAACAATATAAATGATGGAGTTAATGTTACCTCCTCAAACTTTTATAGTGAACATGTTAACTTAAAAGAACTAGATTATTTTTACTCAAATTCAATTTCTAGAGCATCTAAGACTATGAGTGAATGCCGCCAAATAAAAAACAATTTAAAGAAAACTGGTACAAATAATTTATGATAGAATATCTACAAATTTTAGGACTTGAAATTTATAAAATTCTATTTTTACTCATTCCTATTCTAATATCAGTAGCCATGATAGTTTGGTTAGATAGAAGAGTATGGGGGCTTGTGCAAAAAAGAAGAGGCCCAAATGTTGTTGGTCCCTTTGGTCTATTTCAAACTCTTGCTGATGCATTAAAATATATTTTTAAAGAGATTATTATTCCTGCAAGTGCTAATAAAGTCGTTTTTATACTTGCTCCAATAGTAACTATGACATTAGCCTTAGTAGCTTGGGCTGTAATTCCGATGAGTGAGGATTTAGTTTTGTCAGATATTAATGTAGGAGTCTTATATTTATTCGCAGTTTCATCACTTGGTGTTTATGGAATTATTATGGGAGGTTGGGCTTCTAACTCTAAATATCCTTTTCTTGGGGCTATTAGATCAGCGGCTCAAATGGTTTCTTACGAGGTTTCAATTGGCATAATTATAATTAATGTGCTTTTATGTGTTGGTTCTCTAAATTTAAAAGATATTGTTATTGCACAAGAGGAATTGTGGTATGTCATTCCACTTTTTCCGATGTTTGTAATTTTCTTCATTTCTGCTCTGGCAGAAACTAATAGGCCTCCTTTTGATTTACCCGAAGCAGAGGCAGAACTAGTTGCAGGTTACCAAACTGAATATTCCGGAATGATGTATGCAATGTTTTGGCTTGGGGAATACGCAAACATACTATTAATGTGTGCTATGGGATCTATTCTTTTTTTAGGGGGATGGTTACCAATATTAGATATCTATCCATTAAATTTGATTCCTGCACCAGTTTGGATGATGTTAAAAATTTTATTTTTATTTTTACTTTTTGCTTTAATTAAAGCTATTGTTCCAAGATATAGATACGATCAACTTATGAGACTTGGTTGGAAGGTATTCCTACCATTCTCATTAGTATACCTTGTTCTAACAGCTAGCTTTTTATTTTATTTTGATAAATTACCTAAGGTAAATTTTTAATGAACTTTGGAAGAATTTTTAAAACTATATTTTTAGTAGAATTTATATCTGGTTTATACATGGCTGTAAAAGAAATGTTCAGGAAGTCAAAAACTATAAATTACCCTTTTGAAAAAGGATCAATAAGTCCAAGAATGAGAGGAGAGCATGCTTTAAGAAGATATCCAAATGGTGAGGAGAGGTGTATTGCATGTAAATTATGTGAAGCAGTTTGTCCCGCTCAGGCTATTACAATTGAGTCTACAGAGAGATCTGATGGAAGCAGAAAAACTACTAGATATGATATTGATATGCTTAAATGTATTTATTGTGGATTATGCCAGGAGTCGTGTCCTGTAGATGCAATTGTTCAAGGACCTAATTTTGAATTTGCAACGGAAACAAGAGAAGAACTTTACTACAACAAAGAAAAACTTTTAGATAATGGTGATAGATGGGAGTCAGTTTTATCAAAAAATCTAAAATTAGATAAACCTTACAGATAAATGATAGTTCACTCAATTTTTTTTTATTTTTTTTCAATTATTGCTATTTTTTCATCATTGATGGTGATTACATCAAGAAGCACAATTAATTCAGTCTTTTTTTTAATTTTAGATTTTATTTCAGTAGGATGTTTATTTATTATGGTTGGTGCAGAATTTTTAGGAATGATATTGTTGATTGTTTATGTAGGAGCGGTAGCTGTCTTATTTTTGTTTGTAGTTATGATGTTAAATGTTGCAGAGCAAAAACAATCTTGGTTTATCGGGAAAAAATCGACACACATTCCAACTGGTTTGATAGTTAGCGTATTGATCCTTTTAGAGTTACTCGTTGTGGTGGGAGGATGGAAGTATAAAGAGGATGTAATGTCTAGTAGCACATTAGTTTTGTCGAATATTTCTAACACTCATCAGTTAGGTTTAGTTATGTACACCGATTATATTTTATATTTTCAATTAGCAGGCATAGTTCTTCTTTTGGCAATGATCGGCGCTATTCTTCTGACATTTAGAGAAAGAAAAGGGGTAAAAAAGCAAAGCTATGTTAATCAAATTTCAAGAGGTCCCTCGACTGCTGTTGAACTTATAGAAGTTAAATCCAATCAAGGAGTTAAAATAGATGATTGAGATTGGTTTAGGTCACTACCTATCATTAGGAGCAATAATTTTTTTCTTAGGAGTGATAGGGATTTTTCTTAATAGAAAAAATGTAATAGTAATATTAATGTCTATTGAGCTAATATTATTAGCAGTGAATATTAATTTAATATCCTTTTCAATTTTTTCTGGTGATATTGTCGGTCAAATTTTTACAATGCTCATTTTAACTGTTGCCGCAGCAGAAGCGGCCATTGGTTTAGCTATTATTGTTGTATATTATAGAAATAGAGGTTCTATAAGAGTAGAGGATATTCACGGCATGAAAGGTTAAATGGAATACGCGATATTGTTTTTACCATTGATCGGTTCGCTTATTGGATACGTAGGGAGATCCTTTTCAAAATATTTTGCTGAAATTTCTACAAGCTTTTTTGTATGTATTTCAGCCGTTCTATCTATTTTTGTATTTTGGAACGGATACCAAAACGATAATTACGGAAACTATATAATCTTTGAATGGATAAGTTCTGGTAACTTTACAGCTAACTGGTCAATAAATATTGATCCATTAAGCTCGGTCATGCTGGTAGTAGTAACTTTTGTATCAGCTTTAGTTCATATCTACTCAATTGGTTATATGAGCCATGATCCTCACAAACCAAGGTTTATGTCGTATCTATCGCTCTTTACTTTTTCTATGCTTGCATTAGTAGTTTCGGATAATTTTTTACAACTTTTTTTTGGGTGGGAAGGAGTTGGTTTATGTTCTTATCTATTAATTGGTTTTTGGTATAAAAAAGAAACTGCTAATAATGCTGCAATTAAAGCATTTATTGTAAATAGAATTGGAGATTTTGGTTTAGCAATAGCGATATTTTTAATTTTCTTCTTTTTTGGAAGTATTAATTTTGATGAAGTTTTTCAAGCCACAAGTCAGAACGTTGAGAAAAATATTATATTTTTTGGCTTTGAGTTAAATCTGATAACTTTGATATGCATTTTCTTATTTATTGGAGCAATGGGTAAATCCGCCCAATTTTTACTTCACACTTGGCTTCCCGATGCGATGGAGGGACCTACACCAGTATCAGCATTAATTCATGCTGCAACAATGGTAACCGCAGGTGTATTTCTTGTTGTAAGGTGCTCTCCTATGTTTGAGTATTCTCAAGTTGCTTTAAATTTAGTTACAGTAGTTGGATTGATAACAGCTATATTTGCTGCTTCTGTTGCATTAGTACAAAATGATATAAAAAAAATTGTTGCTTATTCAACTTGTAGTCAATTAGGTTACATGTTTTTTGCAGCAGGTTTAGGAGCTTATCATGTTGCAATGTTTCATTTATTCACACATGCTTTTTTCAAAGCATTACTATTTTTAGGTGCTGGTTCTGTAATACATGCCTTTAAAGATGAACAAGATATAAGAAAAATGGGCGGAGTTCGTAAAAAACTTCCATATACTTATATTTTTATGCTTTTGGGTACCTTGGCGTTAACTGGTTTTCCATTTCTTTCAGGCTTTTATTCAAAAGATGCAATTATTGAATTTGCATATCTGAACAATACCTCACTAGGTAATTATGCAGCCTCAATTGGAATTTTTACAGCGTTTTTTACTTCAATTTATTCTTGGAGATTATTTTTTAAAACTTTCCACGGGCCTTTTAATAATAAGAAAATATCTTTAAATGATACTCATGAGTCACCACTCGTAATGTTAATACCACTTGTTTTTTTAGGTATTGGTGCAATTTTTTCTGGATTCTTATTTAAAAATACTTTTATAGGTCATCATAGTAATGATTTTTGGCAAACCTCAATCTTTTTTTTGAATGAGGTTAAACATGATACTATCCCAATTTGGTTTTTATTGACCACTCCAATTTTAGTTTTAATATCTATTCCTATCTCAATTTATTTATATATTGTTAACCCAAAGATTTTAGAAAACTTCAAAAATACTAATTTACCCTTGTACAATTTTTTACTAAATAAATGGTATATAGATGAATTATATGAAAGAGCTTTGGTTAACCCAGCAAAAAAAATAGGTTCTTTTTTTTGGAAAAAAGGAGACATAGGTACAATAGACAAATTTGGTCCAGATGGCGTATCAAAATTAGTAAAAGTTATTTCTAATAAGACAGGACGTCTTCAAACAGGATTTATCTATGATTATGCTTTTGTGATGCTTTTAGGTTTGTCTATTTTATTAACTTACTTGATATTAAAGTAAAATGAACTTCCCAATATTATCAACTCTAATTTTTTTACCTTTAATAAGTTCTCTTTTTATTCTTTTGTCAAAAGATAAAACAAACAACAAAAGCTCAATTTATATTTCTTTATTTAGCAGTGTTGCTACATTTTTTCTTTCACTGTTTTTGTGGTATTCTTTAGATTTAAGTACTTCAGATTTTCAATTTGTTGAAGAAAAATCTTGGATAAATAATTTTATTAAATTTAAATTAGGTGTAGATGGCATATCGATACTTTTTATTGTTTTAACTACTTTTATAACTCCCATTTGTATTATCTCTTGTGTGAATAGCGTTAAAATTAGAGTTAAAGAGTTTTTGATAGCTATTTTAATCCTAGAAACATTTATGATTGGTGTGTTTTGCTCACTCGATCTAGTCATTTTTTATTTATTTTTCGAAGCAGGTTTAATACCTATGTTTTTAATTATTGGAGTTTGGGGTGGACCAAGAAGAGTTTACTCTGCTTTTAAATTTTTTCTATTTACTTTACTCGGTTCTGTTTTGATGCTTGTAGCGATAATAGTTATCTACTGGTTAACAGGCACAACTGATATAACTCAGATATATGAAATAAAAATACCAGAAGAATATCAAAATATTTTATGGTTAGCTTTTTTAAGTTCTTTTGCAGTAAAAATGCCAATGTGGCCAGTCCACACTTGGCTACCCGATGCTCATGTCGAGGCTCCAACTGCTGGCTCTGTTATTCTTGCTGCTATCTTATTAAAAATGGCTGGATATGGTTTCTTAAGATTTTCAATACCTATGTTTCCCTTAGCTTCAGAATATTTTACTCCCTTAATATATACTTTAAGCTTAGTTGCAATTATTTACACTTCTCTAATCGCTCTAATGCAAGATGATATGAAGAAATTAATTGCATACTCCTCAGTAGCCCATATGGGTTATGTAACATTAGGAATTTTTACACTAACAAAACAAGGTATAGAAGGAAGTATATATCAAATGATAAGCCATGGTTTAATATCTGCAGCGCTATTTTTATGTGTTGGTGTAGTTTATGATAGGTTACACTCAAGATTGATAAGTTCTTACGGTGGTCTTGTAAATTACATACCTAAATACTCTTTTCTATTTTTAATATTTGCACTAGCAGCTCTTGGATTACCTGGAACTTCAGGATTTTTGGGAGAATTTTTAGTTTTAACTGGAACTTTTCAAAAAAGTTATTTATCAGCTATGATAGCCACTTTTGGGGTAGTCTTAGGAGCTGCTTATATGCTTTGGCTTACTAAAAGAGTCATCTTTGGAACAACTAACAATTCAGAAATTAAAAATTTAA
>CACAWY010000002.1 GCA_902536385.1 uncultured Pelagibacteraceae bacterium
TATAACTACATCTTTGTTCGATAATCGAGTTCTTTACTCTGAGCCAGTTAAATATATTGCAAAGTTAAGAGATTTAAAAACTGATAATAACAATCAATTACTTAAATGTAAAATGGAAGCTGCTGGTCATGGAGGAATGTCTGGGCGTGACAATGCGATCACGGAATTGGCAGAAGAATATTCTTTTATTTTAAAATCTGCAAAAATTTTGAGATAAAAATCTTGAAAAAATAAAAATAATTCCCATATCAGTATTGTCGGTTGCCAAATGGGACTGACATTAACCTTGCTAACAAAGGAGGATATATGACAAGTAAGGATCTATCGATCTTTAATTCACTAAGACCTTTTAGTATTGGATTCGATGACATGTTTGATCAATTCGAGTCTATGCTAGGGAATGGCAGTCTTGCTGTACAAAGTAATTACCCGCCATACAACATCCGAAAAGCAGGCAAAGACAAGTATGCTATTGAAGTAGCAGTTGCTGGTTTTAACAAGGATGATGTTGAAGTTGAATATGAAGATAATCTTTTAACTATAAAAACAAAAGACGTTAAAAGAACTGAAGAAAAAGAAGGTGATGAAGTTATTCATCGAGGAATATCTCAAAGATCTTTTGCTAGATCATTTACAATCGCAGATGATGTAAAAGTAAATGGTGCTGAATTAAAAGATGGTTTGCTAACTATTTCTTGTGAAAAAATTATCCCTGAAATGAAAAAAAAAAGACTTATTGAAATAAAATAAGTTTACCTTACTTGCGGAGTTTAACTCCGCAGGTAATTAAAAACAGTTTTTACTACTAAAACCAACAACAATATTTCTTGGATTTACCTCAAACTTTCGCTCACACTTAATCTTATATTTCTCAGTAATATAAACGTAATTTCTATTTCTTGTTTTTAAAAACTCAACTTTGTCTGGTTGACCATAAAAATTTTTAAGATCTTTTTCAGATTTATTTAACCATTTACTTAATTCCTGTTTCTCTTTATCAGTCGTATCCTCTATTTTTTTAGATACAGTTTGACAACCACTTATCGAAATTAATAATAATGTGTATAAAATTGCAAAAAATAATTTTTTCATTTTTACCCTTATTTTATAACGAAAAGTTATAAACAGATATATTTACTGTGGGTTGAATCTAATCAGCTATGTCTGATTTAGTTAAGATTTTGTTACGTATATAGAGTAATAAACTCATAACGGAGGTTTAATTATATGATGGAAAAATATTTTGAGTACAGAAAAAACAAAACAAATTTTAGAACTGAAGTAATCGCCGGTGTGACAACTTTCCTAACAATGGCTTATATCATGTTCTTAAATCCTTTTATCCTCTCTGGTGAATTCGCTGGAACAGAAAAAGGTTTTTTTGACTTTGGAGCAGTATTCACTGCAACAATTTTAGCAAGTGCTTTAGCCTGCTTTATAATGGCCCTGAGGGGTAAAACTTGGCCTGTGGGATTAGCGCCTGGAATGGGAATCAATGCATTTGTTGCTTACGGGGTGGTTGCAGGAATGGGTTACACGCCTCAAGCAGCTTTAGGAGCTGTTCTCGTGGCAGGTGTAATCTTCTTAGCAATTTCATTAACGCCATTGAGAGCTTGGTTAATAAATTCGATTCCAAAAAGCTTGAAACTTGGGATTGGCGCAGGAATAGGTTTGTTCTTAGCAATTATTGGACTGGAAATAATGGGAATAACTGCAGATCATCCAGTAACGTTGGTTACATTAGGTGATATTAAAAATCCTTTAGTGCTTTTAGCATGTGCAACTTTTGTATTCATGATTGTTTTAGAGAAAATGAAAGTTAGAGGAAATATTATAATTGGTATTTTGCTCTTTAGTATCATTGCATGGGTATCTGGTTTAGCTAAATTTAATGGTGTTGTAGGATCAATCCCCCCAATGACTTATTTGTTTGAGTTTGATCTTAAAGCGGCGCTTAGCGCTGGTATGGCTTCTATAGTCTTTACTTTATTGTTCATTGACTTTTTTGATACAGCAGGAACACTTACTTCTGTAGCTAATGTTGCTGGAAAAGTTGACAAAAAAGGGAGAGTGCAAGATATTGATAAAGCAATGTTATCAGATAGTGTTGGTACAGTTGCAGGAGCTATGATGGGTACAACAACTGTTACAAGTTATGTTGAGTCAGGTTCTGGTGTAAAAGCTGGTGGAAGAACAGGAATGACTTCTTTAGTCATTGGTGTATTATTCTTAGGTTGTTTATTTTTTGCACCTCTAGCTACAAGTCTGCCAAAAGAAATAGATGGGGCAGCCTTGTTATACGTTTCAATCTTATTTGTTAGAAACATCACAGACATAGAATGGAACGATATAGCAGAGTCTGGTCCTGCAGTGTTAGCTATGTTGGTCATGCCATTGACATACTCTATTTCAAATGGAATTGCTTTAGCTTTCATCGCTTACGCATTAATCAGAATTTTTACTGGTAAATTTGGTAAAACTTCTCCAGCAATCTGGGTAATTGCAGTTTTAAGCGTATTAAGTTTTTATGTAGGTTAAAAATTCTAGGGCCAGTTAATTCTGGCCCTTAATTCTTTAATTCATTTGATGTTTCTTTATTAAATCTTCAACTTTTATCTCTTCATAATGCTCGAAAGGCTGAACAATCCATGGGTTACTTTCTAACCTTTCCGCACAAAAATCAGGTTCAAAGGTTGAATCTTTTTTCTTCCATAAAACAGCTGTTTTAATTTCTTTTATATTTCCTTTTAGCGGTGGATATTTTTTTAACCAATCAATACTTTTATTTAATGTAACCCCAGTATCAGATAAATCATCGCAAAGTAGAATGTTGCCTTTCATCTCTTGAACTGTTGAACTCATTTCCCTAGAAAAAACTAAATCTCCTTGTTGATCTTCAACACCTTCGCCAGAATAAGATTCTACGGCTAAATAAGCACATTTTAATTTGAAGACACGGCTTAATACATCAATGATTGGAGCAGCACCTCTCATAATTCCAATTAGCAGATTGGGTTTAAAACCACTTTTATAAACTTGTATTGCTAGTTTTTCTACGATTTGATTGTACTCTTTCCAATCAATGATAAGTTTATCTGCCATGAAGAAAGCTAAATTATTTTTAAGGAGTTGTAAATGAAAGGTTATGTAGTTTGTGTTTATAAAAATATAACTAATGAAGAAAAGTTAAAAGAATATGCAATTAGAGCTAGAGCAGCAGTTGAAAAGTTTAAGGGAAAATTTTTAATTAGAGGTGGAAGATCAACATCGAATGAAGGTGAAAAGTCTCCAAGAACAGTAGTAATTGAATTTCCGTCCTATGATGAGGCTAATAAATTTTATAAGTCAGAAGAATATCAAGATGCACATTCTGTTCTTAAGGGCTACGCAGAACGTCAGCATCAGATAATTGAGGGTGCTTAATACTGAATTGCAGTTGTGTCGATACTTCTCCATAAGAACATGGTAGCTACAGAGCAATAAGGTGAGAATTTTTTACCAAGATTTTTTGTAAATTTAACTGGCGGTAGATAATTTTTTTTATAATTCTTACTAATTGCTCTTAGTAAACCGATATCTAAAGTTTTTTTCTTATCATAAGTTGGCCAAATATTCGGTCTGTTCAAAGTAAAAATTAGTATCATCATTCCACTCCACATAGCAATTTGTCTTAAAGACGATAAATAAGTAATTGCGTCTTCATCATTCATTTTTTTTAGTAGTGCAGGATTAAATTCTTTTGTGATCATTTTTTTTGAAATATCTTTTATACCTAATGCTTTCATTCTACTTAAGCCACATCTTCTCAAACTAGCAAATGATAACTTATTTATTATTTTGGGATTAATTTTACCCTTACATTTTGTCTTTAGTCTATTAAAGATAGCGTCTGCACTTTTTGTAGAAACTTGTTGACCACATACAGCTTTAACTAAAGAATAAAAAATATCTCTTCTTGTAGTTAATGTCACATCTTTATAAGTTAGAATTAATTTTTTCATAACTTTATCTTTTTTTGATAAGTATTTTTTAGCCTTGTTCCAATAACTAGGCTTACTCATGCTCTAGGATTAATTATTTGTTTTTTAAGTTGAGACTCTCTTACAAATATTATTAATGAACTTGCAATGACTAATAGCGCACCAAATAACGTTAAAATCTTAGGAACTTCACTCCAAATTAAAAATCCAAATACGATTGCAAACACAAGGCTTAAATATTTAATTGGTGTAACTAATGATGCCTCAGCTAGTCTATAACTTTGTGTTAAAAGAAGATTTGCTATACTTCCACATAAGCCCATGATTGTAAAAATGATAAAATCTATTAATGTTGGCATTTTCCACTCCACAAAGAATATCGTTCCAAGACCAATTAAAGTACAAAGAAAAGTAAAATAAAATGCAATTGTATAGTTAGGTTCAGTTTTTGATAAAGATCTTACACTAATTGCGACGCACGCAAAGAAAATACAAAATATTATTGGAGTAATGTAGAAATAATTTAAATCTATAAAAGCGGGCTGTACTATTAATAACATTCCAATAAAACCTAAAAACACAGCTGACCATCTTTTAATTCCCACTTTCTCAGACAAGAAAAAAATTGAAGCTACAGTAACGAATATTGGTCCTCCAAAAGTTAAAGACACTACATCGGCCAATGGTAACTCTCTTAAACCTATAAATAATGCTATGATTGCTGCTGCTCCTGAAATAGCACGGAACGCATGAAGGCCAGGTCTAGATGTTTTGTAAAAACTAAACAATTTATCTCTTGGTATAATAAAAAAAATTGGAATAAAACCTATGAAGAACCTTAAAAATAAAACTTGTCCAACTGGATAATAATCAAGCCATTTCACGCAGATATCCATAATTGAAAAGCAGATTACGCTTCCTACCATGTACAATACGCCTATTTGATTTTGTGTTAACAATTTACTATCCTTTCAACTTCAAAATATATTAAATAACTTATGCAGAAATGTACACTCGCACTTGGCTGTTTTTGGAAACCTGAGGAAAACTTCAAAAATAAACCTGGAATATTAGAAACTGAAGTAGGTTATGCAGGAGGTAATAGTGAGCAAACAACTTATGAGGATGTATGTACTGGTAAAACTGGACATGCTGAAGTTGTAAGGCTTACTTTTGATGAAAATATAATCTCATTTAAAAAAATATTAGATTTGTTTTTCAAAATGCACGATTCAACACAAAAAGATATGCAATATCCAGATGTTGGTACTCAATATAGAAGTGAGATTTTTTATGAGACTGAAAAACAAAAAAAAGAAGCATCTGAGATTCTAAATCAGTTTAATAAAAAATTAGACGGAAAAATTCAAACCAATATCTCTGCTATCAAGAACTATTGTAAAGCAGAGGAATATCATCAAAAATATATTGAAAAAAATAGATAATGAAACAACTAGTATCAACAGAGTGGTTGGGTAAAAATTTAGATAATGTAAAAATTTTAGATGCTAGCTGGCATCTTCCAAATGCTAATAGAAATTCTCTTGAGGAGTTTGAAATTGAGCACATTGTAAATTCTATTTTTTTTGACATAGATAAAAATTCTAATCAAAAAACAAATCTTCCACATATGCTTCCTTATAAAGAAGATTGGGAGATGATTGTTTCAACGTTAGGAATTTCTAATTCAGATCATGTAATTGTATATGACAACTCAGATGTTTTTAGTTCATGTAGAGTTTGGTACACATTTTTATATTTTGGTCACGACTCTAACCTTGTCTCCGTACTTGATGGTGGTTATAAAAAATGGATAAAAGAAAAACGGCCAATAACTAATCAGAAAATTAATGTTGAAAAAACTAAATATCTTTCAAATGAAAATACATCTCTTGTAATTAATAAAGATGAAGTAAACAAAAATATTATGGATAAAAAATTTCAATTACTTGATGCTAGAGGAAAAGAAAGATTTTTAGGTTTACAACCTGAACCTCGTAAAGAGTTGAGAAGTGGAAATATTAAAGGATCAATAAATCTCCCTTTCCAAGAACTTTTAAAAGAGGATAGAACTTTTAAAAAAAAAGATGAATTAATTGAAATTTTTAAAATAAATAAAGTATCAATTCAAAAAGAAATGGCCTTTACATGTGGTTCTGGGGTTACTGCGTGTATTTTAGGTCTAGCTAATTCTATTATAAGTGGTAAAAAACCTGTTATCTATGACGGCTCTTGGGCTGAATACGGATTAGATAAAAAAATATGACAACTTCTTCAAAAATTAAAACTCTTCTGATTTTTTTTTTCATAGTTATTTTTGCAATAATAGCGGCTAGACATTTCATAGGTCTTCATTTTAAAAAAAAATTTAGCGTAAGACCTGCACCGGGAGTAATCGTTTCAACCGTTGAAAAATCTCTTTTTTATAAAAGCATTGAGACTTTTGGTACAGCAATTGCTCAAAATTCAAAGGCTTACAGGGTGCAATCAAGTGAGATTAATGGAAAAATAAACCTCGAAAATAGATTTGTAAAAAAAGGTGAAACTATACTTTCTTTAAAAGACGGAGGGAACCTAATCGCAGATTTTTCTGGTAAAGTGGGGAAGAGAGAAATTGCTCAGGGTGTTTTGGGTTCTGAAAGTTTGATAATAACATTGGATGATCTTAAAAAAATAGTAATAGACATCAAGGTACCCGAAAATTATGTGAGTGTGCTTAAAACAGGACTAAAAGCTGAGGTTACTAGCTCTGCTTATAAAAAAACTTTCAAAGGGAAAATAGAAGCAATAAGTTCACGTATTGACCCATCTACTAGATCTATACTTTCAAGAATTATAGTTGATAATTCAAATTTTGAAATCATTCCAGGCCAGTTAATGACTGTGAAAATTATCTACGATGAAAAGGATCAAATCGGTGTTCCAGAAAGCGCTGTCACAATTCAGGGGAACACAGCTTTTGTCTACATTGTAAATGATAATAAAGCAGAAAAAAAGAATATTGAAATTGGTAAAAGAAACTTTGGTAAAGTCTCAGTGATATCTGGATTGAATGAGGGTGATATTGTTATTAGTGAAGGTGTTTCTAAAGTACGAGATAATGGTAAAATTAAAATTATTACATCTGCTCAATAAATGTTCTTGACTGACCTTTCAATAAAAAGACCTGTGGTAGCCTCAGTAATGAGTTTGGTTTTAGTTATATTCGGTTTAGTAACTTTTCAAGAAATTCCTACAGATGAATTACCAGAAGTTCAGCCACCAGTCGTAACAATACAAACTGAATATAGAGGTGCTTCAGCTGAAATAGTTGACACACAAATAACGCAAAAAATTGAAGATTTTGTTGGAGGAACTCCAGGTTTAGAGACCATTGACTCTTTCAGTGAAGACGAAAGTTCAAGAATTACTTTAACTTTTGAAACTGACTTAAATTTAGATGATGTCACTAATGATGTCAGAAGTTCTGTATCTAGAGTTTTAGATAATCTACCTGAGGGAGCTGAGCAGCCAGAAATATTTAAACAAAGTGCTGGTATGCGAACTACAATGTGGCTTTCTTTCAATTCTGAAACTATGTCTGACTTAGAACTAACAGACTATGCGGACAGATATTTAACAGATACATTTTCAACAGTTGATGGAGTCGGTCGTGTTAGGTTGGGAGGTCAAAGAGAATTATCACTTAGGATTTGGCTAGACCCGATAGCGCTTGCTGCAAGAGATTTAACTACTGAGGAAGTAGAAAATGTACTGAGAAAAGAAAATGTTGAATTTCCTGCTGGTAGAATAGAGTCAAAAGATATTGATCTGACTATTAAACTTAATAAGGCTTACAGTAATTTAGATAATTATAAAAACTTACCTCTTAAAAGAGCAATAGATGGATCAATTATTACTCTTTCTGATGTTGCTAGAGTGGAATTAGGGGCTGAATCGACACGAACTTTATTTAAAGGCAACGGTAAGCAAGTAGTTGGAATAGGAATTTACCAGCAATCAGATGCAAATACTATTGCTGTTGCTGATGGAATAAAAAAGAAAATTAAGGAACTAAGACCTAGTTTACCCCCAAATACCACTTTAGAAGTTTCGTTCGATAGAAGTAATTATATCAAAACTGCGATCAAAGAGGTTTACAAAACTCTTTTTATCGCTTTAATTTTGGTGACTATAATTATTTATCTATTTTTAGGAAATATAAGAGCATTGGTAGTTCCAATAGTTGCTTTGCCTGTTTCATTGATCTCTACTTTCTTGGCAATTTATATTTTCGATTTTTCAATTAATCTCTTCACACTTATGGCTTTGGTATTGGCAATTGGAATTGTTGTAGATGATGCAATTGTAATGCTTGAAAATATTGTTAGGAGAATTGAATTAGGTGATACTCCTCTTGTTGCGGCATTCAAGGGGGCTAAACAAGTTTCATTTGCAATTATTGCTACTACAGTTGTTTTGGTCGCTGTGTTTGTTCCATTAATTTTTATAAAAGGAATTACTGGAGTATTATTTACTCAAACTGCAATAACACTTGCATCTGCAGTTATTATTTCAAGTTTTGTTGCCTTATCGTTAAGTCCAATGTTGGCTAGTAAGTTTCTTAAACAAAATATGAATAAATCAAAAATAGTTTTGAAATTTGAGAAATTTTTAAAAAATTTAACCTACCTGTATAAGGTGTCTCTTCTAGGATGGATAAAAAAAAGAGCAACAATTACTATTTTTTTGTTATCTACCTTAGTTTTAACTTTATTTTTTTTTAATTTCATAAAAAAAGAATTGATTGCCCCTGAGGATAGAGGAGCTTTTTTCGTAATTGTAAAAGCGCCCCAAGGATCAGGCTTTAATTTTACAAAGAATAGAGCCGAAGAAATTGAAGATTTATTATTACCAAACGTTGGTAATGGTGAATATAGGAAATTGATAATGAGGGTGCCAGGTTTTGGTAAATCTGCAAAACAAGTCAATAGTGGTTTTATTATTGTTCTTCTCGAACCTTGGAAAAAAAGAAATCGTCACGGTGTTGAAATAATGAGAGAGTCTTTTGGAAAGATTTCAAAAGTGCCGGGTGTATTAGCTTTTCCGATAATGCCTCAAGGAATAAGAACGGGAGGAATAGAGAGTCCGGTACAATTTGTTATTTTAGGTAATACTTACGATCAACTTATTGAATGGAAAGAAATAATCAAAAAAGAGGCAAGAAAAAATCCAGGTTTAAATTCAATAGAAGATGACTTCGATCTCAACAAACCTCAACTAAATGTTAAAATAGACCAAAAGAAGGCTGCTGACCTTGGGGTTTCAACTGAAGATATAGGTAAAACAATTGAAACTATATTTGGATCAAGAAGAGTAACTAACTTTACTAGAGATGGTAAAGAGTACTCTATTATTCTGCAAGGAGATATCAAAGATAGGCAGGAACCTGAGAGCATAAGCAAAGTTTTTGTGAGATCAAAAAATAATAATAAACTAGTATCAATATCAAACCTAGTATCATACGATGAGGAAGGTCAGTCACCTTTCCTAGCTCGTTACAATAGACAAAAGGCAGTAACTATTTCAGCTAGATTAGTTGGCGACTATTCACTTGACGAAGCACTTAAGTTTTTAGTTAGTGTAGTTGAGCGAAATACTCCTCAAGCAAAAATAGCTTATAAAGGTGAAAGTGAGGAGTATAAGAAAACTAATACTGAGCTGTATATAATTTTTGCACTTGCATTAATAACCGCTTATCTTGCAATGAGTGCACAATTTGAGAGTTGGAAGCATCCATTTACAATCATGTTGACTGTGCCAATGGCTATACTTGGAGGTTTGTTAGGTTTGCTTGTAGTCGGTTCATCATTAAATGTTTATAGTCAAATAGCTTTGATAATACTCATAGGATTATCTGCAAAAAATGGAATTCTCATCGTTGAGTTTGCAAACCAATTGAGAAAAGAAGGTAAAAATTTAGAAGTAGCTGTATTCGAGGCAGCTGCAATAAGATTAAGACCTATACTTATGACGAGTTTATCTACGATAATAGGGGTCTTGCCTCTGATACTTGGAACAGGCCCAGGTGCAGCAAGTAGACTAACTGTCGGGATAACTATTTTTGGCGGAATGCTTTTTTCTACTTTCTTTACACTTTATGTAATTCCTACCATTTATACAATTGTAGGAAAAAATACAAAAAGAATTGATGCTGTTGAAATTGATCTGAAGAAGCAGCTTAAAAAATAATATACTTATTTTTATCTAAATTTTTCTTACAAAGTGTTAATTGTTTTCTGTATTTGTTTGCCATATCTTTTACTGATTTTGCATAAATTATAGCTTTTTTATCTTTAGAATAATTTTTATAATCACCCCAACCTTTGTAATAAGCTAAATACTGCTTGTAAGCGTCACTCTTCGAAATTTTTAAAATTTTATTGGTTTTATAAATATACCAACCAATAAAATCGACAGAGTCTTTAAATCTAGCTCTTGTTGCTAAAGGACTATTAGTTTCTCTTTTATATTGCTCCCATGTTCCTTTTACTGCTTGAGAATATCCAAATGAACTTGAAGGTCTTTTAAACGGAATTACTTTAAATAATTTTTTTCGTGGTGGCTTAGCTAACCAATCAAAATCGCTTTCTTTTTTTACAAAGGCTAATTGTAGATGTATAGGGGCCCCCCATCTTTTATATGAAGCTTTTGCATGTTTGTACCAAAGATACCTTTCTTCAAAAATTGCACAGCTATTTTGTGTATTTTTTGGTATTGATGAACAAGCGCTAAGAATAAATACAATTGAAATAAATATAATTTTTTTAAAAAGAATCACTGACTAACTTATACTAAAAATCAATTAAGCTTTCTCCACTTTTCTGGTATCACAAAAGATCCTTCCCAAATACCTAGCATATTTTCTTTCGCATGCTTTTCATCTCTAACATAATCTTTTGAATATCTTTTATATGCAACTGCATAGCCATTTCTTACCATCCATTTATTAAGATTAACCTTATCTTTAAAGCAGGTAGCTAAAAATCTTTTGTACCTGTCTTTTGACAAAGAAATACATTTAATTTCTGAATTCTGAATTTTGTCTTTTAATTTATCCTTTGATACGACTCCACATGAATAATTTTTGTTAAATTGAAAACTGATTATTGCTGAAATTTTAAAAAAAGGCTTTTTACATTTTTGTCTCATTTCTGGTGCATCAATTCCCTCTAATCTTATTTTTTTTGAATTTATTTTCAAAGTATCGCCATCAATAATTTTCGGCACTCCAGAGATTTCTGTGCCATTTAATGATTGAGTTAAAAAAAAAGTTATGATTAATATTAAGAATGTTTTTTCCATTTTATAAAACTATTTATTAGTAAAACTAAAACTACTCCTGCAATATTAGCTATTAAATCATTTAATTCAAAGGCTCTATTAGGAACTATTAAGTGTAAAATTTCTAAAACACAGGATAAAAATAAAATAACTATATAGTTAGTAAAAATATTTTTAATTCTTAATCTTACTATTATTGCCAATGTAGTGATATAAGAAAAAAAAATTAAATGATTAATCGAAGTGCCAAATGGGTTATTTATTAAATTTGGTTGTTGTCCTAAGTTTCCATATAAAAAGTACCCTACTAAACTTCCTGGAAATAAATAGAGAATGAGTAAAACTACCAATGAAAAATAGTAAACATAATCAGTGAATTTAAATATAGTATTTTTCATTATCAATTTAATATAGTACATAATAGCTATTTTAACTATTATGACTAAATTAATTCTCACAAGACATGGGCAGAGTGTTTGGAATGCTGAAAATAAGTTTACAGGTTGGGTTGACATAGATCTATCCAAAAAAGGAGTCCTGGAAGCAGAAAAATCAGGTCAGATTATAAAAGATTTAAATATTAAAATTGATATTTCTTACACATCCTATCTAAAAAGAGCTATCAAAACTCTTACAGTTATTCTTCAAAAAAATAATTTAGAGCTTAAATTCAATACCGCCTGGCAACTTAATGAGAGGCACTATGGTTCTTTAACGGGTTTAAATAAAGAAGAAACTAAAAATAATATTGGTGAAGAACAATTCAAAAAGTATAGGAGATCATGGGATGTAGCTCCCCCTCCAATGGATGAAAAAAATGATTATCAAAATTTATTCAGTCCTTTGAATGCAAGTATTCCTGTAGGTATGACACCGTTTACAGAGTCTTTAAAAGACACGTATGACAGAGTGATACCTTTTTACAAAAACGAGATTAAGAAAAACCTTTTGGGCCAAAAAAATGTTTTGATTTCAGCTCATGGAAACTCTCTTAGAGCTCTGTGCAAATACTTATTCAGTATTTCGGATATGAAAATAAATGAATTGGAAATACCAACAGGAAATCCTTTAGTTGTTGAATTTAGCAGTAATTTAAAAATTGAAAAGTATTATTATCTAGATAGGTCTAGAGCTAAAGACATTATTTTTAATCAATAATATTAAGACTTAAAATTTTATTATACATGTCAAAAGTGTTTAAATGGTAAAATTTTTGATTACTTTCTAAACCATATAAATTTTTATCTTTTATTAATCTATTCCATATTTTATTCATTGAAAAAACTTTTAGTTTTTCACTGATTAAAAAACTTCTATTAGTAATTTGTAGCCCAGTAAAAATAAATTGATTTTGACTATCCTTTGAAATTTTTTCATTATTTAAATTAAAATCTCCATTAAAAGAGGGATCAATAGATAATTTTTTGTTGACTAGAAGTAACGTCGGTTTTTTGTTTTTAAAATAAATTTTCTCAAGGCTCCTCACTTCCTCTAGGTAATTCTTGCTCCAAATTGTATCTGGGTTTATTACAAAAAATGGATTTTCACCAAAATTTTCTGTACCCTTAAGCACCCCTCCTCCTGTATCTAATAACAAATCTTCTTCATTAGAGACTCTGATCTTAACCTTAAATTTTTTGTTATTGATAAATGATTTAATCTGATCAGGAAGGTGGTGGACGTTAATAATTATTTCTCGTACACCATGAATGATCATTAAATTTATTGCCCTTTCCAATAATGTAAAATTATTTATTTTTAATAATGGTTTAGGTGTTTTAAGTGTTATAGGGTGCATTCTTTTTCCTAGTCCTGCCGCTAAAATCATTCCGTATTTAATATTCATGATTTGTTTAATCTTTTTAGTTTTTTTATAGGTAAGTATTTGTAAAATAAAAATTTTAAATTTTTAAGTGCAGGATTTTGCAATCTTTTTTCAATTAGTGTCCATGTGTAAGGCAAAAACTTAAGATAATAATCTTTTTTATCTCTTTTGTATAAACGTACAAATATTCCCAATATTTTGAGATTTCTTTGGACCGATAAAATATCAAAGTCATTTTTTAATTTAAGAATATGATCATTTTTTAGTTTTGAATTCTTATGATAAAAATTTAATAATTTTTTTTGTAATTTATTAGATAACTTTATTCTCACATCATCGATTAAAGATGATACATCATATAGAGGATTACCAATAATAGCATCCTGGGTATCAATTATTCCAAATTTATTTTTATTGATCATTATATTTGAAATGTGAAAATCTCTATGTACGAAAGTATTATTTTCGTAATTTAGTTTTTTATACACATTATTTAATTCAAACCTTAGAATTTTTTTAATATTTCTCACTTTTTTATTTTTGAGAAAATATTTTAAGTACCAATCAAAGAATAAATCAGATTCTTTGTGAAGATTAGATAATGTATATTTTGAAATTTTAATCTTTAACTTTTCGAATTTATAAAGTTTTTTAACTTTTATTTTTTGTATTTTAATTAGTAATTTTATTAATGATTTATAGCTATTAAGTTTATTTTTTTTTAAAATGATATGATCGTAGAAAGATTTTTCTCCTAAATCTGATATTTCGATCATATTGTTTTTATAATGATTGCTTACTAATTTTGGAGCATTAACTCTGTTGTTGTTAAGCACTTTATTTATCACTGTATATACGGCAAGATTTTTAAATTTCTCTTTTTTGGCAGTGACAATAATTGAGGTTTTGTTATTTCTTGTTAATCTATAAAATTCTCTAAAAGAAGCATCTCCTGAAATTTTTTTTAATTTATACTTCATTTTCTACGTTCTTCCATTTTCCTGGTCCTTGTATTTTTATTATTCTTTCATTATCATTTTTTCCATACTCCAAATTAATTTCTAATTTATTATTCAATGGTGTTTTAACTAAGTCTGGCCATTCAATAATTTTAATTGTTTTTTCATTTTCTGAAAAAATACCAAGATGATCTAATTCTTTGGATTGTTTCAATCGATAAAGGTCATAATGCATAATTTTAAAATCTTTAATTTCATATTCATAAAGCAGGTTAAATGTAGGACTCAATACTTCTGTTTCTTTAAGTCCTTTTTGATTTTGCAAGTTATTAATTAAATATCTTGTAAACGTGGTTTTTCCTACACCAATTTCACCAATTAAAAAAATGCAATCACCATTTTCTAAATTTTTAGAAATTTTTTTAGATATTTGGTTTAAATGGTCTAGGGATTTAACAATCATTAGCTACTATTAGTAGCGGTAAGTATCTGGCTTAAATGGTCCTGATGGTTTAACGCTAATATAATCGGCTTGCTCTTTTGACATCTTTGTTAATTTGGCACCTACTTTTTCTAAATGAAGCATTGCAACTTTTTCATCAAGATGTTTTGGAAGCACGTAAACTTTATTGTCGTATTTATCTGAATTATTCCATAATTCAATTTGAGCAATCACTTGATTTGTAAATGAGGCACTCATCACAAAACTAGGATGTCCAGTAGCACATCCCAGGTTAACCAATCTACCTTCAGCTAAAAGAATGATTCTTTTTTTACTAGGTAATTCAATTTCATGAACTTGAGGTTTTATTTCATCCCACTTATAGTTTTTCAATGCCTCAACTTGAATTTCATTGTCAAAGTGGCCAATGTTGCAAAGTATTGCTCTGTCTTTCATGTTTCTCATATGGTCTGCTGTGACTATATCTTTATTTCCAGTAGCGGTAACGACTATATCTGCATCTTTAATAGCCTCATCCATAATAACAACTTCGTAGCCCTCCATAGCAGCTTGTAATGCACAAATTGGGTCTGTTTCAGTAATCATAACTCTTGCGCCTGCTTGACGTAATGAAGCTGCACTTCCTTTGCCAACGTCACCAAATCCAGCCACAATAGCTACTTTTCCTGACATCATTATATCAGTTGCTCTTTTTATTCCATCTACTAAACTTTCTCTACAACCATAAAGGTTATCGAATTTGGATTTTGTCACTGAGTCATTTACATTAATAGCAGGAATTAATAATTCTTTATTAGACTCCATTTTTTTTAATGCTAGAACACCTGTTGTCGTTTCTTCTGAAACTCCTTTAACATCTTTTAATAAATTTTTATATTCTTTATGCATTAAGGCTGTAAGATCACCACCATCGTCTAAAATCATATTTGGTTTCCAATCTTTTTTCCCTTCAATAGTTTGTTTAACACACCACCAGTATTCTTCCTCTGTCTCACCTTTCCAAGCAAATACAGGAATACCCGCTTCAGCTATTGCTGCTGCTGCATGATCTTGAGTTGAAAAAATATTACATGAAGACCACCTAACTTCAGCTCCTAATTCTACTAATGTTTCAATTAAAACTGCAGTTTGTATTGTCATATGAAGACAGCCAAGGATTTTTGCACCCTTTAAGGGTTTTTTGCCTTTATAATCTTTCCTCAAAGCAATTAATCCCGGCATCTCTGTTTCTGCTAGAGAAATTTCTTTTCTACCAAAATCTGCCTGAGAAATATCTTTTACTTTATAATCCTGTCCCATATTGAAGGAGTTATTATCAACATAAATAAACCATATCAAGAAATAATGTTAGGATAATTTAGGAAGTAAAACCTCAACCTGTGCTCCTTTTGCGTTAAGCCTATTTGAAGCGGCTATTGTGCCTTTATGTAATTGAACAATATTTTTTACAATATTTAAGCCTAAACCAGAATGCTTTCCAAAACTCGAAGGCCTATTGCTGTAAAACCGTTTAAAAATTTTTTGAGGAGATGTTTCAGCAAAACCAGGCCCTTCATCTTTTACTGATAGTAATAGATTAGCTGAGGTTTCTTCAAGATTAATTTCAATTTTTTGATTATCCTGGCTAAAAGAAATAGAGTTATCTAATAGATTTGCAATCACTTGTTCTAATCTATTACTTATACCAAATATGAAATGACCATTTTTACTTTTAATTTTATTTATAAACTTTATGTCAATTTTTTTATTCTGATTTATAAGATCTTGGTTAAAATCTTCAACAACACCATAAATAATTTCAACCAAATTAATTTTACTCATTTTCTCACGAGATAAAGAAGCTTCATCTTTTAGCATTTGAGTATAATCAGTTATTAATCTTTCTATTCGTTCTACATCGTGATTTATTATCTTAAGAAGTTTATCAACCTCATTTTTTTCAATAGTTTTGTCTAGAAGTTCTGAAGCGCTTTTTAAGGATGCGAGCGGATTCCTTATTTCGTGAGCTAAATCATTTGAGAATGTCTCTGCTCTATTTGTTCTTTGCTGCAATTCTTTGGTCATTTCATCAATTGACTTTGTTAGTTTTCCAATTTCATCATCTCTTACAAAGACTTTGTTTATATCTATTGTTTGATTAGATTTTTTTTTAATTCCATCACTAAACTTAACTAAAAGGCCAATTGGTTTTAAAATATATTTGTTTAAAAAAAGAGAAAAGATTAAAATTACAATCACTACTGCAATCATAGTTCTAATAATGAATGCTTTTCTCTCTTTTACAGCATTGGTGATATCATTTGCTTGCTCGGACACTACAATATATCCGATTTCATTATTTTTAAATTTAATCTTACTAAGTGTACTTACAAAAAAATTATTTTTTTCATCGATGGTTAGAGTCATTATTTCATCATTATATTTATTTGTGATGATATCCTTAATTTCATCTATTTCCTCTTCTTCAAGTCTTTCTTCAATCTCTGGGGTAATTGAATTATCTCCTAAAGCTTCCTCGAAAATTATATCTGATCCTGTAAATACACTTTGATCCAAATCTAAAATATTTGTATCTCCAATAAGATTTCCGGATAAATCATAAAATTGAACACGGTCTAAACTTTGAAATAAAAATCTGGTAGAAAGTAGAAAATCTCTTATCCCCTCTTTAGTATATTCTATATTAAGTCTTTCAAGATTATCCTTGGTATTAGTAATAACTATTTTGTGATTTTCTGATCTTTCTTTCACTAGAGTTGGCTGAATTGCTTCAAGGTATATAATTGTAAAGAGTCCTAAGACAGAGAAGACTGTAAGATTAATTATTAAAAACTTCTTTAGTATAGAAGCTGATTTTTTTTGTTTCATTAGCTAACATTCCATCTATACCCACTTCCATATCTAGTTTCAATTGCAGAAAACTTTTCATCAACCTTTTTAAACTTTTTTCTTATTCTTTTTACATGACTATCAATAGTCCTATCTTCAATTTCAGTATTTTCCTTGTACGCTATATCCATTAAATGGGCTCTTTCTTTTATTACCCCTGGTCTTTTCGCTAATTCTTTTACTATTAAAAATTCTGTAGTGGTAAGCTTATCTGGCAAAGCTTTTCCATTCCATTCGCACTCTAATTGAGCAGGGTCCAACTTTAATTTACCATGACTAATAATGTTTTTCGTATCATCTACAGTATTAGTTTTTTTTCTTAATTGAACTCTTATTCTTTCTATTAAAACTTTTGTAGAAAAACCCCCAGATTTTTTTACAAAATCATCAGCGCCCAACTTCAACCCAAGCAATTCATCAACTTCATCATCTTTTGATGTTAAAAAGATTATTGGAATCGACATTTTTTTTTTTAGTTTTTTTAGCAACTCTTCTCCATCCATCCTCGGCATTTTAATATCTAAAATTGCTAGGTCAGGTGGATTTCTGCTTAACCCGATTAAAGCTGACTCTCCATCAATATAAGTTTGAACTTTAAATCCCTCTCTTTCCAAAGCCATGCTTATGCTTGTCAGAATGTTTCTATCATCGTCAACCAATGCAATAGTTTGAGTCATATTTTTATTCTCTTAATTATGTTGTCAAAATTTAGGCGTTTAATGGGCCTCTCCCCAATTGTTTCCAGAGTTAATACTTACTTCTAAAGGTATAGAGAACATATGGTGGTCTGAACTTGTAACTGACGTCATCGCTGATTTAACAATTTTTTTCACTTCACTTTCATCTTTTTTTAAACACTCAAAAATAAGTTCATCATGTATTTGTAAAAGCATTTTAGCTTTCTTTTTTTCTTCAAGAATTTTATCAATTTTAATCATTGCTAGCCTAATGATATCTGCTGCTGATCCTTGTATTGGAGCATTGATTGCTGCTCTCTCCTGAAATGCACGTACACTAAAATTTTTATCATTAATTCCTCTGAGATGTATTCTTCTTCCAAAAATATTTGTTACAAAACCTTGTTTTCTACAGATTTTAACCGTCGTATTCATATAATCTTTTATCTCAGGAAATTTTTTAAAATATGAATTAATAAAACTTAAAGCTTCTTCATTTGAAACTGAAATTTGTTTTGCTAATCCATATTGTGTGATTCCATAGATAATTCCAAAATTAATTGCCTTGGCTTTTCGTCTATAATCATCTGTCACTTTTTTAATTGGAACATCAAATACTTGACTAGCAGTTAAAGAATGAATGTCCAGATTATTTTTAAAAGCTTTCTTTAATTCTTTTACATCAGCCATATCAGCAAGAATTCTCATTTCTATTTGATTATAATCTGCTGAAATTAGTAAATTATTTTTATCAGCTATAAAAGCTTTTCTTATTTCTTTTCCGTCCGAAGTTTTTATTGGAATATTTTGTAAATTAGGATCACTTGAGGCTAACCTTCCGGTATTAGTTGCGGCTAGTAAGAAAGATGTATGTACTCTTTTTGTTTTTTTACTTATATGGTCTGGCAATGCGTCTGTGTAAGTGCTTTTCAATTTTGAAACTTGGCGCCATTCTAAAACTAAATTAGGAAATTTATGTCCATTCAATGCAAGATCTTCAAGAATTTTGGCACTCGTAGCTAAACTCCCTTTTTTTGTTTTTTTTAATTTTGTTATTTTTAGATCGTTATAGATAATTTCTCCTAATTGTTTTGGCGATCCAATGTTAAATTCTTTACCCGATATTTTATAGATTTCTTTTTCAATTTTTGTTAATCTTTCCTCAAATTTTTTAGAAAGTTTTTTTAGATAAGTATCGTCTACTTTGATTCCTGCAGTTTCTAGTTTTGAAAGAATTTTAATCATTGGTTTTTCAAACACATCATAAATTTTGTCTAGTTTCTCTTCAGATACCCTTTCAGATAAAATTTTATACAATCTGAAAGTAATATCTGCGTCTTCGGCTGCATAGGCGGTAGCAGATTTAAGATCTACTTCAGAAAAACTTAATTGTTTTTTTCCAGTTCCAACTATTTCTTTGTAGGAGATTGTTTTGTGTCCGAGATGTAATTCGGACAAAGTATCCATGTTATGCCTATTGTTACCAGCATCTAATGTATACGAGAGCAACATAGTGTCGTCGATTGGGCTTAATTCAATACCGTGATTTTTAAATATAATAAAATCATATTTTATATTTTGACCAATTTTTTTTATACTTTTGTCTTCTAAAATTGGTTTAATTTTTTTTAAAACTAAGTCTTTTTTTAATTGTGTTTTTTCTTTATGACCTACTGGAATATAAAAAGCCTGATTAAGTTCATAGCATACTGATATACCAACTAAATCTGCTTCCTGTGGATTTAGTGATGAAGTTTCCGTATCTACTGCAATGATCGAACTTTCATTTAACTTTTTTATTAGCTCATCTAATTGATTTTCTTTTGAAATAGTTTTGTAAGACTTTGTGTTTATAGTGTTTTTTTTATTAAGATTTTTTTCATTTAAATTTTTATTTCCTGGTTCACCATAAAAACTAATAGCTTGGCTAAGTAACCTATTGAACTCCATCTCTCTTAAAAAGTTATATAGTTTATCTTTATTAATATCTTTAATCATAAAATCGGTAGCATCGGTTTTTAATGGTACGTCATTTTTTAAAGTAACTAATTGCTTGCTAATCAAAGCTTTATCTTTATTTGATAATAATGTTTCTCTTCTTTTGTTCTGAGGTATTTCAGATGCTTTATTTAATAAATTTTCTAAAGTTTTATATTTATTTATAAGTTCCGAAGCTGTTTTAATGCCTATACCTGGAACTCCTGGTACATTATCTGAGCTATCTCCAGCAAGTGATTGTACATCGATTACTTGGTTTGGTTTAACTCCAAATTTTTCAATTACTTCTTTTTCTCCTATTACTTTACTTTTCATAGGATCAAATAACCTTATTTTATTTGAAACTAATTGCATTAAATCTTTATCCGATGATATTACTGTTACAGTGGCTCCGGCTTCTGTAATTTTTTTTGCATAGGTAGCTATAAGATCATCTGCTTCATAGTTTATAAGTTCAATTGATGGTAAATTGAAAGCTTCAACCGATTTTCTTATATACTCAAATTGAGGCGCTAAATCATCAGGCGCCTCTGTTCTATTTGCCTTATAGTCACTGTAAATTTCGTTCCTAAAGTTTTTCCTAGCTGAGTCAAATATAACTGCAAAATGAGTTGGCTTATTTTTTGAATCGTCTGATCTTACGTCCTCTAAAAGTTTAAAAAGCATCGAACAAAAACCACTCACGGCTCCGGTAGGTAATCCATCGCTTTTTCTGGATAAAGGGGGTAAAGCATAATAAGCTCTAAAGATATATCCTGAGCCATCAACCAAATAAAAATGATCTGTTTTTTTTATTGAACCCATAATATACATATTACATTGAATTTTAATCTATTAATAAAAAAGTATGAACAAATTTGCATTAACTGTTGAAAATCTAACAAAAGTTTACCTCTCTTCAAAAACCAAAAAACATAATAAAGCATTAAATGAATTAAGTTTTGAAGTTAAACAAGGTGAGATATTTGGTTTATTGGGTCCTAATGGTGCTGGCAAAACTACCTTTTTAAGTATCCTTGGAGGTACAGTTGTTAAGACTAGTGGCAAAGTCAATGTTTGGGGATTTGATTTAGATCGAAATCCTCGGCAAGTAAGAGCGTCAGTGGGAATAGTGCCTCAAGAGGTAAACTTAGATGCATTTTTTAGTCCAAAAAAACTTCTTGAACTTCAGGCAGGTCTTTATGGCATTACAAAAGAAAACAGAATAACAGATTTAATATTAAAGATGGTTTCTCTCGAAAATAAGGCTAACGCATATTCTAGAAGTTTATCTGGAGGGATGAAAAGGAGATTGTTAATTGCAAAAGCTATGGTCCATCAACCTCCAATTTTAATTTTAGATGAGCCTACAGCCGGAGTTGATGTAGAATTGAGAAATAATCTTTGGGAAAATGTAAAAGCTCTTAATAAAGAAGGAGTAACGATAATATTAACGACTCATTACCTTATCGAGGCTCAAGAAATGTGTGATCGAATAGCAATTATAAACAAAGGAAATTTAGTTGCGTTAGATACTACTGAAAGATTATTAGAACAAATAAAAACTAAAAAAATAAATTTTAAAGTAAAAAGTATTGATTTGAATAAAAAATTAACAATGAAAGGTATCAATTTTAGAATAAGCTCTAAAAACTCTTTATTAGTAACTTATGAAAAAAATTCACTAGATTTTGGAGAAATAATTAATTATTTAAATAAAAATAACATTAAAATTGAGGATATTTATACAGAAGATGGAGATTTAGAGGATGTTTTTGTTCAATTAACAAAATACTAGATTTTAATCAAAAAAAAGTTAAATTGTTAATATGGAAATCGTTAAAAGTTTAAAGCAAACAAAGTTAATTAGATATATGTTTATTGCTTTGTTAGGTTCTATTCTTTTGGCCTTATCGGCTAAAATTAAAATACCCTTTTATCCAGTCCCAATGACTATGCAAACCTTAGTCGTTTTGTTTATAGGGATATGTTTTGGCTGGAAACTTGGTGTGGCTACAATTTCCTTGTACTTATTTGAAGGTATTATAGGAATGCCAGTTTTTTCAGGCACTCCAGAAAAAGGTTCTGGGATTTTATACTTTACAGGACCAACAATGGGTTACTTGATCGGTTTTATTATTGCAGGATTTATAGCTGGAAAATTTAATTATGATAATAATCTAATTAAAAATTTTTTTAAATTGGTTTTTGCCACTAGTTTCATCTATATTTTTGGTATTCTATGGTTAGGAACTTTAATTGGTTGGGATAAACCAATATTTAAGTTAGGAGCTCAACCTTTCTTGTTAGCTGAATTATTTAAAGTTCTAATCGCAACTTTTACTTTAAGCCAAATCAAAAAGTTTAGAAAATTTATTTAACTTATTTTGGTGATCTTTTAGATAGAATTCTTTGTAATGTTCTCCTGTGCATTTTAAGTCTTCGAGCCGTTTCAGAAACATTTCTATTGCATAATTCAAAAACTCGATGAATATGTTCCCACTTTACTCTATCTGCAGACATAGGATTTTCTGGCGGTTTAGCCTTTGACTCAGGAGAGGCTAATAAAGCTGCTTCAACATCGTCAGCATCAACTGGTTTAGCAATATAATCGATCGCTCCCTCTTTAACAGCAGCTACAGCCGTGGGTAGATTCCCGTATCCCGTTAGCATTACAATTCTACTATCTTTTTTACTCTTTGAAAGTTCTTTTACAACATCTAATCCGTTGCCGTCTTCAAGCCTAAGATCAATCAAGGCAAAGGCTGTTGGGGCTGTCTTAGCTATTTTTAGGCCTTCAGCTACTGATTTAGCCTCTTTAACTTGAAATCCTTTCTTCTCCATGGCTCTTGCAAGCCTACCCCTTAAGGGATCATCATCATCAAGGATTAATAGCGATTTATCAGCAAAGTCTGCTAATTTTAGCTGCTCTGGGATGTTTTTTTGCATTCTCATTGAGAGTTATATAGGTACTGTTGACAAAATTTCAACACGACAAAAATGTCCTTTTTTTCTTTACATAGTGTCAAAAAAACCTTAAACGCGGAATAAATAAGGTTTTTTTTATTAAATTTTTTAAAAAATCTTTGTGTAATTTAACGTGAGGAACACATGAAATGGGAAAATTTAAAACAGTTAACGAGCTAGTTAACTCATTACAACCAGATCACCCCGTATATTGTATGCGGTTAAACGAGATTAAAAAATCCGTAAAATTTTTTAAAGATAATTTTCCTGGAAAAATACTCTACGCTGTCAAAACGAATCCAAACGAAAAAATTATTAAACAGATTATTGCTAATGGTGTTAATGAATTTGATGTTGCTTCTCTAAATGAAATTAAGCTTCTAAATAAAATTAAGTCGGATGCGAAGTTACATTTTATGCATACTATTAAAAGTAAAGAAAGTATATCGTCAGCTTACTTCGATTATGGCGTTAAAAGTTTTTCTCTTGATAGTAAAGATGAGTTGAGGAAAATTCTAGAGGCCACTAATCAAGCAAAAGATTTAGAATTATTTGTAAGAATTGCAATTTCGAATGAACACGCTGAAATAGATCTATCTAGAAAATTTGGTGCGCTTCCCTCTGAAGCTTTAGGATTAGTAAGATTATGTAAGGAACATTCAAAAAAACTTGGCATAAGTTTTCACGTTGGCTCTCAATGTATGCACAAAATTTCTTACTCAAAAGGAATTCGTGAAATAGGAAATATAATTAAAAAAACAAAAATAATACCAAATACAATTAATGTTGGTGGAGGATTTCCGTCTGTATATCCAGATCTTAATCCTGAACCATTAATTAATTATATGGAAGAAATTAAAAAAGAGATTAATAATTTAAAGTTAAATAAATTACCAGAAATTATATGTGAGCCAGGAAGAGCTCTTGTGGCAGAAAGTGGATCTACAATTGTTAAAGTTATTTTAAGAAAAAAAAATAGCTTGTACATTAATGATGGTACATATGGATCTTTATTTGACGCTGGGGCACCAAACTTTGTTTTACCTTCAAAGATGATTACAAGCGGAAGAATTCAGTCTAAAAAACTAACTGCTTTTAGTTTTTTTGGACCAACGTGTGATGGATTAGATTATATGAAAGGACCTTTTTTGTTACCAAATAATATTAAAGAAGGTGATTATATAGAGTTAGGTCAGTTAGGGGCTTACAGTCTTACTTTCAGAACAAACTTCAATGGTTTTTATTCAAATGACATTCACGAATTAAGTGACAAACCAATTATATCTATGTACGATAATGCTAATGATAAAGTTGGTTCTTTAGTAGCTTAATGAATAAAAAAAATAGTCCGAATATCGGACACAATAAAAAATCTTTACTTAATTCCCCAATTGAGCACATCGATATCAAGTCTTTTGATGCTCGTAAGATTATTGATGGTATGAGTAAAATGTCTTTCACTTCTAGAGATACAGCCAAAGCGGCAGCTATATATAATGAAATGCTTGCAGATAAAGATTGTTCGATTTTTTTAACTTTAGCAGGCTCAACTTCAGCAGGTGGATGCATGGATTTATACACTGATTTAGTAAAACATAACATGGTTGATGCTATTGTGGCTACAGGGGCTTCGATTATAGATATGGATTTTTTTGAAGCTCTAGGTTTCAAGCATTATCAGGGATCCCAATTTCAAGATGATACTGAGCTAAGAAACAACTATATTGACAGGATATATGACACTTATATTGATGAAGAGGAACTTCAAGCGTGTGACAAAACTATATGTGATATTGCTAATTCTCTAAAACCTAAACCATATACCTCAAGGGAATTTATTAAAGAACTTGGAAAATATTTAAAAACAAATTCTAAGAAAAAAAACTCATTAATAGAAACTGCTTATGATAGTAATGTTCCAATATTTTGTCCTGCTTTCACAGATAGTTCAGCAGGATTTGGGCTTGTAATGCATCAAGAACAAAATCCAGAAAATCACATCACTATAGACTCAATAAGAGAGTTCAGAGAAATAACTGAAATTAAACTCAAATCAAAACAATCGGGATTATTAATGGTTGGCGGTGGGGTACCCAAAAATTTTATTCAGGATACAGTGGTTTGTGCGGAGTTATTAGGTAAAAAGGTAGATATGCATAAATACGCAATTCAAATAACTGTAGCAGATACGAGAGATGGTGCTTGTAGTAGTTCTACCTTAAAAGAAGCAAGTTCGTGGGGCAAAGTGGATGTGACGAAGGAACAAATGGTGTTTGCTGAAGCTACAAGTGTATTGCCCCTAATAGCAAGCGATGCGTTTCATCGAAAACATTGGCAAGCAAGACAAAAAAGAAATTTTCAAAATTTGTTCAATTAAAAAATAATGAGTAAAACGAAGATAGCATTAGTGCAAATGAAAATGTCTTCTGACCCAAAAAAAAATATTCAAAATGCTGTCGACAAAATTAATTCTGCAGCAAAAAAAGGTGCAAAAATAATTTGCTTACCAGAATTATTCATGACAAAATATTTTTGTCAGGTTGAAAGTCATAAAAACTTTAATTTCGCTGAAAAAATACCAGGGCCTAGTAGTAACTTTTTTTCTGCACTTGCTAAAGAACTAAAAATTATTTTAATAATTTCATTATTTGAGAAGAAGACCTCCGGGCTTTATCACAATAGTAGTATTGTAATTAATGAAAAAGGTAAACTTTTAGGAAAATACAGAAAAATGCATATACCTGATGATCCACAATTTTACGAGAAGTTTTATTTTGCTCCTGGAGATTTAGGTTTCAAATCTTTTAAAACTTCAAAAGGTAATTTAGGAACTTTAATATGTTGGGATCAGTGGTTTCCTGAAGCAGCAAGATTAACAGCTCTTAAAGGAGCAGAAATTATTTTTTATCCAACCGCTATTGGATGGCATCCAAAAGAAAAAAGGAAATTTGGTAAGTCGCAACTCGAGTCCTGGCTTTCAATTCAAAGGTCTCACGCAATAGCTAATGGTATATATGTTGCTGCAGTAAACAGAGTAGGAATTGAAAAACAAGGTAATAAAAAGATAGAGTTCTGGGGGAATAGTGTAATATTTGATCCTAGTGGTAACGTTGTTAAAAAAGCCAGTTTAAAAGAAAACATTTTAATTTGTGAAATTGATTTCAAAAAAGTAGAAACTTCTAGACAACATTGGCCTTTTTTTAGAGATAGAAGAATAGACTATTACAAAGGACTACTTAAAAATCCAAGAGATGCCTAGAATAACAAAATCTCTTTTCAGGATGCCAGCTGAATGGGAAAGACAACAATCTACATTAATAGGATGGCCTTATAATAAAAATGATTGGCCAGGCAAATTTAAAAATATCCCCAAGATATTTGCTGAAATAATCTCTAAAATTACTAAGTCTCAGGAAGTAAATCTATTAATTAAAAACTACAATTCTAAGAATGCAATTAAAAGATTGCTTAGGAAAAATAATGCAAAAGTACAAAATATAAAATTTATAATTTGTAAAACAGATAGGGTATGGATGAGAGATACAGGGCCGATATTTATTAAGGATAAAAAAAATCAAAATATTTTATTGAATTGGAAGTTTAATGGTTGGGCTAAATATAAAAATTATAGGGCTGATAATAAAGTCAATTTAAGAATAAAAAGTCATTACAAAGGAAGTGTCATCACCCCAAAGTTTAATAAAAAACCAATAGTTCTCGAGGGGGGAGCGATCGATGTTAATGGAAAAGGTTTACTACTCACAACCAAAGAATGCTTATTGAGTAAAATTCAACAAAGGAATTCTTTCTTAAAAATAAAGAATTATAATCGCATATTCAAAAAGTTTTTAGGAGCAAAAAAAGTTATTTGGCTAAATAAAGGAATTGAGGGAGATGATACTCATGGTCACGTTGATGATATTGCTAGATTTGTAAAACATAATAAAGTTTTTCTTGCTTACGAAAATAATAAAAAAGATAAAAATTTCAAAAATCTTGATGAAAACTTGAAAATTTTGAAAAAAATCAGAATTAATTCTTCACAAATTAGAATTAAAAAAATTCCTATGCCTAGACCTATTTATATAGATAAAATAAGAGTTCCAGCATCGTATTTAAACTTTTATATTTTTAATAAATTTGTTTTATTGCCTACTTTCAATGATCCAAAAGATAAAATAGTGATTAAAATTTTTAAAAAAGAATTTAATAATAGAAAAATTATTCCTATAGATTGTTCAGAATTAATTTGGGGGTTTGGAGCAATTCATTGTTTAACACAACAAGAGCCAAAATAAGTTTTTACTTAAAGTATAATATTTTTAGGAGACCAGCTAATTACTACTGAAGCACCACCTAAATTTTTATCATCTTTAAATATTAGTTTAGCATTTTGTCTTTCTAGCAAAGTTTTACCCAAGAAAGTTCCAAGGCCCAAGCCAGAGTTTGAATTTAATTCTAATGATCTGGACTTAATATATGGTTCCCCTAATTTTTCAATAATATCTTTTGGGAATCCTGGCCCATCATCATTCACTGTAATTTTTATTTCTTTATCGTTGCTAATAAGAAAAATATTAACTTTACTTTTTGAAAATTTAATTGCATTGCCTATAAAATTTCTTAAGCCATAGATCATTTCTGCTGATCTTTGAATATCAATTTTATTTTTATCATTATCAGAAACTAAAATAATTTCTTTAGAAGTTGTCTCTTTAAAAGAATTTATAATTTCCTCAAGTAAATTTTCTAATTTCGTCGAGCTAAAAAATTTATCCTCCTCTATCTGTTTTTTTGATATTCTTTTAAGAATTTCACTACATCTTTTGGACTGGCTGATTAATAGATCAATATCTTTAGATAGCTCGTTGTTATCCCCAATTTCTTTTTTCAATTCTCTAGCAACTACACTTATTGTAGCTAGAGGTGTTCCTAGAGAATGAGCTGCTGCTGCGGCTTGCCCGCCTAAAGACTCTAATTCATATTCTTTATAAATAACTTCCTGAAGTTTTTTAAATGCTTCTTCTGTTTTCTTTTTTTCACCAGAGAAACGAATCCCGAAATAACTTAAAAATATTAAACCAATTAATATGGAGATAATAATTCCGAATTTATAAAAATTTGGAAAATGTAACAAATTCATATCCTCTCCTGGCAAAGGTAAATAAAAAAATGATATTGTTAATAAAAGTAGCGAGGTTATAACGCCTAAAATAATTGTTGTACCCATGCTTAGAAATGTTGATGAAACGATGGCTGGTATAATTAATAGAAAAGAAAAAGGATTAAAAATTCCTCCAGTCAAATAAAGAAGGGCGCTTAGTTGTAATAAATCTATCAAGAGAAAGGGAACTGCATAAAAATCTTTTAGTTGATTGATTTTAATGCCAAATTGAAGATACAAATTTGTGGCTAAACCCAGTGAAATGATTAAATAACTTTCTATGATTGGAAAAGGTAAATTTAAGTAATAAAAAACTATACTAATTGCTAAGATTTGGCCAATAATGGCTATATACCTTAAAATTGTTAATGTATTTTTATCTAAGCTTAAATTCTCTTTTGTGCGAAAGAGAGTTGAGAAATTCATTATAAAGTCAAATATCTAAGTTCACGACATCAAGCGCGTTATTAGTTATAAAATCTTTCCTTGGTGCTACTTCATCACCCATTAGGATTTTAATCATTTTTTGGTCTTCTCTTGATTTATCTTTAGTTCCTTTAGTATATTGCACTTTTAAAATAGTTCTGTTTTCAGGGTTTAGAGTAGTCTCCCAAAGTTCTTCTGGATTCATTTCGCCTAAACCTTTAAATCTTTGTATTGAGAGTTTTTCTCTTTGAAATTGTAAAAAGTTTTTATATTCCGAGGACCCCTTTTTTATTCTTTTATCTAATTGGCTTGTTTTAAGAATATAATCTTCTAAAGCTTTCTCATCTTTTATATAGGTACTTTTGTTTGATTTAGTGATTTTAAATAGTGGAGGTTGAGCCAAATAAATATGTCCGTTTTCTATTAGCTTATTAAACGGATTATTATTGAAAAATGTTAAAAGTAAAGTTCTTATATGCGATCCATCAACATCTGCATCTGTCATAATAACAATTTTATCATATCTAAGATTATCGATATTAAAATCTTTTGAGCCTGTCCCTAAAGCATTAATTAATGTTACAATTTCACTCGACGACATCATCTTTGACAATGTTTTCGTTGATTGATCTTCCCCATTTTTTTTTTCATTTACAAAGGTATTTAATATTTTCCCCCTCAGAGGAAGAACGGCTTGATATTCTCTAACTCTTCCTTGTTTAGCTGAACCGCCTGCTGAGTCACCCTCTACTATAAATAATTCTGTTCCCTCTCTCTTTTGTATTTGGCAATCTGCAAGCTTACCGGGTAGGCCAGATAATTCAAAAGTTCCTTTACGCCTAACACTATCTCTAGCTTTCCTTGCTACATCTCTTGCCATTGCAGCTTGGGTTATTTTTTCTAATACAATTTTTGTAATTGACGGGTTTTGGTCAAACCATGTTGAAACTCTTTCACTAATAATATTTTCGACAATATTTCTTATCTCAGATGAAACCAATTTATCTTTCGTTTGCGAAGAAAATTTTGGGTCAGGCATTTTGATCGAAATAACCGCAGTCAGACCTTCTTTAATATCCTCACCTGAAAGATTTATTTTATTTTTTTTATTGCTCCTATCATTTGAATACTTGTTAATAACTCTTGTTAATGCACTCCTGAACCCAAGTAAATGCGTTCCACCATCTTTTTGTGGAATATTGTTGGTAAATGGCAGGACTTCTTCGGAATAACCAGCATTCCATTCAAAAGAACACTCCACAATAACATTGTTCTTATTTGCTGTTACATAGATTGGCCTTTTGAAAACTTCTTTATCATTTTTATTTACTAAAATAGGCTTTTTATTATTGATGTGTTTTACAAATTCTATAATTCCACCATCATATTTATGGGAATATTCCTTTCCTTTTTTGGTGCTATTATCAATTAAAGTAATAGAAATTCCCTTGTTTAAAAAAGCAAGTTCCCTGATTCTTTTTTCGATTATATTAGGACTAAATTTTATTGATGAAAATATATCTTTAGAAGGTAGAAAAGTAATTTTTGTACCTTTTTTTTTTGTTTTTCCAATTTGTTTAAGCGATTTAATGGCGTTTCCGTTTTGAAATTTTATTTCGTATTCCTTTCCATCTCTGTAAATTTTTAATTCTAATTCCTCTGACAAAGCGTTTACCACAGAAACTCCTACTCCGTGCAAACCTCCAGAAACTTTGTAGGAGTTATGATCAAATTTTCCTCCGGCGTGTAATTGGGTCATTATAACCTCTGCAGCAGAAATTTTTTCACCCTTATGTATATCAACTGGAATTCCTCTTCCGTCATCTTCTACCGTAACAGTATTATTTGAATTAATTGATACAATTATATTTTTACAATATCCGCCTAACGCCTCATCGATAGAATTGTCCATAACCTCAAACACCATATGGTGAAGGCCGGACCCATCATCAGTGTCCCCAATGTACATGCCTGGTCTTTTTCTGACAGCATCAAGTCCTTTTAAGACTTTTATAGCGTCTGCCCCATAAGATTGGTTAGATTTTAATTCGGAATTTTTTGGCATTATTTAATTTTTTGGATGCTTAAATATATCATTTTTTGAAAATAATATAAAACCACTCTTTGCTATGATGACCTAGAATTATTCTATATCAACAGTTTTAAAGCAAAAAATAAAAAAAAATCTAATTTAAGATAAATTTAGATTTTCATCGGCATAATAACATAAAAACTATTCTTATCAGAAACATCTTCAATAAGAACAGGTGAAACAGCATCTTTGAGATTAATTTTTAAATCTTTATTTTCTACTTCCGAAGCAATTTCAATTAAGTATTTAGAGTTAAAACTAATATTTAAATTTTCAGAGTCAAATTTAGCTTGAATTTTTTCATTTCCGTCTCCAGAATTAGCACTATTTACAGATAATTGTACATTATCTTTGTTTATTAAAAGTTTAACGCCTTCTTTCCTGTCAATAGAAACGCTTGTTACTCTTTCAATTGAATTTATAAAATCTTTTGAAGAAACTATTAGCTTTTTATCGTTATTAGTTGGAACAACTTTTCGATAGTCTGGGAAATTTCCATCAATAACTTTTGAAACTAATTTCATTTTCCCTAACGTAAACTTGATCTTATTTTCACTTGTTTGAATATTAAGATCTTCTGAATTGTCTGCTAATAGAGAGCATAGTTGAAACACCGTCTTTCTTGGTAAAATTAATGATGAAAAATTACTTATATTTTCAATTTCAATACTACTTGATGATAATCTATGACTATCTGTTGCGACACCCGTAAGAAAATTTTTACCTTGTGACTCTGTTAAATGGATAAACACACCATTCAGATAATGCCGGGTATCATCGTTCGAAATAGATATTTTTGTTTTATTTAGAAGTTTTAAAAATTTATTACTTTTAATAGAGATTTCTTTTTCTTTAAATTCATCTGCGAAAGTAGGGAAATTATCTGTTGGAAGGCACAAAAGATTGAAGTCTGAATTTTCACTTTTTAAACTTAATTTATTTTTTGTTTTAAGATCAAAACTTAATTCAGAATTGGAGGATATTTTTCTCAATATATCATATAGAACGGAGGCTGAAGTAGTAGTGCTGCCTTCTGTTGAAATCCTTACATCCTCAATTTCATCATAAAAAATAATATCTAAATCAGTGGCTACTATAGATAATTTTTTATTTTTTAGTTGTAAAAGCACATTAGACAGAATGGGTAACGTATTTTTTTTTTCTACTATACCTTGGACAAAATTTAAAGATTTTAACAGTGTGTCTCTTTTGACTACAAATTGCATTTATTGTTGATCTAGTAGAAGGCTTTTTATCTGACTAATATTTTTTTTCATCTCATCATCTTGTTCTGATAATCTAGATATAGTTTTTACTGCATGTATGACTGTTGTGTGATCTCTGTTTGCAAATCTTCGACCAATCTCTGGTAATGACCTGGAAGTCATTTTTTTTGCCAAGTACATTGCAATTTGTCTTGGTCTAGCCAAAGGCCTGGATCTTCTTTGTGATAACATTTCGCTTAAGGCTATGTTGAAGTAATTAGAAACAACATTTTGAATTTTATCTACTGTAATTACTCTTATTTGATTAAAGACATCTTTTAAAATATTTTTACAATCATTTATATTTAAATTTTTATTATGCACTCTGCTAAACGCAATTACTCTATTTAAAATTCCAATTAATTCTCTAATATTAGTTTTACTCTCACTAGCAATAAAATTTATAACTTCGTCACTTAAACTAATTTTTTCTTTAAATTGATTTTCAATTTCTTCAATTTTTTTCTTAATAATTTTAGATTTCAATTCGAGATCTGGTATTTCTATATCAACAACCAATCCACCAGATAATCTAGATTTTATTCTATCTTGAACCCTATCAAGCTTCATTGGAGCTCTATCCGAAGATATAATTATTTGAGATCCTTTATCCATCAAGCTGTTAAAAGTATGAAAAAACTCTTCTTGTAAACTCTCTTTACCGCTTATAAATTGTATATCATCAATGATAAACACTGATGATTTCCTAAAAAAATCCTTGAAATTTACCATATCATTTTTTTTTATTGATTTAATGAAATGATACATAAATCTCTCAGCAGAAATGAACATTACATTATTATTATTCTGAAGTGAAAGACCTATGGCATTGAGTAGATGGGTTTTTCCAAGACCAACACCTCCACAAATATATAAAGGGTTATATCTTGAAATATGCTCACACACCTTTTTAGAATATGATAATGCTATATCGTTACTTTTGCCTTGTATAAAATTTGCAAAACTCAGACTTGGATTCAACCTGTTGTAGTTAAGAATTGAGTCTCTTATTTCGGTAACTTTGTTAAGTTCGTTGATTTTAGCTAGTTCTTGATTTTGTTTAACTTCCTCGATAATTTTAAATTCAATACGATTTAAGCTTAATTTAAAGCTTTTGACTTGCTCTAAGATTTTGTCCAGGTATCTTGAGACAATCCAATCTCTAAAAAATCTTGTTGGTACCCCTAAAATTAAATAATCATTGTACTCTTTTACTAAAGATATTTTCTGAAGCCAGCTATTATAAATTTCGCCACCAAAGGTTTTTTTAAACGATTCCTGTACATTCTCCCAAATCAACGTCTTTTCTTCTTCTGAAACATAAACGTTTTGCTTTTTTATATTATTTTTTTCCATGTAGAATTTTCTAAAGAGATTCCTTTAAACGCCTTTTGGAAAATATTTGCAACTATGTACAGGTTGTAATTAAAAATAAATTTGTAATCTGGTTGTAAGATTATCGTTACGATAGAAATTATATAATTTAATTTTAAAAAAAAATTAGCTACTACATTTGGTTTTACGAATCTAAATGTAACCAATAGTCAAACTTTAACAACTGGGAATTGATAAGGATAATTAAATTTTTTTTGAAATTCTAGAAATTTTTCTCGCAGCTGATTTTCTATTTATAATTCCACTTTTAGCAACCTGCATTAGAATTGATTGAAATTTTGAAAAATATTTTTTAGCTTTCTCTTTTTCATTAGATTTAATCAATAAATCCATTTGTTTTACTGCATTTTTAAACTTACTTTTTCTAATTTTGTTAACCTGAGTTTGTTTTTTAACTCGTCTAACTCTTCTAACTGCTGATTTTGTATTTGGCATTTTTTAGGATTATATATATCGACATATGTTTATGGTCAACTTTATTATTTTTGACATGCTTTGCAAAAAAAAGAGGCTCGATTTGAAATAACCAATTTAGTAATTGTCATGTTGCAATCTATGTTAGAACATTTTTCTCCTTTTCGACCATAAACCTGAAAATATTGTTGAAAGGTGCCTTTTTTTCCATCTTCATTGCTAAAATCTTTGATTGAGGATCCTCCAAATTTAATCGCTACTTTTAGAGTTTTTTTTGTATTTTGCACTATTTTTTTTATTTCATAATTTTTGAGTGTAGATACTTTTCTGGTAGGCCTAATGCCAGACTTGTGCAAAATTTCATTAACATAAATATTTCCTAATCCAGAAATAAAATTTTGGTCCATTAGTAAATTTTTAATGTTTCTGTTTCGACCTAAAATAAAATTTTTAAAATACCTTGAATTCCAATTTTTAGTTAGAGGCTCAGGTCCTAATTTTTTAAAGTGGGAATTTTTTATGAATTGTTCTAAATTATATAATTTTATAAAACCAAATTTTCTAATATCATTAAAAATTAATTTTTGTTTATCCTTAAAAAAAAATATTACTCTATCATGTTTTTGCTCTTTTTTTTCATCAATTAACTCATAGTAAAAACTTGTTTTAATTTTTTTGTCTTTTTTATTTACAAAGAAAAATTTACCAGTCATTCCAAGATGAATTAATATTAGTAAGTCTTTATTTGTTTTAAAAATTAAAAATTTTGACCTTCTTTTGATTTTTTTAATTTTCAATCCAATCAATTTTGAAATTTCTTGTTTCTTGACCTTATATCTCAAATTGCCATCATTGATCTTTACTTTTTTAATTATCAAATTTAGTATTTTCTTCTCCAAGGACCTTTTAACAACTTCAACTTCGGGTAATTCTGGCATATAATTAATTAATGAAAAGTACTATTGAAGATAAAAAGAAGTTAGTCAATTCAGTTTTTACAGATGTTCATAAAAATTATGACCTAATGAATGATATTATTTCTTTTGGTATTCATAGAAAATGGAAAGAAAAATTTATTGATTGGATGAATCCGCAACCCTATTCAAATTTAATAGATGTGGCTTCTGGGACTGGTGATATTGCTAAACTTTTTTATAATAAATCAAACAAAACTAGTGAAATTACATGCGTTGAACCAAATGTTCACATGTTAAATCAAGGGAAAATTAAACTTAAAAATATAGATAATATTAAATGGATAAATTCTTTAGCAGAGAATATACCAGTGACAGACGACACATATGACTATTATTCTATAAGTTACGGAATAAGGAATGTTGTGGACATAGAAAAAACATTAAAAGAGTCATTTCGGATTTTAAAACCAGGAGGACGTTTTATGTGTTTAGAGTTTTCAAAAATTGATAATGAGATATTAAGTTTCCTATACAAACAATATTCAAAAACTATTCCTTTTATTGGAAAGTATGTTGCTGGCTCAGATAAACCTTATAAATATTTAATTAAGAGTATAGAAAAGTTTCACAATCAAGAGCAACTAGCTGAATTAATGAGAAAAAATGGTTTTTCTAATGTAGAATTTAGAAACGTTTCCAATGGGATCTCAGCAATACATTCTGGTTGGAAAATTTAAATGTTTAAAAGAGTTTTTAAATTATTTCAAATTGCAAGGAAACTATCTGTCTCTGGCGCGATAGAAACTATCAATGAAATTCATAATATGCCGTCGAGTTTGAATTTATTTTTTAATCTAATTTCTATTGGATCTTCTTCAAAACAATTAGAAAAACAAAATACACCAGGTGAAAAACTTTGTATTGCTTTGCAAGGAATGGGTACAACTTTCATAAAATTAGGTCAATTTCTTGCAACGAGACCAGATATTATTGGAGAAGAATTAGCAAAAAACTTAGAAAAGCTTCAAGATAAAGTCCCTGCATTTGATTTATACGATGCGAAAAAAGTTATTAAAAAAGAGATAGGTGAAAGCTTTTACAAAGATATAAAAGAATTAAGTGAGCCAATTGCTGCGGCCTCGATTGCTCAAGTTCATTTAGCTAAAATAATGTTTGAAAATCAAGAAAAGCTAGTTGCTATAAAAATTTTGAGACCCGATATAGAGAAGTTATTCAATGAAGAATTAGACGCTCTGATGCTTTTTGCTTATATAGTAGAGAATACTTTTTTTAAGGCTAAACGACTTAAGCTAGTAGAAGTGGTTCACCTTTTGCGAGAAATAACAAATATTGAGATGGATTTAAGATTTGAGGCTGCTGCAGCAAATGAACTTTATGAAAATACAAAAAATGATTTTGGATTTAACGTTCCAAAAATTTATTGGAATTACACTACTAAAAGAATTCTCACATTAGATAAAGTTGAAGGTGTTTCAATTAGAGAACAACAAAAACTTAAAGACCATGGGGTAAATCTAAAAAAATTAGCAGAAAATTTAATACAATTTTTTTTGAAACAAGCTGTTAGAGATGGTTTTTTTCATGGTGATATGCATCAGGGAAATTTATTTGTTGATAAAAACGGAAATATAATTCCAGTAGATTTTGGTATTATGGGTCGTTTAGATAAAAACAATAGAAAATTTTTAGCAGAAATATTGTATGGTTTTATTCAGAGAGATTACATTAAGGTTGCTGAAGTTCATTTCCAAGCTGGCCTTGTGCCTCAAAACGCATCTAAAGAGGAATTTGCTCAAGCGTTAAGATCAGTAGGGGAGCCGATATTTGGTCAATCAATAAAAGATATTTCTGGTGGTAATTTATTGGCTCAACTTTTTGAGATAACTGAAAAATTTAATATGCCTACTCAACCTCCCCTGCTTTTATTGCAAAAGACAATGGTAGTAGTTGAGGGTGTTGCTAGAAAACTTTATCCTGAAACAAATATTTGGGAAGTTTCAAGACCAGTTCTTGAAGATTGGTTAAAAAATATCAAAAGTCCAAAATCAACAATTGATAAAGCTATAAACACTTCGTCAGAAATATTAAAGAGAATACCTGATTTGCCAATATTGATGGATCGAGCAGATTATGCATTAAAATTAATGGCTGAGGGAAAAATAAATTTAGCTATAGGTTCAAACAAAAATTTAGAAATTGAACAAATGAAACTTAAGAATTTCAGAAATAATATAGTAATTAGTTTTTTTGGTATTGTAATTGTCTTTTTATTAGTATTTTAATGAGTTATGCCTGTAAAAAATAAAAAAATCCTTATTATCATTGGAGGTGGTATCTCTGCCTATAAATCACTAGATCTAATAAGGATTTTAAAAAAAAATAAAAATGAAGTAAAAACCATTTTAACAAATAGTGGGAAGGAGTTTGTAACTCCTTTATCTTTAACCGCCCTAACAAATAATAAAACTTTTGAAGATATATTTGATACAAATTCAGAATCCGAAATAGATCACATATCTTTATCAAGATGGGCTGATTTAATTATTGTATTGCCTGCAACTGCTAATTTTATGACTAGATTAAGTTTAGGGAAAGCAGATGATCTTGCCACTACAGTTATTTTGGCCTCAAATAAAGATATTTTACTAGTTCCAGCTATGAATGTTCGGATGTGGATACATAAAGCAACACAATCAAATGTAAAAATCTTACAAAATTTCGGATATTTATTTATTGGACCTGAAAAAGGAGAAATGGCTTGTGGAGAATATGGCGAAGGTAAGATGTCGAGCCCAAGACAAATATTCTCATATCTTGAAAATTATTTTTACAAAAGAAATTTAGTAAGAAAAAAAAATCTCAAAGCGCTAGTAACAACTGGACCAACAAGAGAATATATAGATCCTGTAAGGTATATTTCAAACGAGTCGAGTGGAAAACAAGGGTATGAGATAGCATTGGCGCTTGATAAACTGGGATTCAAAACTACTCTAATTATTGGACCATCGCACTTAATTAATCAAAAAAATATTAAAACCAAAAAAATAGTCACATCAGATGAAATGTTAACAGAAGTAAAGAAATCACTACCAGTTGATGTTGCGGTATGTGCCGCAGCAGTATCAGACTTCAAACCGTCTAAAAAAAATAAGAGTAAAATAAAAAAAGATCAAGTAAATTTAAAATCCATCGATTTAGAAAATAGCAAAGATATTTTAGAATTCTTAGGTAAAAATAACAAACATAGACCAAAATTAGTAGTAGGTTTTTCAGCAGAAACTGAAAATGTTAATAAGAATTCTTTAATAAAGATGAAAAAAAAAAATTGCGATCTTATTATCGCTAACGATGTTTCTAAAAAAAACTCAGGCTTTAATTCTGATTATAATAAAATTTCAATAATTGATAATGATGGACAAGTTAAAACAATTAAAAGAAATAAAAAAAGTTTCATAGCAAACAAAATAGCTGAGGTTATTTTAGATAAAATATTAGTTGATGACAGAAATTTTAATTAAAAGACTGTCTAAAAATGTAAAATTACCAAAATACGAAACCAGTGGTTCCTCGGGCATGGATTTAGCTGCAAATATTGAATCCCCAATAACAATTGAGGCAGGAGAATCTTCTATAATCCCTACAGGAATTTCAATTTCAATTCCAAAAAGTTTTGAAATCCAAGTAAGACCTAGATCGGGATTAGCTTCTAAAAATCAAATATCAGTTCTTAATACTCCAGGAACAATTGATTCTGACTATAGGGGAGAAATTAAAGTTATACTTATAAATATGGGAAAAAAATCTTATACGGTGGAAAATGGAGCTAGAATAGCTCAAATGGTTCTTTGTCCAATCATTAAAGCTAAAATAATAGAGGTAGAAAGTTTACAAAAAACTGATAGAGGGTCTGGTGGTTTTGGATCTACAGGTAAATAATAATAAATGGATTTTAATTTTAAAGACTTCAAAAGGTTTGAGAAACAAATAATCCTTAAAAATATTGGAATTCGAGGCCAAAAAAGAATTTTTAAGTCAAGAGTATTAATAATTGGTGTTGGAGGACTTGGCTGCCCACTCTTAACTTATCTAGCTGCCTCTGGAGTTGGAACTTTAGGAATTGTAGATTACGATAGAATTGAATTAAGTAATTTAAATAGGCAAACCTTATTTTTGGCAAATGATGTAGGCAAGTTTAAAGTTAATCAAGCTAAAATTTATATAAGTAAAATTAATAGAAAAATCAAAATAAAGACATACAAGAAAAAAATAACACCAACAAATATTAATCCTATAATAAAAAGTTTTGATATAATTTGTGATGGAACTGATAACTATGACACACGTTATTTAATTAATGATCAATGTAAGAAAAATAAAAAAATTCTTATTTCTGCCGCTATAAGTAAATTTGAAGGACATTTGTACAAATTTAATTTTTCAAAAAGAGGATCTTGTTATCGATGTTTTATGCCAGAAAAACCAACTTTACAAAATGATTGTCAAACTGATGGTATTTTTTCGCCAGTTGCTGGAGTGCTAGGATCTCTCCAAGCTAACGAAGTTTTAAAAACAATTTTAGGATTAGAAAATGACCTAAGTAATGAAATGATTATATTTGACTCTATGCAAACACATTTTAGAAGAGTAAAATTAAGTATCAATCCAAATTGCAAAAATAAATGCAGAAAATAGTCTATATTATTTTGTTTTCTTTAACTTTTGCAAATCTCACAGCAGAAGAATATTTTCTAACACTTAGAAACGATAAAGTTAACTTGAGGCAAGGACCTTCTTTTGAATATCCAATAAAGTTATTTTATAAAAAAAAATTTCTTCCTGTTCTAGTTCAAGATAAATTTGAAAATTTTAGAAAGATTAGAGATCATGAAAATAATACTGGATGGATTCATGTTTCGCAATTATCTAAAAAAAAGGCTGCAATTGTAATTGATGACGATCAATTAATTTTTAATAAACCATCCATTTACTCAAAGCCGTCTGTGATTTTAAAAAAAGGGAGACTATGTAAAATTTTTAAATGTACAGACTCTTGGTGTAAAGTAAAAGTGTCAAATTATAAAGGTTGGATAAAGAAAGACAGTTTGTGGGGTTTGTTGTAGATCTATTTTTTATACTTAGAAGTCCAAATCTTATCCAAAATAAAATACCAAATTGCATTAGCTAATGGTTCAACTATTGCATCGGTTAGAGCTATCATAAAGGGAACGTTAGCTATTGACATTAAAACTGTAATTGCAATAGCGAAGTGACCGATTGTGTATATGATTGTCCTTAAAATCGACCCTTTGTTGTTTGTGTATATACTTTTTGACGCTGTTAGAATTCCGTGAGTAAATTCAGTCATTTAGTTGAAAGGATTTTCTAGAACACATGCAACTAGATGTATTCTATTTTGTTCCCCTCCATTAAAAAAATTATGATATTTTGTATTATTAGTGATTGTTGCTGATCCATCAGCTGGCATGTGTCTACAAACATCTTCGATAACCATTCTGCACCCTTTATTTGTAATTATTGGTATATGAAGCCTTGGCTCAGGGTCTCTGTGCCAACTTAAAGTAGATCTAGGTTCTTTTAACAAAATTCTAACTCTTCCAAGTTTAAAGTGTTTTTTCAAAGTATCATAAACTTCCTCTAAATAGGTTCCTTTAAACTCCGGAACAATTTCAGTGTACTTTGACTCATCGATTGGTTTATCTCTAACGATCTCTTCTCCTTTTTCATCAGGAATTGTCCAATAGGTTCCTCTAACATTATGACCTTCAGTAGACGATTTATCACCTGGGATCTGATTTAAAGAAATTGCTCCAAAATTTTTAATCCCAAGGGTGTTGAACTTTTTTTTTTTGAGAACTGAATTTAAATCAGCCCTCATTTTTTCTATATCAAATTTTAAATTTGGAACCTTGTAAAAATCATCCTTAATATTTTGATTCAAAGGTTCCAAATTCTCTGTTGGTTTAACTATTTCCATCTTAGTTCAATATTTTTAAATTAGGTCTATCAGCGTTCATTATTTTTGTCCACACTGTAACGAAGTCTTTTACAAATTTTTCTTTATTATCATCTTGAGCATATACCTCGGAATAAGATCGAAGTATCGAATTTGATCCAAATACTAAGTCCGCTCTAGATGCTGTATACTTAACTTTTTTAGTTTTACGATCGATAATATCGTAGGAATTCTTACCTGTAGGTTTCCAAATATGATTCATATCAACTAAATTTAAAAAGAAATCATTTGTTAAAGCGCCTAATTTTTCTGTAAACTCACCTTTATTATTTGCTGACTCATGGTTTGTTCCTAGAACTCTCATTCCTCCAACTAAGCACGTCATCTCCTGCGCAGTTAAACCCATCAAAGAAGCTCGCTCTAGTATAAGTTCCTCAGGCATTACAGAGTAATCTGATTTTACAAAATTTCTAAATCCATCGTGTAAAGGCTCTAACCATTTGAAATTTCTATTTTCTGTTTGTTCTTGAGTTGAGTCTCCTCTGCCTGGATTAAATGGAACTTTGACTTTTGAGCCTCCTTTTTTTATTGCTTTTTCTAAACCAACATTTCCTGCAAGAATAATTGTATCTGCAATAGATGCGCCTGTTTTTTTTGCAATATTTTCTAAAACTTTCAGTACTTTTGAAAGTCTTTTAGGTTCGTTTGCCTCCCAATTTCTCATTGGCTCTAATCTAATTCTTGCTCCGTTTGCGCCACCTCTTTTATCAGTTCTTCTGTATGTTCTAGCGCTATCCCAAGCAGTAATTATTAAATCGTTATTACTTAATTTACTTGATGCGATCATTTTTTTTACTTTTTCTACGCTATATTTTTTTTTAGAAGGTTGAACATTACCCTGCCAAATAAGATCTTCTTTAGGTGCCCAAGGACCAATGTAGTTATCTTTGTTTCCCATCGTCCGGTGCGTTAACTTAAACCAAGCTCTCGCAAATGAATCCTCAAAGAATTTTGGATCTTTATAAAATTTCTCTGAAATTTTTCTATATTCTGGATCCATCGCCATAGCCATATCAGCATCAGTAAACATTAGTCTGGCTTTCTTTGTTGGATCTCCTAAATCAACTGGTTTCTTTTCTTCCTCAAGATTAATTGGCTCCCACTGCCAAGCTCCTGCTGGGCTTTTTTTGCTTTCCCACTCATAGTTAAGCAAAAGATCTAGATATTGATGATCCCATTTATCTGGATTAGTTGTCCAAGCACCTTCAAGGCCTGATGTAATTTGATTTACTCCCGTTCCGCCATTTTTTTGAACCCATCCAAAACCTTGTTCTTGAATATCTGCTCCTGCTGGCTCTGGTCCTAAATTCGCAGGATCACCATTACCATGTGCTCTTCCAATTGAGTGCCCGCCCACTGTTAGCGCAGCTGTTTCTACATCGTTCATTCCCATTCGACCAAAAGTTTCTCTAACATCCATAGCGGTTCTAACTGGATCAGGTTTTCCTTCTACACCTTCTGGATTAACGTATACTAATTGAAAATGAGACGCTGCTAATGGAGCCTCTAAAGAAGAACGATCTTGAGGATCTCCATATCTATTTACAGCTAATGGAACTGTTTCTTTACCCCAGTAAACATCTTTTTCTGGTCCCCATATATCTTCTCTTCCAAAAGAAAAACCAAAAGTTTTAAAGCCAGCTTTTTCGTATGCCATAGTTCCTGCTAAAACCATCAGGTCAGACCAACTTAACTTGTTCCCATATTTTTTTTTAATTGGCCAAAGTAAACGTCTAGCTTTGTCTAAGTTTGTATTATCTGGCCAAGAGTCTTGTGGAGAAAATCTGTGTGATCCAACATTTGGTCTACCGTCAAACTCTCTGTAAGTTCCTACTTGGTGCCAAGTAAGCCTCACCATTAAACCAGTGTAACTCCCCAAATCAGCAGGCCACCATTCTTGGCTGTCAGTCATTAGTTTAAGTAAATCTTTTTTAAGAGCTTTAAAATTTAATTTTTTTACCTCTTTTCTGTAGTTGAAACCTGGAAGAGGATTAGTTTTTGTATCGTGTTGATGTAATATATCTAAATTAATACTATTAGGCCAAAGGCGCGAGGTATTGGACTCGCCTGCCTTGGTTACTCCACCGTGCATGACAGGGCATTTTCCATTTGTATTTTTTTTATATTCTACACTCATCTAATTTTTATAGTTTATAACGATTCTAAAGTGAAAACAAGCGACAAACTGTCAATTTTTCAGATTTATGAATACCTCTATGTTTTTAATTTTCTTACCATTTGGTGCTTTTGGAATTTTTTGTATAACTACTTCGTTGGCGTTAATATCAATTAATTCTGAAGTTTCACTATCATAAAAATGATGATGATTAGAAACGTTTGTATCGAAATAGGTTTTTTTTCCTCTTACCTCTACTTCACTTAAATGACCGGCATCTTTAAAAGCATGAACGGTATTGTAAATAGTTGCAAGAGCAAATTTAGAGGTTGTTTTTTTTTCCAAAAGTTTATTTAAACTCTCTACTGTAAAATGAAAAGTTTTATCTCTATCAAATAAAAACTTAGCTATTTCTACTCGTTGTTTAGTTGGCCTTAAACCTGATGTTCTTAATTTTTTAAAAATATCTATTTTTTTCACGTTTTTTAGTAGTTTTTTAATAGTTTATAATCATTCTAAATCACAAATATATATGAAACTTTTGCTAAATCAAGTAAAACAGTTTCTAAATCATGCAAAAAAATAGTTACAACTATGATGAATTAATTTCGTGTGGTGAGGGAAAATTATTTGGCGAAGGTAATGCTAAACTTCCACTACCCCCAATGTTAATGTTTGATAGAATTACTTTGATAAAAAAAGATACTGGTGAGTTTAAGAAAGGTTTTATTAAAGCAGAACTTGATATTAAAAATGATTTATGGTTTTTCGACTGTCATTTCAAGAAAGATCCAGTAATGCCTGGTTGTCTAGGATTAGATGCTATGTGGCAATTGGTTGGCTTTTATTTGGGTTGGATAGGTGAACCAGGAAAAGGTAGAGCTTTGGGTGTAAATTCTGTAAAGTTTACTGGCGAAGTATTAAAAAATATTAAAATGGCTACTTACGAGATTAATATGAAAAGGATCCTAAAAAAAGAGGGAACAGTAGTTGGATTGGCGAATGGCATTTTAAGTGCAGATGGAAAAGTGATTTACACTGCTGAAAATTTAAAAGTGGGGTTATTTAACTCATGAAAAGGGTTGTTGTTACTGGAATTGGTGTAGTTTCTTGCTTAGGAAATAATCAGAAAGAAGTTTACAAATCATTACTAAATTCTAAATCAGGAATTACGTTTTCTCAAGAATACAAAGAGTATAATTTAAAAAGTCATGTTCATGGAAAACCTAATATTAAACTTGAGGATTATGTTGATAGAAAGTTTATAAGATTCATGGGTCCTGGCTCAGCTTATAACTTTGTTTCAATGAACGAAGCAGTTAAAGACTCAGGTTTAGATGCAAAAGATGTAAGTAATATTTCTACAGGAATGATAATGGGTTCTGGTGGTCCTTCCATTGAAAATGTAATTTTAGCAGCCGACAAAACTAGGGAAAAAAGTCCTAAAAGGATGGGACCGTTTGTAGTACCAAGAACTATGTCAAGTACTGCATCTGCGACTTTAGCAGTGCCATTTAAAATCAAAGGTGTCAATTATACTATAAGTTCTGCATGTGCAACTAGTGGTCATTGTATCGGCAATGCAATGGAATTAATTCAACTAGGAAAACAAAAGATAATATTTGCAGGTGGTAGTGATGAAGTTCACTTCGCCATGACAGCAATGTTTGATGCAATGACTGCCTTATCTTCAAAGTACAATGACACACCAGAAAAAGCTTCAAGACCATATGATAAAACAAGAGATGGATTTGTTATATCAGGAGGTGGAGGTGTTTTAGTTTTAGAGGAATATGAACATGCAAAATCAAGAGGTGCAAAGATATATGCAGAATTGACTGGCTACGGAGCCACTTCAGATGGTTATGATATGGTAGCTCCATCTGGCGAAGGAGCGGTAAGATGTATGAAGATGGCATTGAGTACTGCAAAAAATAAAATTGATTACATAAACACTCATGGTACATCTACTCCAGTTGGAGATATAACTGAATTAAAAGCAGTTGGAGAAGTATTTAATGAATACAAACCTAAAATAAGTTCGACAAAATCACTTGCGGGTCACTCGCTCGGTGCTACATCAGTACATGAAGCTGTATATAGTTTAATAATGATGAAAAACAATTTTATTGCTGCCTCAGTAAATATAAACGACATGGATGAAGAAGCAAAAAAATATCCTATAGTCACAAAGGTAGAAAAAGATGTAGAATTAAATTCTATAATGTCAAACAGTTTTGGTTTCGGTGGAACTAATGCTACTTTAGTATTTGAGAAGGTAAAATAATGGATTTAATGAAAGGAAAAAAGGGATTGATAATGGGTGTTGCAAATGAACGCTCAATAGCTTGGGGTATATCTCAAAAACTTGCTGAAGCTGGTGCGGAATTAGCTTTTACTTATTTAGGGGATGCCTTAAAGAAAAGAGTAATACCTTTAGCAGAAAAATTAAATTCTAAAGTTACTTTTAGCTGTGATGTCGAAAAAAAAGAGGAAATTGTTAAGCTCTTCGAGGATATTAAATCAAAATGGGGAGAAATTGACTTTGTAGTTCATGCTGTAGCTTTTTCTGATAAGTCGGAATTATCAGGAGAATATTTAAATACAACACGAGAAAACTTTTTAAGAAGTATGCTAATTTCATGTTTTTCATTTACTGAGGTGTCAAAAGAAGCTTCTAAAGTGATGAAAAAAGGTGGTAGTTTACTCACACTTACATACGAGTCAACAAAAGCAATTCCAAATTATAATGTTATGGGAGTTTGTAAATCTGCTTTGGAGTCAAGTGTAAAATATTTAGCAAGAGATCTGGGTAATAAAAAAATAAGAGTGAACGCAATTAGTGCGGGTCCCATAAAAACTTTAGCTGCTTCTGCAATTGGAGACGCAAAGTTTTTGTATAAATGGAATGAAGACCATTCATTTTTGAAAAGAAATGTAGATATTCATGATGTAGGTAACTCTGCATTATATATGCTAAGTGAATTATCCGCTGGCGTAACTGGGGAAATCCATTATGTAGATGCAGGTTATAATAAGGTTGGCATGCCAGATCCTAAGAATATGGCTTAAGCAGAAGCTTGTTTGATTGATAGTTTTACTTTTCCTCTATCAAACCCTACCACTTTGACAGATACTTCATCACCCTCTTTTACAACATCGCCAACTTTTGCTACTCGTTTATTAGCTAACTCAGAAATATGCACAAGTCCATCTTGTTTTCCTAAGAAGTTAACAAAAGCTCCAAATTCCATAATTTTAACTACTTTTCCTTTATAAATTTTACCCATTTCAGGTTTAGCAATTAAATTTTTTATAAAATCAATAGCTTTATTTCTTGAAGCTTCATCTGGTGCAGCTACAGTTACCTCACCTGTATCTTTAACATCAACTTTAGCTCCTGATGTCTCAACAATTTCTCTAATTGTTGCTCCGCCTTTACCTATTACAGTAGCTATATCTTTTTTATCAACTTTAATAGTTTCCATTTTTGGTGTGTGTTTTGAAAACTCTTTTCTTGATGTTTTTATTGCTTTATTCATTTCACCTAATATGTGTTCTCTTCCTATTTTTGCTTGATCTAAAGCTTTTTCCATAATTTCAAATGTTATACCGGTTATCTTGATATCCATTTGAAGAGATGTAATTCCATTTTTTGTTCCAGCAACTTTAAAGTCCATATCACCCAAATGGTCTTCGTCTCCTAAAATGTCAGATAGAACAGAAAAATTATCACCTTCTTTTATTAATCCCATTGCTATTCCAGCAACTGGTTCTTTAATGGGAACTCCTGCGTCCATTAAAGATAATGAAGTCCCACAAACTGTTGCCATTGATGAAGATCCGTTAGACTCTGTTATTTCTGAAACAACCCTTAATGTATAAGGGAAATTTTCCTTTTTAGGTAAAGACGAGTTGATTGCTCTCCATGCTAATTTTCCATGTCCGATTTCTCTTCTGCCAGTACCTATTCTTCCACATTCCCCCACTGAAAATGGTGGGAAGTTATAGTGCAACATAAAATTTGATCTTTGCATGCCCTCTAAGCTTTCTAATCTTTGCTCATCATCTGCCATACCGAGAGTAGTAACTACAAGAGCTTGGGTTTCTCCTCTAGTAAAAAGGGCAGAACCATGTGTTCTAGGTAAAACACTCACATCACATTTTATCTGCCTTACATCTGCTAAACCTCTCCCGTCTATTCTTTTCTTTTCTTTCAGTATCGCAGTCCTTACTATATCTTTTTCTAAAGATTTTAATTGGGCTAGTACTTGATTTTCTGTAATAGTCTCGTCCTCAGCAAACATTTCTTTACATTTTGTCTCTATTTCAGAAATAGCTGTAGACCTTTTTTTTTTATCTATTTCTTTGAACGCGCTTCTTAAATTACTTTCAAATTTTTCAGCGATTTTCTTTTTAGTAGTAGAATGATCAACCTCCTCGACCTCCCACTTAGTTTTACCAGCTTTTTTCGCTAATTTTTCAATGGCTTCTATTATAGGAACAAATTTCTCGTGACCAAATTTTACGGCATCAAGCATAACTTTTTCAGATAGTCCTGATGTTTCTGACTCAACCATTAAAACTGCATCTTTAGTTCCTGCAACTACTAAATCTAATTGAGACTCTTTTAGCTCTTCTACAGAAGGATTTAGCAAAAACTTTCCATCTTTGTATCCAACTCTACTTGCAGCTATCGGTCCCATAAATGGTAATCCCGATATTGCTAAAGCAGCTGAAGAAGCAATAATTGACAAAATATCTGGTTGATTTTCGCTATCGTAAGATAAAACTGTAGGAAGCACTTGTACTTCATTCATAAAACCAGATGGAAACAAAGGTCTTATTGGTCTATCTATTAATCTAGAAATTAAAGTTTCGGCTTCAGTTGGTCTTGCTTCTCTCTTGAAGTATCCCCCAGGTATTTTTCCTGCAGCATAATATTTTTCTTGATAATTCACAGATAGTGGAAAGTAATCCTGGCCTTCTGCAACTTTTTTTGCACCTACAGCAGTTGCAATCACGACTGTTTCTCCCAATGAAGCAATAATAGCTCCGTCAGCTTGACGTGCAATTTTTCCAGTCTCTAAAGTTAATTTTTTACCATTAACTTCAATTTCCTCCTTATGTATTTTGAACATTATTTCCTTATATTAAGTTGTTTTAAAACTTTTTGATATGACTCAGCATTTTTCTTTTTAAGATAAGCAAGAAGCTTTTTTCTTTTGTTAACCGATTTTGTCAAACCTAAAGTTGAATGTTTGTCTTTTTTAAATTTTTTAAAATGATCAGAAAGTTTAGTAATTTTATCTGTAAGCAAACCTATCTGAATTTCTGTCGAGCCAACATCTTTATCATGTATAGCAAGGGATTTAATTGTATCTTTTTTTTTCTTTATCATGATCTTTATTTTTTTTTATAATTTTCTCAATCTTTTCAGCATATTCAAAAGAGTTATCTTCTACAAAAGTGAGTTTAGGAAGAAACTTAATGTCTAGCCTTTTAGACAGGGCTTTTCTAACAAGATGAGAGTATTCCGTCAAGATTTTTACAGTTTCTTTTGTATCAATACCACCTAAAGGAATAACATAAACCCTTGCTGTTTTAAGATCTGCCGTCATTCTGACTTCCGTAACAGTAGTAAGCTTTGAGTTAAATGAAGGTATTTTAGCCTCATTTCTTATAAATAATTCGCCTAAATTTTGTTTCACTAACTCTCCTACCCTAAGCTGTCTTTGAGAAAAAGTTCTGTTTGAATTTTCACCTGACATTAGATTGATCTTTCTATTTTCTCCGCTAAATATGATTCTATTACATCTTTTTCTTTAAAGTCTATAAAGTCTTTTATACTCACTCCACACTCTAGACCAGTGCTCACTTCTTTAACTTGATTTTTTTCTCTAAAGAGTGTCAATATTTCTCCATTATGAACCACAACACCATCTCTTATAATTCTTGCTTTTGATTTACTTTTAATTTCTCCACTTATGACTTTTGAACCAGCAATCTTGCCGGCACTAGAAACTTTAAATATTTTTTGTATTTCTGCCGTGCCAAGAATAGTTTCTCTAATTTCTGGTTCTAGAAGACCTGAAAGTGATTTTTCAATGTGATTTAAAGCTTCATAGATAATATTAAAAAATTCGATTTTAATTTTTTGATCTTCTGCTAATTTTTTTGCTTCCCTATTAGGCTTGACATTGAAACCAATTAAAATCGCATTTGAGGCTTTTGCAAGATAAACATCTGTTTCATTTATCATTCCTATATCTGATAAAATAATTTTGGCCTCTACTTCTTTGTGATTTATTTTATCAATTGCCATTTTGAGTGCTTCGCTAGACCCTTGTACATCAGATTTTATAATTATATTTAGCTCTTCTTTGTTTTTTACGTTATCAAATAAAGTAGTTTTATCTTTCGCTATTAAATTATTTTTCGCTGTATCACTTTTTTTAAATTCAGACATTTTTTTTGCCTCATCCTCATTTTTTGTAACCATAAATTCTGCACCAGCATAAGCTGAGTCGTTCATGCCTAAAATCTCTACTGGGGCTGAGGGTAGTGCTTCATTTACTGTTTTTCCCTCGTGATTTATCATTGCTCTAATTTTTCCCCACGTGTCCCCACAAATAAAATAATCTCCTCTTTTTAGTTTACCATTGCTTATTAGAATTGTTGAAACTGGTCCTTTACCTTTGTCAATCTTCGACTCGAGCACGACTCCTCTAGCTCTATCAGTATATGAGGCTTTTAAATCTAATATTTCTGACTGTAGTAAAATACTTTCCTTTAATTTATCTAAATTTAATTTTTTCAAAGCTGATACTTCCACAAATAAAGTATCTCCACTCAAGTCTTCTGCTATTAATTCGTACTGCATCATTTCATTTTTAATCTTGCTGATATTTTTTTCAGGAAGATCACATTTATTTATAGCCACTATTATTGGAACTTTTGCAGCTTTAGCGTGTTTAATTGCCTCTACTGTTTGTGGTTTAATTCCATCATCTGCAGCAACTACTAGAACAATTATATCTGTAATTTTAGAACCTCTAGCTCTCATTTCTGTGAAGGCTGCATGGCCTGGAGTGTCAATAAATGTTATCAATTTTCCAAGATCAGTTTCAACTTGATAAGCTCCTATATGTTGGGTAATACCACCGTACTCACCTGAAACAACATTTGAGTCACGCAAAGAGTCAAGCAAAGATGTTTTTCCATGATCGACATGTCCCATGATTGTTACAACTGGAGGTCTCAATTTTACTTCACCTTCAAATTTTTCTTTAAGTTTTACAGACTCAATGGATGGCTTATCTTCTATAATGGGTTTGTGCCCAAATTCTTTAACAATATATTCTGCAGTATCTTTATCAATATTATGATTTATTGTTGCCACTACTTTCATATTAAATAAAAATTTAATGATCTCGCTTGATTTTTCTGCCATTCTATTTGATAGTTCTTGAATAGTAATTTGCTCAGGAATTTTTACCTCCTTTATTACTTTCTTAAATTCTTTCTTGTCTTCTCCTTCAGGTTTGTTTTTTTTCTCTTTTAATCTCGCTCTTCTGACAGATGCTAAACTTCTTTGTTTAATATCAATTTCTTCAACATTCAAAGCTCTTGATACTGTCAATTTAAAATCTCTTTTATCAACCGGACTTTTTAGTTTAAGTTTACTTTTTCCACCTGGTTTATTATCTTTTTTTATAAAATCTTTTGTTGCTTGTTGTTCAATAAATTTTCTCTCAAAATTTTTTCTCTTAAATTCCGAATTAGTATTTACATTAGGAGTTGAACCATATTTCGTTGGCTTACTTCCTCTAAAGGGTTTTTTTTTATCAATAGAGAATGATTTTTTTCCTGATGATTTTAGTGAACTTGTATCTATTTTTTTTCTTAGACCAGATGATATTGTAAGTGTCTTCTTTTTATCTTTAACCATAACATTATTTATATACTATCTCTCTTGCAGCCATTATTAAATCGTCAGCTTCCTTTCTCGATAAAGAAAATTCTTCAAGGTATCCTTCTACACGTATTTTTTTACCTTTAATTTCATCAAAACCTCCGATTAATTCATCAGAAGACAAATCAGCAAAATCACTTAACTTTTTGATATTTTTCTGTCCAAGTATCACAAGCATTCCTTGCGTCATTCCCTTCAAGCTTATCAATTGATCGTCGACACCAAGTTCTTTTAGCTTAATTGCAACTGCCTCTTTCTCTTTAACCAGTGTCTCTTTAGATCTTTTTATAAGTTCAGACGCAGTTTCTTCATCTATAGCATCGATTTTTGATATTTCTTCTGATTTTGATTGAGCTATTTCTTCTACAGAAATAAATCCTTCTGATACAAGAAGCTGACCTAATGTTTCATCAACTTCTAAATTTTTAATAAGCGCTTCTGTTCTCTCTTTAAATTCATTTTGTCTTCTTTCTGAGTCCTCTTTGTCTGTCAAAATATCTATTTCGAAGTTCGTTAATTTTGATGCTAAGCGAACATTTTGACCTCTTCTTCCAATAGCTTTACTTAAATTTTCTTCAGATAGAATTATATCGATTCTTTTATTATCTTGATCTATTAATACCTTTTGAATTTCTGCTGGAGATAGAGATTCTGAGATTAAAGTAGGGAGATCCTCTGTCCATTTTATAATGTCAATTTTTTCACCGTGCAATTCATTTACTATGGTTTGTACTCTGCTTCCTCTCATTCCTACACAGGCTCCAACGGGATCAATAGAAGAGTCTTGTGAATAAACACAAATTTTTGCTCTGCTACCAGGATCTCTTGCTACCGATTTAATCTCTATAGTTCCCTCATATATTTCGGGAACTTCTTGAAAAAATAATTTTGCCAAAAATTGTGGATGTGCTCTTGATAAAAATATTTGGTGTCCTTTTAACTCTTTTTTAACTTCGTAACAATACGCTTTAACTCTATCGCCTGTTTTAAGTATTTCTCTTGGAATAAGTTCATCTTTTTTTATTACTCCCTCTGCTTTACCTAAGTCAATAATCACGTTTCCATACTCTAATCTTTTTATGATCCCGCTTAAAATTTGTCCTTGTTTGTCTATAAAATCTTCGTATTGCCTATTTTTTTCTGCTTCTCTTACTCTGCTGCTTATTACCTGTTTTGCGCTTTGTGCTGCTATTCTTCCAAAATCTATTTGTGGCAGTTCCTCAAATATTTTATCACCTATCTTTAAACTATTATTATTAGGATCAATTTTATTTGCTTGTTCTATGGTAATTTCTCTAGCCCCATCTTCAACCTTTTCAACAATTTCAAGAACTTTTTTGATTTTTATCTCTCCAGTCTCTCTATCAATCACTACTTCAATGTTATTATCGTTACCAAATTTTGTAAGCGCAGCTTTTTGGATTGCACTTTCCATGGATCCAATTACCAATTCCTTATCAATAGACTTTTCGTTTGCTACTGCTTCTACTATTCTGAGTAGTTCTAATTTATCTAATCCTCTATTTAACATTTTATTGCCCCTAAAAAAAAATGGGCAAGTGCCCATTTTGAATTTCAATAATATTGAAAGTATTTAAAAGAAAATTATGGTTTTTTCAAGTTCACAGTTTAAATAAATCAACTTTATCGGTTTTTTCCCAAGAAAATTCACCCTTATTTGTTGGTTTTCTACCAAAGTGTCCGTACGAGGATGTTATTTGGTATATAGGATTATTCAAGTTTAACATTTCTCTGATTCCTCTGGGAGACAAATTAAAATTTTCAATTATTATATTTTTAATTTTTTCAACTTTAGCCTCATCTTCATTTTCTAATTTAATTAAAATAGATAACGGTTTTGATACTCCGATCGCGTAAGCAAGTTGAATTAAACATGTATCGGAAACTCCTGCAGCTACTATGTTTTTAGCTAAGTATCTTGCAGCATATGCTGCAGATCTATCTACTTTTGTTGGGTCTTTTCCAGAAAATGCTCCACCACCGTGAGGAGCAGCTCCACCATAAGTATCAACAATAATTTTTCTACCAGTTAACCCGGTGTCTCCATCAGGTCCACCAATTATAAATTGACCAGTTGGATTTATGTAAATTTCTTTTTCTTTCAAACCCTTTAAATACTTTTTTGGTATTGATTTATTTATATATGGAACAACTAGTTCTCTAACCTGTTCTTGAGATAAATCTTTGGAATGTTGTGTTGATATTACCACTGAAGTCACTTGTGAAGGTTTATATTGATTGTACATCATTGTAACTTGACTTTTTGAATCAGGTTCTATTCCTTTCAAATTACCGCTTTTTCTATCCTCGGCCATTAATCTCAAAATCTTGTGAGAAAAGTGAATTGGAGCAGGCATTAAATCTTCAGTTTCTTTACAAGCGTAACCAAACATAATACCTTGATCGCCTGCGCCCTCATCTTTATTTTTTTTAGAGTCTACACCCATAGCAATATCTGCTGATTGCTCATGTAAATGGGACTCTATATTTGCAGTTTTCCAACTAAAACCTTTTTGATCATAACCTATATCTTTTATACAATTTCTTACATTATTTATTAGTTCATCTTTATCTAATTTTGGCCCTCTAGTTTCTCCAGCTAAAACAACTTTATTTGTAGTTGCTAAAGTTTCGCAAGCAACTCTAGAAAAGGGATCTCTTGACAAATATGAGTCTACAACCATGTCTGAAATTCTATCGCAAACTTTATCTGGGTGACCCTCTGAAACAGACTCACTAGTAAACAAATAATTTTTATTAGTCATTATTTTTTTTGTAAAAATTAAAGATAAAAATATATGTAAATAAAAGAGTAAAAAATATCAAATCATTTTTATTTTTATTTTTATTTTTCATTAAAGGTACTTCTAGTTGAATTGAGCCTGCTTCATTAATATTAAGTTTTTTAACTATCTCTCCTTTATTATTAATAATTGCGCTTATACCTTTATTTGCTGATCTAACTAGGAATGAATTTTGTTCAATTGATCTAAATATCGCTTTTGCAAAGTGTTGATAAGGACCTATTGAGTTACCAAACCAACCATCCTCAGAGATATTTATTATTAAGTTAGTACCAATTTCAGATCTTTGAACAAATTCAGTGAAAATAATCTCATAACAAATTAAAGGTAGAATGTTTAATTGTTCCAATTTTATATTCTTTTGTTTATTTCCTTGGATAAAAGATCCGTGGCCTTCAGTAATTTTCTTCAATCCTATTTTATTTAATTGATTTTCGAACGGTAAAAATTCACCAAATGGCACAAGTTTTTGTTTTCTATACTCTCTAATTATATCCATATTGTTATTCAAAATAACTAAACTATTATAAAAACCTTTTTTCTTTTCATCTAATCTATTTATACCAAAAAGTATTAAATGATTTTTACCAAAATTTTTTGAAAAAGAATTTTTTAAAATTAAAATTTCATCATAACTATAGCCACTAAAAACTCCTTCCGGCCAAATAAAAAGGGTTTTTGCATCCTTTTCGGGATCGCTATATCTTATTAACTTTTGCAGCCTTTTTTCTATTTCATTTTCACTCAAATTGTATTCTAAATTAAAATTAGGAGAAACTACCTTTATGTTAAATTTTTCCTCAACAGATAAAATTTTTTTTTGATTCAAATTTATTGAATAATTTCCATAGATATAAAGAAGGAATAATACAAAAGGTGCTAAAATAATTGATAAAATTTTTTTACCCTTGTTAATCTTAAAAAATATGACAGATGGTATTAGAAAAATCGTAATAATAATTAAATTTAAAGAGAAGAGCCCGATTTTGTTCAAAATTTGAATAATTTCATTTGCCCAAGAAAAACTATAGGCCCAAATATTCCAAGGAAAACCTGTAAGAATTTTTCCCCTAATAAAATCTGATATGGCTAGAACACTTGATAAAAGAAAGATTGAAGGAGAGTTTAATTTTAGAAATGGACCAATAAAAACAACTAAAACTGAAAAAAATAAACTTAAAAATAAAGGAACTAATAAAAGACCTAAAGGTATTAAAAATTTAAAATTTTGATCGAAAGTTAACGAATGAGTTATCCAGTGAATACCACTTAAATAGTATCCGAAACCAAAAGCTGTACCAAAAATAAAGAGATTTTTTTTAAATGGTTTTTTTCGGTAAGTTCCTTTGGATTTTTTCTTTATATAAACTATCAAATAAAAAAAAAGAGGTAATATTAAAAAATTTATTAACGTAAAATTAAATGGTTCAAAAGAAAAAACTGTTAAACTTCCTAAGACAAATGGAACTAAGTATAATGTGACTAAGTGACTATTAAGATATCTATCAATCATTTAATCTAAACATGATAAAATTTTTTTCTCAACTTGCAACATATTGTAAAAATCCTTATCTTTTTTATGATCATATCCAAATAAGTGGACCAAACCATGTACCCAAAGTTTGTTAAAATTTATCTTAAATTCTACTAGGTTATTTTTTTTTTTTATTTTACTAATATTAACTATTATATCACCTAAATAAATATCTTTTTCATTTTTAAATTTCTTTTTAAGTTCTTTCTTGCCATAAAAAGGAAATGACAATACATCAGTAGTTTTATTTTTTTTTCTGAATTTCTTATTAAGTTTTCTAATTTCACTATCTCCAGAAAGAAGTAAAGTTAAAAAAAAATTTTTATTTCTATATTTTTTAAATTTTTTATTTAAATTGATAACTCTTCTATCTACAAAACCAACTGGATTTTTAAAATATTGATACCAAGATTTATTATTGATAATTGTATTAATTTTGATCATCAGTGCTTTTCGATTGATAAGCCCTAATAATCTTTGAAACTAATGGGTGGCGCACAACATCACTGTGATCGAATTCGACTATTTTTATTTCTTCTAAATTTTTTAATATATTTTTTGATTTTATTAAGCCTGAAAGAGATTTATTTATAAGATCAATTTGTGACGGGTCACCATTAACTACTAGTTTAGAATTTTCACCAATTCTTGTTAAGAACATTTTAATTTGAGTTTCAGTAGCATTTTGAGCTTCATCAAGTATAGCAAAACAATTTTTCAATGTTCTTCCCCTCATGAAAGCTAAAGGGGCAATTTCAATTTCTCCAGATTCTATTTTTTTATCGATTTTGTCCGCACCAAATAACTCGTAGAGTGCATCGTAAAGTGGTCTTAAGTAAGGATCAACTTTTTCTTTCATATCTCCAGGTAAAAATCCAAGTTTTTCACCCGCCTCTACTGCTGGTCTAGACAAGATAACTCTTTCAATTTTCTTTTCCATTAACATTGTAACCGCAACAGATACTGCTAAAAAACTTTTTCCAGTTCCTGCGGGACCTAAAGAAATTATTATATCGTTTTCCTTTAAAGCTTTAATGTAGTCAGATTGCTTTTCAGATCTTGCGATAACCGATTTTCTAGGAGTGCGAATTAGTTGTTGGAATGATTTAACATTAGACTCTTCTTGCTTAAAATTTTTTTTCACAGATAATAATATATCCTCTTTTTCAATAACTTTCGTTAATAAATATTTATTCGCCAAAAATTTTAAAGCCTCAGAAAAAATGCTTGTATTTTCTTTTTTTCCTTTGCAAGTAATGGAGTTTCCTCGGAAGAATATATTATTATTAGTTAACTTTTCCAACTCTTTCAGATTCTGATCAAATTGACCAACGATAGACATTAGCATCTCATTGTCATTAATCTGTATATTAATTGTTTCCTTATCAACTTTTTTTATTATAAGATTTTGATCTAGCTTGGTAATCTCAGACATATTTATGCGGCAAAATCATTTTTTGCAATACGAGGAATTGTTTCACCAAATAATGTATTTAGGTTTCCACTTAAAATTTTTACCTCTGTTATTGTTGCTGTTAAATTTTTATCGCTTTTTACAATTACGGAATTAGAATATTCGTCTCTACCAAAAAATTTATTTGTATTAACTTCTCTATTTTCAAATAGAACTAATGATTTTTTATCAAAAAGTTTTTTTCTATAATTCATTTTAATTTCATTAGCAGTTTTCTGAAACATTATTAATCTCTCTTTAGCAATACCATCACTAATTTTCTTCATTGATGCAGCTGGAGTACCAGGTCTAGGACTAAAAATAAAGGAGTAAGTATTTATGAACTCTACTTCTTTTAAAAGTTTTAGTGTCTCATTAAAATCCTCTTTTGTTTCTCCAGGGTATCCAATTATGAAATCACTAGAAAATTTTATTTTAGAATTTATTTTTTTTAACTTTGAAACCACTTCAAGATACTCTTCGATATTATGTTTGCGATTCATGTCCTTTAAAATTTTATTAGATCCACTTTGAACTGGTAAGTGTATGAAAGGCATCAACTTACTAGACTTATGATGCGCATCAATTAAATCAGTTGTAAAGTCTATTGGATGAGATGTTGTATATCTAATTCTTTTAAGATTTTCTATTTTTGATAATTGGTAAATTAAGTCTGAAAGTCTTCTATTATTATAATTATAAGCATTCACATTTTGACCTAGTAATGTTATTTCCTTAGATCCATTATCAACTAACTTTTTACATTCATCTGACAATTCTTCAATTGATCTTGAAAATTCAGCACCTCTTGTATATGGCACAACGCAAAATTTACAAAATTTGTCACAACCTTCCTGGATAGTAATAAATGATGAAACTTTACTGTTAGAATTTCTGATTTGGTTTAAGGTATCAAATTTCTCATTAACTTCAAAATCTGTATAATCAATTTTTTTAGTTTTTTTCTCAATTTTGATAATGGCATTATTTATTTCATGATAAGACTGAGGTCCAATCACAGCATCAATATATTTTTCTTTGTTTAATAAAATTGCACCTTCTGCCTGAGCAACGCAACCAGTAACAATTACAATAGGTTTTTTCTTATTTCTAAAATTTTTTTTTATTCTTCCTACATCGTGATAAACTTTTTCCGTTGCTTTTTCTCTTATGTGGCAAGTGTTGAGGACATAACAATCAGCATCCTCAATCTTATTTGCTTTTTTATAATTAATTTTTTTTACTAAATCATAAATACGATTACTATCGTACTCATTCATTTGACAACCAAAAGTTTTTATGAAAATTTTTTTTTGCAATTTACTTTTTTATTTTTGAACCATACAATTCAAGTTTGTGATCAACAAGATTATATCCTAATTTTTTTGCAATTTTTTTTTGCAATTCTTCAATATCTTTATCCACAAATTCTACTATCTCTCCACTATTTATGTCGATAAGATGGTTGTGATCATCGTTTATTTCATAACGAGCTTTACCTGCTTTAAAATCATGTTTTACAAGTATTCCAGCTTCTTCAAATAATTTTACAGTACGGTAAACTGTGGCTATGCTAATTTTATCATCTATATCTGAAACTCTTTTGTGTAGTTCATCAACGTCTGGATGATCTTTTGATCCGTAAACTTCTTTAGACTCAGATAGAATTTTTGCAATGACTTTTCTTTGGTCAGTAAGTCTTACACCCTTTTGTTTGCATTTTTCCTCTATAATACTCATATCTTAATTTAACTTATATATATGGGCTTAATCAATTTTTTTTCTACTAAATTTTTATCTAACAATTTTTCTATATTTTCCTGATTAAATTCTACTAAATCAGTGTTTTTATATCCATACAATTTAGTTTTTTTGGAAATTACAAGACCTTTTGCGATAGCCATTGAAGTTCTTATTCCAGAAAAACTGCCAGGCCCTTGATTTACTATAATACTAAAATCCTTATCCGGTATAACATTATGAGAAGTTAGGAAATCTTGTATTTCAGCAACAAGATACTCATATTTATTTTTTTGATTGTTGCAATTATGAATAAAAAAATCTTTATTTATTCTCAAACCTAATTTATCATCTTTACCTATGCAGTTGATTATTAAAAAATTGTTAATCATTATTGTTTTCATTATAACTTTTGACATTCATCAATCAAAGTTATTTGCATCTAAAACTTATAGCTTTGATGATTATGGATTAATTTCAATAATGTACCATAGATTTAATGAAGGAAAGTATCCCTCCACCAATATCCAATTAGATATTTTTAAACAACAACTCGATATAATTCAAAATGAGGGTATTAAATTTATTCACCCGAAAGATTTTAAAAATACTCTCTCTGAAAATAAAAATGAGAGAAAAATTTTGTTAACGATTGATGATGGTTTATTGTCTTTTTATGAGAACGCCTGGCCAATTTTAAAAGAGAAACAAATTCCTTTCATTTTATTTGTAAACACCAGAGAAGTTGGCTCTTTTAACTATATGAATTGGAAACAAATTCTTGAACTATTCAAAGAAGATTTTGTAGAAATTGGTAATCATAGCCACTCTCATGAGTATCTAGTCGAGGAAAATGCTGAAATTATTAAGAAAGATATAATTAAATCAATAAAAATATTTGAAGATAAGTTGGGTAAAAATTCAGAATTCTTTTCTTACCCTTTTGGTGAGTATAGCCTCAAATTCAAAAAGATAATTAAAGATTTAGGTTTCAAATACGCTTTTGGACAACATTCAGGAGTTATAGATGAAACAAAGGATATATTTGGTTTACCACGTTTTCCTATTAATGAGAAATATGGAGAAATTAATAGATTTAAAACATTAATGAGAACGTTACCATTTAAATATAAAAGCATTATTCCTGAGGATAGATATCTTGTTCAATCAAAAAACCCTCCAAACGTAAAAATTGAATTTTATGAAGATATCAAAAATTTAAATCAAATCTCCTGTTTTTCAAATGAAGGTGACCAGTGGAGAAACTCTAAAATTAATTTCATTAAAACTAATGTTTTACAAATTAATATAGAGGAAAAATTTACTAGCGAGAGAGGCAGAATTAACTGTTCATTGAGAGAACAAAATGGTTTTTGGAGATGGCTAGGAATTCAGTATGTAATTAGTGAAAAATAGTTAAGAATTTAATTCTACTTGTTTTACTGAATTTACTAAACGCACTAACTCAAAGTCTGATAAATTGTTTTGAGTAATAATTTGATTTAATATCTTTGTATATTCAGACCCTGTTTGTGCATAATTTTTTAAAGTATCAGTTAATGCTAATCCAGTTATTTTTTTGTTTTTATCTCTGAGTGATTTTCTTTTTTCTCTAAATTTAGAATAACTTTTATGTGTGTTTAAATTATTCTTATAAGCTTTAACCGAAGCTCTTAAAATAGGGAATTTTAAAATTTTGTGGTTTTTGTCACCATCTCTTTTAAGTGGCGCAATTCCTTGACCATCCCATGTCCACTGGCCAAAAATGGCATTTCCTTCTAAAGCAAATCGTGAAGTTCCCCAACCACTCTCTTTTGCAGCTTGAGCTAGTGCGATTGATACAGGTATCATGTCCATTCTAAACATGAGTTCATTCATATTTCCCTTTTTAACTTTATATTCTAAGAGTTTTTGTCTCAACCATTGTTTTTCTAAATCAGACGTGAACTTTTTTTCTGACAAGTTTTTTAATTTCTCTCTATCATCAAGGATTTTTTCATTTTCAGCTACAATTAAAGGTAGGACAATTTTAATGAATGTTTCTTTTTTTAGTTTAATGCTTTGAAGATTGTCTAAATCTCTAGGAAATTGAGTAAAGTAAATTGGTTTTACTAACTTTTCATTTCTAACTTTTCTTAGATCATAATCTACGTCTTTAAAGAGTTGAATGACTGTTTCAGTTTTTAAATTTAGATCAGGTAAAATCACTTCAGCTACATTATTTCTTTTAACTTTTAGTTCAGGTTTTTTAACTTTAATTTCAGGCTTTTTAATTTCTTTATTTGCTTCAGGTTTCTTAGTTTGTTTTTTTATTTCAGGAGTCTTTGTTTCTTTTTTAATTTTTACATCAGGTTTTTTTACCTCTATTTTTTTATTTGAAAAATCGTACCCTTTGTAAGTATTGTAACCTACAATTATTGAGGTAGTAATTCCTATAACTAAGAAAAATCCAATAATAACGTTTCTTGCACTTTTTTGGTCTATTTGTTGATTGTAAATTGAATTAAATACATCAGTAAATAAATCTCCAAAAAATTTTGCTACTGTAGAACCTAACATTGGAAGAACATTAAGTAAGTTAATTCCAGCGTTACCCATGCCTTTCCAAATACTACTTATTCCGTGATTAACTTTCCTAGAGGTATCATATTTATAATTTTCAACTTTTCTAAAAAATCTATTTTTATCTCTAATTTTTTCTTCTTTGTAATCAATTATATTCGACTTTAACTTTGAAATTGGTTTAGTGAAGTTTTCTTTAAAAAAGCTTGTCTTAAATTCTTTTGGTATAATTATTTTATTTTTTTTTAAAATTAATTCAATTTGGCCTGTCGTTAGATTCATTCTCCTCTTTGTGTAATCTTGTATTTCTTTTACATTATAAATGTATGCTAGTTCTAACAGTTTATCTCTATAACTAAGCTTCTTTTTCATATTTTATTTTGCCTCAACAGAATTTACTTCTTTCACATAGTGTTTAAGAAGATTTTGAACACCTTGCTTTAATGTCATTAATGAACTTGGACATCCAGAACAACTGCCTTGTAATTCGACCTTTACGACTCCATTTTCGAAGGATTTAAATTTAATATCGCCTCCATCCCTCGCTACAGCAGGTCTTATTTTAGTATCTAAAACATCTATAATTTTCTTAACAGTTTCATTTTTTTCACCTGTAGGAGAACTGGATTTTTTCATTTCTTTTAAAATAGGTTCTTGGTTATTAGCAAAGTAGTGATTTAAATGTGAAATTACCATTGGCTTTAATTCATTCCAAGAAACATTTTCGTTTTTATTAACTGATAAAAAGTTTTTTGATAGAAGGACTAACTCGACACCTTTAAATTCTAAAAGTTCTTTTATAAATTGATTTGACAAATCTTTGGATTTATCTTTTTGAAATTCTTCTGTTCCAATCTCTGAAATTACGTTATCTGAAAGAAATTTCAAAGAATTTGGATTTGGAGTGGATTCAGTTTGTATCATGAGAAATTTATATTATATCAAACCTACTTTTTCACGTATATTTTTAAGGTTTTCCTCAGCAATAATATTGGCTTTTTCACTGCCTTTTTCCAAAATTTGCTCAAGATGGGGCTTATTCTCTAAGAGTTTTTTTATTTCTTTACCAACAGGTACTATCTCATTAATTAAGGCTTCTGCTAGTTTAGTTTTTAAGAAAGAATATTCTTTGCCTGACATCTCATTTATTGCTTTATCCAAATTAATTTTTGAAACCTCTGAGTAAATGTTAATTAAATTGAGTGCTTCAGGCTTTTTTTCTAAACTTTTAATATTATCTGGTATTGGCTCTGAGTCGGATTTTGCTTTTTTTATCTTTTTATTAATATCGTCTGCACTATCTTTTAAATTAATTCTTGAGAAATCGGATTCTTCTGACTTGCTCATTTTTTTTGTTCCGTCTCTCAAGCTCATTACTCTCGAGATATTTTTTTGGATTAACGGTTCAGGTAATGGAAAAAAATCTTCACAATTATAGTCATTATTAAATTTTTGAGCTATGTCCCTAGAGAGTTCTAAGTGTTGTTTTTGATCAGCTCCGACAGGAACATGAGTTGCTTTATACAAAAGAATATCAGCAGCCATTAAATTAGGATAAATGTATAAACCAACACTAGCTTTTTCTTTATCAGATCCTGCTTTATCCTTAAATTGTGTCATTCGATTTAACCAACCAATTCTAGAAACACAATTTAAAATCCATGCTAATTCAGCATGTCCTGAGACTGATGATTGATTAAAAATTATACTTTTATCCGGGTTCAAACCTGTTGCTAAAAAACTAGCAACTGTTTCTAAGACATTTTCTCTAAGTTCATTTGGTTTCTGGAAAACTGTGATGGCATGTAAATCTACAACGCAATAAATACACTTAATTTTTCTCTGCAAAGATACAAAGTTTCTTAAAGCTCCAAAATAGTTTCCTAAATGTAAATTACCAGTTGGTTGAACTCCGGAAAATACTAATTTTTTTTCACTCATTTAATTTGTTCTGTAGTTTTTAATTTTTAGTAACCCAAATAAGTAACAAGATATCAAATAAATAGTAACTACGATACCTACAATAATTAATAAATAAACAGACTTAAACATATAATTGTATACAAGATAATTAGCATATTTTGTTAGAGTAAAGATAAGTGCTAAAGACATTATTGCTGTAGAGATAAATATTTTTAATGAGTTGTAAAATAATTTATTCTTAATAAGTAAAAAATTGCTTTTCTTTAATAAGTAAAAATAAATAAATACGCCTATCCAAGTAGAAATTGAAGTGGCGATCGGTATTATAATAAAACCAACATTATTAAAAAAACTTACACTTATGATTATGTTTAAAAATACAATGAAAGAAGATATATAAAAAGGTGTTTTTGTGTTGCCTCTGGCAAAGAAAAAATTTGCTAATATCTTAATTAGTGCAAATGCAATAACTCCATATCCAAAGAACACTAGAGCATTAGATGTCATCTCCACATCTTTCATACTAAATGAACCATATCCAAACAATCCATTAATAATTTCTTTTGATGCAATGATTAAGCCACAACTCGCTGGAACAGAAAATAATAGTGATAGTTCTATAGACTTATTTTGAATATCAGAAACTTTTAAAAAATTTTTGCTTCTAAAAGCTTTTGTAAGCACAGGTAAAGATACAGTTCCAACGGCAATTCCCGCAATTGCTAAATTAATTTGATAGACACGATCAGCATAATATAAATATGATACAGCCCCGGATTGAAAAGAAGCAATAATTGTTCCAACTAGAATATTTACTTGAGTTACCCCTGAAGAGAAAATACTTGGGATTAATTTCTTAAAAAAAAATTTTATTTCTTTTGTAATCTTCAATTTCAATTTTATTTTTGGTTTATAGAAATTAAAAGTTACATAAATCAAAAAAATTAATTGAATAATTCCCGCTAATGTTACTCCATAAGAAAGTTGTTGTGCAATATCAAATCCATATAAATAAGAAATTATTATACTTATTATCAAAACAATATTTAAAATTATTGGAGCTGCTGCAGCGGCTGCGAATTTATTGTTTGAATTTAATATTCCAGAAAAAAAAGATGATAAACTAACAAATAACAAAAATGGGAAAGTAATCCTTGTAAACTCTATAGCTAAATTAAACTTTATCTCATCTTCAATAAAACCAGGAGCAATTAGATAAACTAAAAACGGTGTGAAAATTTCTGCTAAGGTTACCAAAAAAAGGAGGGTAAAAAATAAAAAACTTAGTACATCATCAGCAAAAATTTTGCCTTTTTTTTTACTTGAAAAATTCACTGAAGTATAACTTGGGATAAAAGCTGCATTAAAAGTACCTTCAGCAAAAAGACGTCTAAAAGTATTAGGCAATCTAAAGGCTACAAAAAAAGCATCAGCAAAAATCGACGCGCCTAAAAAAATGGCTATCAAAATATCCCTGAGATAACCTAAAATCCTGCTAATTATTGTAAAAAAACTAAATATTGAAGTTGAGGAAAGTAAGTTCATAAATAATCTAAATTAGGCCATAAATTTATAGTGAATTTAATTTCTTTATATTACATACTCATAAATATAAATGCCAAAAAAAACAGAAATTGATCACTATTCAGATAAAGAGGCACTTGATTTTCATATAAATGGAAAGTCAGGCAAAATTGAGATTAGTTCAAGTAAACCACTTATAACTAAAAGAGATCTTTCGCTTGCTTACTCACCAGGGGTTGCAGCTCCTGTAAAAGAGATAGCAAAAAATCCTGACTCAGCTTATGACTATACGAGTAAGGGAAATTTGGTTGCTGTAATAAGCAATGGTTCAGCAATATTAGGTCTTGGTAATCTAGGAGCTTTAGCATCTAAACCGGTTATGGAAGGTAAGTCAGTGCTTTTTAAAAGATTTGCAGACATTGACTCCATAGATATAGAGATAGATAGCAACGATCCAAAATCAATTATTGAAACAATTAAAAATATAGGGGGGACATTTGGAGGAATAAATCTTGAGGATATTGCGGCTCCAGATTGCTTTATTATAGAACAGAAATTAAAAGAACTTTTGAATATTCCTATATTTCATGACGATCAACACGGAACAGCAATTATTACTACTGCAGCACTTATCAATGCGTTAGATATTTCAAAAAAAAAGATAGATAAGGTAAAAGTTGTAGTCAACGGTGCTGGTGCATCTGCACAAGCTTGTGCAAATTTATTTAAGAGTTCTGGTGTTAAAAGTGAAAATATCATTATGTGTGATAGTAAAGGAGTTATTTATAAAGGACGAAAAAATATTGATCAGTTTAAATCTGCTTTTGCAATCGATACTAAACTTAGAACTTTAAATGAGGCAATTAAAGGTTCTGATGTATTTTTAGGCTTGTCAGCTAAAGATGTAGTGTCAAAAGAGATGGTAAAATCTATGGCAAATAATCCAATAATTTTTGCCTGCGCAAACCCAGACCCTGAGATAAAACCTGAGTTAATTAAAGAAGTCAGATCCGATGCGATCATTGCTACAGGAAGATCTGATTATCCAAATCAAGTGAATAATTTAATTGGATTTCCTTATATTTTTAGAGGTGCACTAGACGTGAGAGCCAAAGAAATAAATGAGGAGATGAAAGTAGCTGCTGCTCAAGCTATTGCCTTGCTAGCGAGAGAAAATGTACCGGACGAAGTTGTTTCCGCTTATGGTGGGGATAGGCCAAGATATGGAAAAGATTACATTATTCCGTCTACTTTTGATCCAAGATTAATAAGTATAATTCCTGCAGCGGTAGCGGAAGCCGCAATGAAAAGTGGTGTGGCAAGAAAAAATATAAATGATTTAGAGATATATAAAGATCAATTAACTAATCGACTTGATCCTACAATGTCATTAATGCAAGGTATAAATGCTAAAGTTAGAAAGAATCCAAAAAAAGTAATATTTGCTGAGGGAGAAGACGAAAATATGCTTAAAGCAGCAATTGAGTTTGGTAGAAACAAACTTGGCACGCCGATCTTAATCGGAGCTGAAAAGAGAATTAAAGAACAACTTAAAAACATAGGATTAGATGAAAATTATGAAATTAAGATTGTAAATTCTACAGACAAACAGAAAAGGGAAAAGTATGTAAAACATTTATACAAAAAACTTCAAAGGGAAGGTCAATTAGAGAGAGATGTTGATCGTTTAGTTAGAAATGATCGAATTGCTTGGGGTGCATCAATGATTGCATGTAAAGATGCAGATGCGATGGTAACAGGTAACATTAGACATTATGCAGCATCAATAGAAAAATTAAAAAAAGTAACTGAACCAAGACCTGGTGAAGAAATTTTTGGTATGACAATGATAACATTAAAAGGAAAAACAATTTTGGTGGCAGATACAAATGTTCAAGATTTTCCTTCACCTGAAAGACTGGTTAAAGTTTCAAAGTCATGTGTCCGTGTTGCAAGATTGTTTGGATTTGATCCTAAAGTTGCCTTCCTATCACATTCAACTTTCGGAAAGCCAATTTCAAAAAATACTAAACATGTGAGAGATGCAATTGAGTTGCTAAAAAAAGATAATGTTGACTTTGATTTTGACGGAGAGATGCAGCCGGATGTCGCCTTAAATCCTATATATAAAGATATTTATCCTTTCTCAAAAATAGTAGGAAATGCTAATATTTTAATAATGCCGGCATTGCACAGTGCAGCTATATCTACAAAATTAATGAAAGTTTTTGGTGGTGGAAAATTAATTGGACCATTATTAATCGGTTTAGGCTCACCTATAGAGGTTGCTCCATTGAGAGCTAGCACTTCAGAAATTTTAAATTTAGCATCTATAGCAGCCTACTCTTCAGATGTAATTGATTACTCAAATTAAAGTTTGTTTCGGCTAAGCTCAGAGGCTAAATATATAGATGGATAAATATTTTTTACGTCAAAAATTTTATTTGCTTCACTTAAAACTTCCTTTTTCTCTTCGTTATCCATAGCAATGCCAAAAATATAAATATTTTTGTTAATGGTTTCTAAAGTATAATTTCTAGATTTTGTCTTTTTATTAAAGATCAAAGCTGACCTAAGTTGGCTGGTTATTAAAATATCTTTTGCTGTACTTTTAAAATTACTTTGGCCTTTGATTGTTATGGCATTTTTAACAGATCTCACACCTTTAGTTTCCCATGCCATTTTTGTTATCTGAATTTTTTCTTCAGGTTCATCTACTTTTCCAGATAAAAAAATTCTTCCATCAATTACCTCATTTTGTACAGACAAAAAATATTTTTTATCTTTTAATGCTAACCTTGTTGAGAGATTTTTCTGCATTATAGTATCATCAATTTGCATACCGATAGTTCTTGGATCAAAAGTGATATCAACTCCAGCTCCAAATTGTCCTACAGATGAGCACGAAATTAATAAAAAAAGTAAAAATAGACTAATTATTTTCTTCATTTTTTATTTTAAGGCAAATTTCATAAATTTTTTTTTTATTAATATTTTTTGATTGAAATATTAAATCTACAGTATCCTTTAAGCTATATTTTTTTAAATATTTTTTTGCTTTATTGACAATTTCTTTATTGTCAAATTCCTTATTTTTTGTAATCATCTCAGAAATAACAACAGTTAGTTCACCTTTAACTGGACTTTTAAACAATTTAAAGTTGTCGACACTGTCCCTATAATAAGTTTCATGTATTTTGGTAATTTCCTTGGCAATCATTAATTTTCTATTAGGAAAATATTTTTTGAAACTGTTTAAATAAAAATTGATTTTGATTGCAGGAATAAAGATTACTATTGAGAAAGTGTAATTAGAAAGATTTTGAAGCACTTTATTGAGTTCATTTTCTTTTTTCGGTAAAAATCCATAAAATAAAAACTGGTCATTAAAACCAGCAACACTCATAGCTGCTGTTATAGAGGAAATTCCAGGTATAGGAATAATTTTTATTTCTTCTTTTATACATTGGTTTAAAAGAAGACGGCCAGGATCTGAGAGCATTGGGGTACCAGCATCAGAAACCAAAGCCAAAATTTTGCCCTGATTGATATGTTTTATTATATTTGTAATTTGTTTTTTTTCATTAAACTTATGGTACGAAATAAGTTTTTTTTTAATTTTAAGATGATTTAATAACTTAATTGAGCGTCTTGTGTCTTCACATATAATTATATCAGATTTTTTCAATACCTCGATTGCTCTTAATGTTATATCATCTAAATTTCCAATAGGTGTGGAAACAATATATAAGCTATTTATGTCAAGTTTCATTTTATGAAAAAAAAAATTGTAATATTCCTATCTTATATAATTTTATTTTTTAATTCTAATCTTTTAAGTAATGAAGTAAGTAAATATCTTAAAATTGGTCTACTCGCCCCTTTAAGTGGAGAGTATTCTGATCTAGGAAATTCCCTTTTATATTCTTTGCAGCTAGGACTTGATGAGATTAATGATAAAAATGTTTTTATTATTCCTAGAGACGCCGGATTCAGTGATGAAACAAAATTAGATTCAGCTATAAAAGATTTAAAGTCACAAGGAATTAATATTATAATCGGACCTTTAAGTAATAAAGATTTTGCTTATGTAAAGAAATATAATGATTTAATTTTTATTTCCCCTTCAAATATTACGCCGGAATTTAAAAATAATGTTATAAGCATAGGTGTTACTTTGGACTCACAATTATTAGCTTTAAATAACTTTATAAAAAAACAAAAAAAAAAGAAAACCGTGATTATGTTTCCAGAGAATCAATATACGGATTTTATTGAAAAGAAAATTAAACAATTAAATTTAAATTATTTAAAGGTTTTTAAATACGACCCTGATCCACAAGTTTTGACTGGAGAAATAGAAGTTTTAACTAATTACAGTCAGAGAAAAAAAAACTTAGAACTAAGAAAAAAAATGTTCCAAGATAAAGAAGATGATCAATCAATAAAAGAGCTGGAGAGGCTAGAACAATTATATACATTAGGAAGTGTAAATTTTGACTCAGTGATAATTGTAGATTTTGGGAGTAATCTCAAAAGTGTTTTAACTTCTTTAGCCTATACAGACGTCAATACACGAGACGTTTTAGTGACAACAGTAAATCAATGGTTTGATGAAAGTATTTTTTATGAAAATACTATTAAAACCTTATATTATCCATCAATAGATTATAAAGAATTTAAGAAATATAATGAGAATTATTTTAAAAAATTTTCAACATATCCTGATGAGATTACAATTTTAACCTATGATGCTTTAGGTTTGATTTATTATGCTTGGAAAAAAAACGGAAAAATAACTTCTATAAATGATTTTTCATTCAAGAATAAAATAAAAGGGAAAATAGGCACTTTTAGTATTAAAGATAGAAGAGTAACCCAAGACCTTGAAATTTACAAGGTAGAGAAAAATAAATTTACAAAATTTTAATTTTTTTTTTCAATTTTTTAAATGCAATGTATCTGTGGTCCATTCTATTTTTTTTTCTTCTAGACATTTGGCCAAATGTTTGGGTCTCATTTTTTGGAATGAAAATTGAGTCATATCCAAATCCTCTGCTTCCTAAAATTTTTTTCGAGATATTTCCATGAAGTTTTCCAACAACTGTAACTATTCTTTTTTGTGGAATTTTAAAAGACAGACTGCAAACAAATGTCGCTTTCCTACTTTTTTTATTTTTCATTTTTTTTAAAATAAAGGTCATAGCTTTAAAAAAACTCCCATGTTTTTTAGCAAGCCTTGCAGAGTAAATGCCAGGTTGATTGTTGAGTGATTTAATACATAATCCTGAGTCATCTGATATTACTGGAAAACTTACATATCTCGAAAAAAAATTAGCTTTTAAAATTGAATTTCCTTTAAAGGATTTCCCTGTTTCCTTAGGACTTGGAATCTTTAACCTTAAAGGGGAGATCTTTATATATTTTTTTGACACTAGATAGCCAATTTCTCTAAATTTACCTATATTATGAGTGCCAATTAAGATTTTTTTCATTTCTACCTAGTAATTCAATAAATATTTACTATATAGCAATTAAATGTCAGAAAATAATAAAAAAGAAGCTGATGACAAAAAGCAGCAAATTGATATTCCTAAAAAAGAAAAAAAAGGAGAAGAATTAACTTTAGAACAAAAGTTAAAAGAGACTGAAGATAAGTTGCTTAGGTCTTTAGCTGAGGTGGAAAACCAAAGAAGGCGCTTTGAAAAAGAGATCAAGGATGCCTTTGAATTTGGATCTTTTAATTTTGCAAAAGAAAGTTTAGCTATTTTAGATAATTTGGAAAGAGCTAAAAATGCTATAAAAAATGATTCTGACTTAAAATCAAATAAAGATTTGGATAAATTTTTAGAAAATATTTTGATTATTGAAAAAGACCTGATCTCAATTTTTGAAAAGAATAGAATTACTAAGATTGCCGCAAAAGGTAAAAAGTTCGATCCTAATCTTCATCAAGCAATGGCTGAAATTGAAGATAATAATTCTGAAGTTGGGACTATAGTCCAGGAAATTCAACCAGGCTATATGTTGGGCGAGAGATTGTTAAGACCAGCATTAGTTGGCGTTGCTAAGGGAAAAAATTCAAAAATTGAGGAAAAAGATGAAAAAAAAGAGCAAAAATAACCTTGTAGAAAGAAAAAAAACACCCATATAAATTAATCAAAGGAAAAAACATAATGAGTAAAGTAATAGGAATAGATTTAGGAACGACAAATTCGTGTGTTGCCATCATGGATGGTTCACAAGCTAAAGTTTTAGAAAATGTTGAGGGTGCAAGAACAACTCCTTCAGTGGTAGCTTTTTTAGAAAATGAGGAAAAACTTGTTGGGCAACCGGCTAAGAGACAAGCAGTAACAAATGCAGGAGATACTATTTTTGCAGTTAAGAGGCTTATTGGAAGGAAATTTGATGGCCCTTCAGTTCAGAAAGATATTTCTAAAGTTCCTTACAAAATTGTAAAATCAGAAAATGGCGATGCTTGGGTAGAGGGTAAAGGGAAAAAATATTCACCAGCTCAAATTTCAGCTTTTGTTTTACAGAAAATGAAAGAAACTGCTGAAAAATATTTAGGTCAAGCTGTTACTAAAGCTGTGATTACTGTGCCAGCTTATTTTAATGACTCACAAAGACAAGCTACTAAAGATGCTGGAAAAATTGCTGGGCTTGAAGTTTTAAGAATTATTAACGAACCAACAGCCGCGTCGTTAGCATACGGGCTAGACAAAAAGGGTGGAAAAAAAATAGCTGTATATGATTTGGGTGGTGGTACTTTTGATATTTCAATTTTAGAAATTGGTGATGGCGTATTTGAAGTTAAATCAACTAATGGAGATACTTTTTTAGGCGGAGAAGATTTTGACGATACTGTAGTTGAATATCTTGCTACTGAATTTAAAAAAGATAATGGTATTGATTTAAAAACTGATAAATTAGCCCTTCAAAGATTAAAGGAAGCAGCAGAAAAAGCTAAAATTGAACTTTCATCTGCAGCTCAAACGGAAATTAATCTACCTTTTATAACTGCAGACAAATCTGGACCTAAGCATTTAAATTTAAAATTTACTAGGGCCAAACTAGAAGCTTTAGTTCAAAGTTTGGTTGATAGAACTTTAGAGCCATGTAAAACAGCTTTGAAAGACTCTGGTTTTTCTGCAGCTGAAATTAACGAAATAGTGCTTGTAGGTGGTATGACAAGAATGCCAAAAATAATCGAGACAGTAAAAAATTTTTTTGGAAAAGAACCAAACAAAAGCGTTAACCCCGATGAGGTAGTGGCTATGGGCGCAGCTATTCAGGGTGGTGTGCTTCAGGGCGATGTTAAAGATGTATTGCTATTAGACGTTACTCCGCTTTCATTAGGTATCGAAACCCTTGGCGGTGTTTCTACAAAATTAATTGAAAAAAACACAACGATTCCTACAAAAAAAAGTCAGGTTTTTTCAACTGCAGAAGACAATCAACCTGCAGTTTCTATAAGAGTCTTGCAAGGTGAGAGAGAAATGGCTGCTGATAATAAAATTTTAGGAAATTTTGAATTGGTTGGTATTCCTCCAGCACCAAGAGGCACACCGCAAATTGAGGTTACATTTGATATTGACGCAAATGGAATAGTAAGTGTTTCAGCCAAGGATAAAGGAACTGGCAAGGAACAAAAAATACAAATCCAGGCTTCTGGTGGTTTGTCTGATGAAGAAATTCAGAAAATGGTAAAAGATGCCGAAGCAAATAAAGAGGCAGATAAGAAAAAAAGAGATACTGTAGACGCAAGAAACCAAGCAGATAGTTTGATTTTTTCAACAGAAAAAAGTTTAAAGGAGCACGGAGATAAAGTTTCACCTGAAGAAAAAAAAGCGATTGAAAATGGTATAGCTGATCTTAAAAAATCTTTAGAAGGAACAGATGTTGAGGATATAAAGAAAAAAACTCAAAGTTTAATTCAAGTTTCTATGAAACTAGGAGAAGCAGTATATAAAAGCCAACAGAAACCTAATGATAAAGACAAAGGAGCTGGCGGAACAAAAGATGCTAAACCTGGTGAAAAAGACAATGTAGTTGATGCAGATTTTGAAGACGTAAAAGAAGATAAAGAGAAAAGCGCCTAAGATAGAAAATAAGGAGACGTCCTGTGGCTAAAAGAGATTGTTATGATGTCTTAGGTATTCCGAGAGGAGCTTCGAAAGAAGATATTAAAAAGGCTTACAGAAAATTAGCATTAAAATACCACCCAGACAAAAATAAAGGTGATAAGGCTTCAGAGGAAAAATTCAAAGAGGCAAGCGAAGCGTATCACATACTTTCAGACGATAAAAGAAAAGCAAACTACGATCAATTCGGTCACGCAGCATTTGAAGGTAGTGGTGGAGCCGGCGGCTTTCAAGGTTTTGGGGGTTTTGATAGTTCTTCGTTCTCAGATATCTTTGAAGATTTCTTTAGCGACTTTGGTGGAAGTTCCTCTAGAAGAACAAGTAATAGAGGAAATGATTTAAGGTATGATGTCGGTATAAGCTTAGAAGAAGCTTATAGAGGTACCGAAAAAAATGTAAGATACACTACTTACAAATCTTGCAAGTCTTGTTCGGGAAGTGGGGCAGCGAAAGGCTCTAAACCACTGAGATGTGACTACTGCTCTGGTAGAGGAAAAGTAAGAACAAATCAAGGGTTCTTTACAGTTCAACAAACTTGTCCGCAATGTAGTGGATACGGTGAAATGATTGGAACACCTTGTAACAGTTGTAGTGGTAATGGAAAAGTACAAGCTAACGAAAATGTTACAGTTAAAATTCCTAAAGGCGTTGACGATGGAACAAGAATAAGACTATCTGGTAAAGGGGAAGCAGGTTCAAAAGGAGGGTCTAGCGGAGATTTATACTTATTTATATCTATAGACAATCATAATATTTTTAAAAGATCAGAAGAAAATTTATATTACGAATTACCAATTTCTTTTTCAGACGCAGCATTAGGAACTTCGGTAGAAGTGCCTTCAATAGACGGAGGAAGGTCTAAAATTAAAATACCCGCAGGCACTCAACATGGCAAACAATTCAGATTAAAGGGTAAAGGAATGCCTATTCTTAGAAGAAACATATTTGGTGATCTTTATATTAGAGTTGTTACTCAAGTACCATCTTCGCTGTCCAAAAGACAAAAAGAAATTTTAGAGGAATTCAATCAGATTGAAACAAACAAACCAGATCCAGTAATTAAAAGCTTTTTTGAAAAAGCTAAAAAATTCTGGAAAAAATCATAATTAAATGGAAACTGATCAAATAATGTCTGCAATATTTCTTGTTGCAGTTCTTGCTTTAATCCTTCCTGGTTTTTTATCCACCAATAACAAGTTAAAGCAATTTTTAAGTAATTTATCTATCTGGACTATAATTATACTAGTGATTATTGTATTGATTTATTTTATTTAAAAATGAAAAAAATAAATTTAGCAATAACTGGTTGCATGGGCAGAATGGGACAACAACTCATAAAATCTGCAAATAAAAATAGTGTTTTCAAAATTGTTGCCTTAACTGAAAATAAAAAAATTAGTAAGAAAATTTTAGGATTGAAACCTGCTCTCAACTCAAAAGAAACATTTAAAAATGCTAATGTTATCATAGATTTTACTATTCCAAAATGCACATTGGAAATTTTAAAAATCGCAGTCAAACAAAAAAAGAAAGTTATTATTGGTACTACAGGTTTTACAAAAAAAGAGGAAATTTTAATAAAAAAATTTTCAAAAAAAATTCCTATTCTAAAAGCTGGAAATATGAGCTTAGGTGTAAATTTATTAATGTATCTAACTGAGATAGCATCAAAATCTTTAGGTAAAAAATTTTTAAGTAAAGTTTATGAAGTACATCATAAATATAAAAAAGATTATCCGTCAGGCACAGCTTTAATGTTAGGAGAGGGAGTTGCTACAGGTAGAGGTAAAGAGTTTCGCAGTATGATTGGCAAGAAATACTTGAATAAAAAATCATTTCCTTATGGAAGTAAAATTAATTTTAACTCAATAAGGAAAGGGAAAGTAATCGGAGAACATGAGGTCACTTTTTCTAGTGGTAAAGAAATTGTAACCTTGAATCATGAATCTTTCGATAGAGCTCTTTATTCTGAAGGAGCACTTACTGCAGCTAAATGGTTGTTTAATAAAAAGCCGGGTCTTTACTCTATGAGAGACCTTTTAAATTTTAAGTGAACAATAAAGAGAAATCCAAGATCATTATTAAGATCCTAAATAAAACTTATCCCAAAGTCCCAATTCCATTAAATTATAAGAATACATTTACGCTTCTAATTTCTGTACTTCTTTCTGCACAGTGTACTGATGTAAATGTTAATAATGTTACAAAAAAAATTTATCCAAAATACAACAAACCTGTACATTTTGTTAAGTTAGGCAGGAAAAGAATAGAAAAACTAATTAAAAAGATAGGAATTTTTAGGGTTAAAGCAAAAAGTATTTTTTATTTATCTAAAACTTTAATTGAAAAATATAATGGTAAAGTTCCTAGTACATATGAGGAACTCGAACAATTACCTGGCGTTGGACACAAGACTGCAGGAGTAGTCATGTCTCAAGGTTTTGGATACCCTGCTTTTCCAGTAGATACTCATATTCATAGACTTGCTCAAAGATGGGGACTAACAAATGGAAAAAATGTTTTACAAACTGAGAAAGATTTAAAAACTATTTTTCCAAAAAGGCACTGGAATAGGCTTCATCTTCAAATAATTTGGTACGGTCGAGAATACTGTAAAGCAAGAGATTGCTATGGAATAACTTGTAAAATTTGTAAAAGCTGTTATCCAAATAGAAAAAAAAAACCATTAAAAACTCAAAAAGCTTGAAAGCATGAAAGTTTTAGGAATTGGAAACGCAATAGTAGATGTTATTTGTAAAATAGAAGAGAATTTCCTTACTCAAAATTCACTTACAAAGGGCACTATGAAATTAGTAGATAAAAATCAGTTTAAAAAAATACTTTCAAGTCTTAAAATTGAAGAAACAATTTCTGGGGGCTCTGTTGCGAACTCTATTGTTGGCCTTGCCCAATTGGGAAATGAAGTAGGTTTTATAGGGAAAGTAAGTGACGATGAATTAGGCGCTAAGTACGAGGATGGTTTAAAAAAAGAAAAAGTGCAGTATTTTTATTCAAAGAAAAAAGAAGAAATTCCTACTGGTACTTGTTTAATTTTGATCACACCTGACTCTGAAAGAACAATGGTCACCTTCCTAGGAACAGCAGGAAAAATAAATGAAAATGATATTAATGTTGAGGCTATTAAAAAGAGTAAAATTTTATTTCTTGAGGGATATTTATGGGATGAGGGTGATCCAAGAAAAGCTTTCGAGAAAGCAATTAATTATGCGAATAAAGTAGCAATGTCATTATCAGATTTGTTTTGTGTTGAGAGACACAAATCTAATTTTTTAAATTTAGTGAAAAATAATTTAGATATTGTATTTGCAAACGAACAAGAAATCATGTCTTTAATTGATACTACAAAATTTGAGGATGTTATAAATTTTTCAAAATCATTCAAAAAACTTATTGTTGTAACTAGAGGAGAAAAGGGAGCAGTAGCGATCGAAAATGATAATGTAATTCAGTGTAATGCAAATAAAAAACTTAAAATTGTAGACTTGACTGGAGCAGGAGATTTATTTGCTGGTGGCTTTCTCGATGGGTATATTAAAGGTAAAACAATTAAAGAAAGTTTAGAAAAGGGAACAGAAATGTCTTCAAAGATTATTCAAATAATTGGAGCAAGAATTAGTTAGAATATTTTTTTTTCCTTTTAAAACTTCCTTTGCCTTTTTTAGGCTTTACAATTCTTTTTCTGTATTTCTTAGTGAATAAATCAACTGCAAATTTATTTCTTTTTTTCATAGGTAATAACCATCTTTGTTATTAAGTATAAATTTCTCATCACTAAACATTTCGTTGATTTTTTTCCTTAATCTATAAATATGGGTTTCTACAGTATGCGTGTCTGCGTCTGAAGAATAGTGCCAAACAAAGGATAAAATATCTGCTTTAGGAATTGGTTTCTTTTTATTCAGCAAAATTTCTAAGAGATGGATTTCTTTCTCCGTCAAAATTATGAAACTGTCCCCATTAATCAATTTTTTTTCATTTTTATCAAGTAAGTAGCCTTTTATTGATATAGAAGAATTTTTATTAAATTTTTTTTTTGCTGCGCTTTTTTCAATAATACTATTAATATCCTCAACAGACACAGGAAGTTTTAAGACGTAATCAAAGTTTTTTGTTTTGATTTTATCTTTCTTGATTGCAATTATTTTGAAACAATCTTTATCAATTAAATATTTTTTTTCATGATTTGAGAAATCAATCTCTTCATCACATATTATTCCATCAATTTTTTTTATTTCTGAAAAGTTTTTTTGATTTGATATAATATTAAACTTAAAATAAGATTTAAGTTCTTGAAGAGTAGATTTAAAGCTTTCTGAGCCAGAGATGAATATATTTAGTTTATGCATATACTAATAAAAAAAAAATTTCTTGTTTACAATAATTATAAAGTAAAATGTTCAATTGGTAAAAGAGGAATTGGAGTAAAAAAAAGAGAGGGTGATTTAATTACTCCAAAAGGAAGCTTTAAAATTAAGGAAATTCTTTATAGAGCTGACAAAATTAAAAATCTTAAATCCAAATTACAAAAAAAAATTATTAATAAGAAAATGGGTTGGTGCGATGACCCTAGATCAAATAAATATAATAAGTTGATAAAGTTGCCATTTAAGTTTGGCTACGAAAAATTATATAGGACTGAAAATATTTATGACTTAATTTTAGTCTTAAATTTTAATATGAATCCTGTAAAAAAAAATAAAGGAAGTGCAATTTTCATTCATGTTTCGAAAAGAAATTATTCGGCTACGAAGGGTTGCATAGCTGTTAAAAAAAAAGATTTAAGAATGCTTATTAAGAAAATTAATAAGAATACGAAGGTAAAAATTATTTAGGATCTAGAACCAAAAATTGAGCTACCAATCCTAACAAATGTTGAGTTGTAGTTTATGGCTTCCAGGTAGTCTGCTGACATACCCATGCTAAGTTCTTTTAAAGATAAAGAATTATTTAAATCATCTAGTAATTTAAAATATTTTTTTGAATTCCCATCATTTGGGGGAATTACCATTAAACCAATAATATTTAAGTTCATTTCTCTTGTGCAATAAGTATAAAAAGCATCTACTTCTGTTGAAGAGACTCCTGATTTCTGTAATTCATTACCAATGTTTATTTGAATAAAATACTTTAACGACTTATTAATATCTTTTTGACTTTTCGATAGAATATCTGCTAGCTTTTGACTGTCTAGTGAATGAATATAATCAAATATTTCAACTGCGTTTTTTGCTTTATTGCTTTGAAGTTTGCCAACCATATGTAATTTGATTTTATTATTATATTTTTTTATTTCTCGCCATTTTGATAAAGCTTCTTGGACTTTATTTTCCCCAAAATGTTCGTGACCATAATCTAAAAGGGGTTTTATATGTTCGAATGGAAAAGTCTTGCTTATAGCAACTATATTTACTTTTCTTTTGGGTTTTAAATTTTCTATATTAGATTTTATTTTATTAAATCTTTCTACTATTATGCTCATATGTTTGCTCTAAAAAAAAAATATTTTATAATAATTGAAAATATCAAAGATATTGAATTAAGTAACATAAAAAAATTAGATAAATTTGTAATAATCTATAGAAATAATAAATTAAAGGATAAATTTTCAGATATATTAAAGTTTAGGAAAAAATGTAAAGAAAAAAGAATAGAATTATTTGTAGCAAATAATGTCAAACTTTTAAAAGATATAAAAGCAGATGGAATTTATATTTCCGCAAATAACTTTAGCTTAAACTATTCACAAATCAAGAAATCTAATTTTAAATTGATAGGATCAGCACATAATAATAAAGAGTTGACAATAAAAAAAAGACAAGGTTGTGCTGATATTTTTTTTTCAAGATTATTTAAGACAAATTACAAACATAAAATAGGATACCTTGGTTTAGTAAGATTTAATCTATTGAATATAATTAATAAAAACAAACTCATACCGCTTGGAGGAATTCGTTTGTCAAATTTAAATAAAATGAAGTTAATTAATTGCTCAGGTTTTGTTATGCTCTCCGAACCAAAAAAAAAGCCGGCCATATTTGACCGGCTTTTTTAATCTTAAACAGTTAGAATTCTTAGAATTCCATTGCTAAAGAGAAAATAGTTTTCTTCTCTTCTCTAGCATCTGTGTAGTCAGAATTATCTGTATCGATTAGAGACACACCAACTGTAGCACCACCAATATTGTATGCTGCCATTAAAGTTGTTTGCTCTGAAGTCACAGAAGAAGCTGAGTACGTAGAACCTGTACCATCATTCGTGATATCTGTTCTAGTAAAGTCTTCTGACATGTAAGAGATTGACAATTGATCGTTAACTGCAAACTCTACACCGAAACCATCAGATTCGTATCTGTCACCGTTAAGTGCAGTAGCTGTATCTGCTGATGCAGTTGCTGCCTTATCAGTTGTTTTTGCTGGCTCTAACTTACCTTTGTAGTAACCTACTTTGAAGTTACCCATAGCGTATTTAGCGTAAACGTTACCACCTGATTTCTCTTGAGAAATTGTAGCAATTTTATCACCACCTACTTCGTAGTAGTCACCACCAATTGTTAAACCATCGATTGGAGTTGCTGAAATTCTGTACTGAGTTGCGTTTGAACCGTCTTTGTCAGCATCAGATTGAGCACCACCACTTTTGTAACTGTTACCCATACCATCAGATGTGTTAGGAGCATATCCTACTGCTGCCTCTACTCCGAATGGTAATAAACCAGCTGGTGTGTAGTATGCTATGTGAGGTACAGAAGATACATCATAAGCACGACCAATGTTTGTCATTGTATTCGCGTAGTCAGCACCTACTCCCATTGCACCAATACCCATTGCTAATTCAGTAGATAATCCACCTTCAGCATCATAGATAGCTAGTGTACCATAGTCATTCATACCAATTACTAGGCCAGAGTCATCATTTATTGTTGTCTGTCCGCCAGCAGCTGGATCTAGTTCTGTGTGATATTTCCATGTGAACCCGTTGTCTAACTCACCTGAAGCAGTGAAATTAAGTTCATTCGAAATACCAAGACCTTTACCGGTGTCATTGAAACCACTTCCCATGCTGTAAGATGCTTTAGCTGAACCTGTTACTGTAAGTTCACCAGCTTTTGCAGCTACAGAAATTAATGAAGCAGAAACTAAAACAGCGATAGTTTTAAGTATATTTTTCATATTTTTCCTTTGTTAAATTGATTTAATAATTATTATTAAACAGCTAATTTTTAGCAAAAACTCCAATGATTACGTGTAATTTTCATATAAAACCTCTATTTTTTAGCCAGTTGTGACATAAATGCAACAATTCTTCCGAAATGCCCCATTTTTCTAGAGAATTTAAATAACTTTCTTAAAACTAAACTGTTATATAATATCTAAATCTACATACTTTTTAATAAATTCATGAGTATAATAAAAAAAAAATTTTCTATTATTCTGTTTTCCTTTCTAATCCTTTTTAACTCATGCGGAATGTATAAAAAGGTTGATCAAAGAAAGGTCCCTGATGGGCCAGAGGCAAAAGCAAGAAAAAATATTGAGGAAGGCAGAGGTATCACTTTAGGTGGTATGATTAAGAGAGGTGGGCCAACTAATTATGAATTTAGTTCATCCAATCCAATGTGGAGAGCTTCTTTAGAAATTTTAGATTTTTTACCTCTTTCAACAGTTGACTATTCCGGTGGAGTAATAATAACTGATTGGTATTCAGAAAATAATTCTGATGAGTCGATTAAAATAAGTATAAGATTTTTATCAAATGAGGTCAGGGCAGATAATTTAAAAATTATTGTCCACAAAAGAAAATGTGCTTCAATATCAAATTGCAGAATTACTCAATTAGGCAACAATCAGATTAGCAATGAACTTCTCACCTCAATAGTTAAAACTGCAGCAGAGTTCGAAGAAAAAGACAAGAAAAAAAATAAAAAACAATAATGGAAAGAGTAAATTTTCGAGCTATTGAAAAAAAATGGCAAAAAAAATTTGCAAACTTCAAATTATCTAAACCTAAAGGAAAAAAATTTTACTGTTTAGAAATGTTTCCATATCCTTCAGGTAAAATTCATATGGGCCATGTAAGAAATTACACAATAGGCGATGTAATTGCGCGTTATAAATTTCTTAATGGCTACAATGTTTTGCACCCTATGGGCTGGGATGCTTTTGGTTTGCCAGCTGAAAATGCATCAAAACAAAATAATCTTCATCCCAAAGAGTGGACTCATAAGAATATAGAAACTATGAAAAATCAACTTAAATTACTTGGTTTATCTATCGATTGGGATTTAGAAATAGCAACTTGTAATAAAGATTATTATAAGCACCAGCAAGAAATTTTTATTGATTTTTTTAACGAAGGGCTTGTTTCTAGAAAGGAAACATATGTTAATTGGGACCCAGTTGAAAACACAGTGCTTGCCAATGAGCAAGTGATTAATGGAAGAGGTTGGCGATCTAACGCTTTGGTAGAAAGAAAAAAACTTAGTCAATGGTTTTTCAATATAACAAAATTTTCTAAAGATCTTTTGGAAGATTTAGAAAAACTAAGTGGCTGGCCAGATAAAGTTAAATTAATGCAAAAAAATTGGATTGGTAAGTCGTATGGTTGCGAAATAAATTTTAATCTTACAAACAATAAAGAATTAATAAAAGTTTTCACTACTAGGCCGGATACAATATTCGGAGCTAGCTTTATAGCTCTATCTGTTGATCATCCATTAAGTAAAGAGTTCAAAAACAAAAAGGATTTTGAGAACTTTAAAGCGGAAAGCAATAAAACAGGTACTACCGAAGAGGCTTTGGCTAACGCTGAAAAAATAGGATATGACACTGGTTTATTTGTTCATCACCCATTTATTCAAAACAAAAAAATTCCAATATATTTTGCAAACTTCGTTCTAATGGACTATGGAACTGGTGCAATATTTGGTTGCCCTGCTCATGATCAAAGAGATTATGACTTTGCAAAAAAATATAAGTTAGGAATAATTTCTGTAGTATCTAATGGTCAAGTTGGAGAGAAACTTGATGAAGCTTATACAGGTGATGGAAAGATGATAAATTCTGATTTTTTAAACGGCTTAGATACGGTAAGGGCTAAAGAAAAAATAATTAAAGAAATTGAGAAAAAAAAATTTGGAAAAAGAAAAACACTTTTCAGATTAAAAGATTGGGGTATTTCTCGTCAAAGATATTGGGGTTGTCCGATCCCGATGATTTATCTTGAAGACGGTAATATAGTACCAGTTGATAAAAGTGAGTTACCAGTTGAATTGCCTGATGAAATTGATCTAACATCTAAAGGAAATCCTCTCGATAGTCACCCTACTTGGAAAAAAACCGTAGAAAAAAAAACAGGTAAAAAGGCAACTAGAGAAACGGACACTTTAGATACATTTGTAGATTCCTCTTGGTATTTTTTGAGATTTTGTTCTCCTAAGTATAAATTAGGTCCTTTCGATGAAAAAAAGTTAAATTATTGGATGCCTGTTGATCAGTACATAGGGGGAGTAGAACATGCAATCCTACACTTGCTTTACTCTAGATTTTTTATGAAGGGAATTAATAAGTTGAATAATAAAATTAATCTTACAGAACCTTTTAACAATTTATTCACCCAAGGAATGGTTTGTCATGAAACTTATAAAGACGAAAATGGTAATTGGCTATACCCTGATGAAGTAACCAAAATTGATAATGAAAAATATTTAAAAAAGATCGACAACTCTAAAGTTATAGTTGGTTCACCAGAATCAATGTCTAAATCAAAGAAAAATACGATTGATCCTGAAACAATGATTAATCAATATGGTGCTGATGCAGTTCGATGGTTTATTTTATCTGATAGTCCTCCAGAAAAAGATGTTCAATGGTCAGATGTGGGAGTATCTTCGGCGAATAAATTTTTACAAAAAATTTGGAACCTGAACTATCAAATTTCTAAAAGAGTTGATAAAAAAATAAATAGAGAAAAAGAAAAAGAATTTGAGCAGCATATTAATAGTTTATCAATAAAAATTGACAATTCTATTGATGGATTTAGATTTAACGTTTCTATAGCTCATTTTTACGAAATGTATAGCTTGTTTAAAAATAACTTTGACGCAGAAATTAGCAACACATCTATGAATAATAATATCTTAAAAATGATGAAACTTATGATGCCTTTCACTCCTCATCTAGCTCATGAATGTTTAGAATTATTTAAATGTAAAGATTTAGATAATTGGCCTAAAGTTGATAAAAAAAACATTATAACAGAAATTTCACTAGCTGTTCAGGTCAATGGCAAAACTAGGGATGTTGTAAAAGTAAATAAAGATTCAGATGAAAAAAGTGTTACTAATTTAATTCTTGAATCTTCAAAAGCAAAAAAATATTTGGAGGGGAAAAAAGTGATGAAAACGATTTTTGTTAAAAATAAAATAGTAAATTATATTGTCTAAATGACGCGTAAATTTGATAAGTTTTTTTTAATTATTTTAATTTTTTTGATACCGAACTGTGGTTTCAAAGTTGTAAAACAATCTGAAATCATAAATTTCAATATAGCAAACATTTCAACTGTGGGTGATAACAGAATCGGCTATCGAGTTAAAAATAAACTTATTCCTTACTCAAAAAATCAAAAAAAAGATCCAATTTTTTTGGAACTTGAAATTAAAAAAAATAAATCTATCCGAGAAAAAAGTAAGAGTAATGAGGTAACCAAATATCAAATTAAGATCGAAATTGTTGTAAAATATGGAAATAGAAGTAATGAAAGATTTTCAGTTTCTAATACTGGAAATTATAGTGTATCGACTCAGCACTCTTACACTTTAACAAACGAAAAAAAATTAATAAAATTATTGTCTGATGATTTAGCAGAAGAAATAATTAATGGGTTAGTGCAAAGGTTTAATGATATATAAAAGTTACTTAGTAGAGGGAAATATAAAGATTTTACAAAATAATATAAATCTTTTCTATGGTGAAAATTTAGGTTTAAAAAATGATCTCAAGTTTATAATAAAAAAAAATTATAAAGAATTTAAAATTATAAGGTTTTTCGAAGATGAGTTATTAAAAAATAATAACTTACTATTACAGGAAATAAGTAATGGATCTCTTTTTGAGGAGAAAAAAATTATATTTATAGAACAAGTATCTGATAAAATTGCAGATTTGATAGAAGGATTAGAAATCAAAAGTGATGATGAAAAAATTTTTTTATTCTCTGAAGTTTTAGAAAAAAAATCCAAACTAAGGAATTTTTTTGAAAAATCTAAAAAACATGGAGTCTCCGCATGCTATCCAGATAATGAAATAAGTATAAAAAGTATTATTCAGAAAAAGTTAAAAGAATTTCAAGGTTTATCGGCAACTAATATAAATCTAATATCAGATAATATTAATTTAGACAGAGTAAAACTGAATAATGAAATAGGTAAAATTCATCTTTTTTTTTCAAATAAAGTTTTAATAACTGAGAAATTAGAGAAACTTTTAAACACAAAAAACAATCAAGATTTCAATATTCTTAAAGACGAAGCACTACTAGGAAACAAATCGAAAACGAATAAATTGTTAAGCGATACAACTCTAGAAGAAGATAAAAATATTTACTACTTAAATACCATTAATCAACGTCTAGGGAGGCTATTTCAAGTTAGTAAATCAAAACGAAAAAGTATTGAAATGGCAATAGAAGATTTAAAACCGCCAATTTTTTGGAAAGACAAAAGAAATTTTTTGGAACAAGCAAAAAAATGGGATCAAAGTAAAATTAGGTCTTTATTAGAGAAAACCTATGATATAGAAGTTAAAATAAAATCTAATAACCAAATTAACAAAAATTTGCTTATCAAAAATTTGATAGTTGATATATGTGAGTCAGCTAATGCTTCGTAAGGAGATCTGAAATTAATTCAAATTGATCTAAATCTTTATACTCTATTATAATTTTTCCAGAATTATTTTTTTTATTGGTGATATTTACTCTAAGTCCTAGTATTTTTTGTAATCTCTCCTGGGTTTTGAGAATATTTGAGTCGATTGTTTTTACAATTTTGCCTCCTTTTTTATTTCTAACTAGATACTCAACTTTTCTTGCACTGTAATTTTTAGAAACTATCTCTTCGGCTATAGAGGATGCATTTGAAATACCGATTAAAGGTCTAGCTTGTCCCGAAGTTAAAGTTCCTTCTTCTAACATTGCAACTACATCGCTTGGCAGAGTTAAAAGTCTCAAGGTGTTACTTATATGACTTCTGCTCTTCGACATTAATTTTGAAATGCTTTCATGATCATAATTGAATTCTTCATTCAACCTTTTATAACCTTTTGCTTCTTCTATAGGGTTAAGATCATCTCTTTGAATATTCTCAACTATCGCAACCTCTAAAGATTCTACATCTGATAAATCTAATATTGTAACTGGGATTTCGTGCAAACCTGCTCTTTGTGCAGCTAACCATCTTCTTTCACCCGCAACTATCTCATATTTCCCAGAATTTGACTTATCAGGTCTTACTGCAATAGGCTGAATAATGCCGTTTTTCCTTATAGAATTTGCCAATTCTTCCAATTTTTCCTCTTTAAAATTTTGCCTTGGTTGATAAGAATTTCGAGATAGATCTGAAATTGATACCGTATTAATTTTGTTTGCTACTTTTGTATTTTCTTTAGGGGATGTGTCTCCAAACAAAGCTGATAAGCCTCTTCCTAATCCCTTTTTCTTTCCAGTGCTCATGCAGCACTCTCAACTTGGCTTTTTTTCAAAAATTCCTCAGCAAGTTTAAAATATGATTTACTACCAACACAATTTTTATCATATACAACACATGGTAAACCGTGCGAAGGCGCCTCGGATAAGCGAACGTTTCTTTGAATTACAGTCTGATAAACTTTTTCTTTAAAATAATTTCGAGCTTCTCTGTCAACTTCGGAAGAAAGTTTATTTCTTTTGTCAAACATTGTCAGTAGAATACCTCTAATCTTTAGATTAGGATTTAGATTTTCTTTTATGCGATCTATTGTTTTTACAAGTTGTGTAATTCCCTCTAGAGCAAAAAATTCTGTTTGGAGTGGCACTAGTAATTCATCAGAGGCTACTAATGCCATTATTGTAAGTAAGCTTAGAGATGGGGGGCAGTCTATGAAAATATTATCGTATTTTTTTAATAGACCATCTTTCTTTAAGTTCAATATTTCTTTCAACACAAATGCTCTATTAGAGTCATTTGCAGTTTCTACTTCAAGACCAGAAAGATTTACATGAGAACCTATTAAATCTAGATTTTTAATATCAGTTTTCTGAATTATATTTTCAATACTAGTTTTTTTTATTAAAAGATTGTAAACATTTTTGTCTTCATCATTATTGTTTTTACCTAGCCCAGTTGTTGCATTACCCTGTGGATCCAAATCAATAACCAAATTATTTTGACCCATAATGGACAGTGAGGCAGCTAAGTTTATTACTGTAGTGGTTTTTCCCACGCCGCCTTTCTGATTTATGATCGCTAGTGTTGAAGGTAATGACATTTATTTGTTAATCTCCATTAAAATTATTTTTGAATCTTTATTTGTCATGCTGCTTTCTAATTTATAAGGGTATTTTTTTGTTTTAAAAGAATTTTTTATTTCTTCCTGTGCATTTTGACCTTTTAGAATCATTAGTTTATGTGGCTTTTTAGCAATTTCACGTGAAACTTGTATTATTTGATCTAATTTTTTAAAAGCCCTGCAGATTATAATCTCGGAATCTATAACTTCATCTCTGATATCTCCTAAAACCTCTGCATTTAAACTCAATTCCTTAATTGCACCTATTAAGAACCTTCTTTTTACTGGTGATTTTTCATATAATTTCACGTGAAAGGCCTTATTTTTATTGAATATTTCTACTACGAGACCCGGAAATCCTGCTCCAGTGCCAAGATCGGCCATGGAACTAACGTTAAAATCAATAAACTTAACCAATTGAGCTGAGTCAAGTACATGTCTATGCCAAATTTGACTCTCTGTGCTTTTGGCAATTAAATTATAATTTTGATTTTCTTTTAGAACTAGATTTGTGAACTTTTTAAGCTTTTCAATTGAATGATCACTAAAATTAAGACTCTTTTTGAGAATATTTATGACTTCAAGCTGCTGCATCAAGCAGTGGCTTTATATCTAAGTTTTTTAATGTGTGAAAGAAGAATAATTATAGCTGCTGGTGTAACGCCGTCAATACGAATAGCTTGGCCTAGCGTTTTAGGCTTCACCTGAAGCAGCTTGCTCTTAATCTCATTAGATAACCCGCTCAGTTTTTCGTAATCTATACCCTCAGGTATGATAACGGACTCGTCTTTCTTAAAAGACTCTATATCTTTATCTTGTCTGTCTAGGTAACCCATATAATGGGTATCTATTACAACTTGGTTTTCTATAGGTCTAGGAAAACTAGGAATATCAGGAAACACTTGCCTTATTTTTGCCATATTTACTTTTCGCTGACCCATAATCTCTAAGCAAGATCTTTTTACTCCGTCCATAGCAATTTTAATATCATATTTCTTAGCTTGATTAGGTGATAAATAATTATTTTTTAAAATTGAATTAAGAGCAAAAATATTTTTTTTCTTTTCATTAAATATTTTTTTTCTTTCAGACTTCACTAAATTTAAATTGATTCCAAAATCAGTTAGTCTTTGATCGGCATTATCGGCTCTTAAAGTTAGTCTATATTCAGCTCTAGATGTAAACATTCTATAGGGTTCTGTAACTCCTTTGGTAATGAGGTCATCAATCATAACGCCAATATAAGAAGTTGATCGATCTAAAATAAACACCTCTTGATTTCGTATTTTTAAAGCCGCATTGATGCCTGCTATCAAACCTTGAGCTGCAGCTTCTTCATACCCTGTAGTTCCATTAATTTGTCCAGCAAGAAATAAAGAATTAATTTTTTTGGTTTCTAAGGTTGCTTTTAGCTCCCTTGGATCCACGTAATCATACTCGATCGCGTACCCAGCCCTCTTCATCTTAACATGCTCTAAACCCTTGATATTGCTCAGTATTTTAAGCTGTATCTCTTCTGGAAGTGAAGTTGATATACCATTTGGGTAAATAGTATTGTCCTTTAATCCCTCTGGTTCTAGGAATATTTGGTGTTTTTCTTTTTCCTTAAACTTAACAATTTTATCCTCTATTGATGGACAATACCTAGGTCCTACTCCTTTTATGTTTCCTGAATACATCGCACTTCTTGAAATGTTTTCACTAATAATTTTATGAACATCATTATTTGTGTAAGTCATCCCACATTTAATCTGTTTATTGTTGATCTTGTTCGTCAAGAAAGAGAAATAATAATGATCATCATCAGCAGGCTGCATTTCTAAATCATCATAATTAATTGTATCACCATCTAATCTAGGAGGCGTTCCTGTTTTTAATCTTCCAATTTGCATTTTAAATTTTGCTAGTTGTTCACTTAACCCGGTAGATGGTTTTTCATTATACCGACCAGCTGGTATCTGTGTTTCACCTATATGTATTAAACCATTCAAAAAAGTTCCCGTAGTAAGAATTAGTTCTTTAGTTTTTATTTCTTTGCCACTCTGACAAACGAATCCTATAACTTTGTTGTTATCAAATAAGAATTTTACTACTGGATCGGCTACGACCTCTAAATTTTCATAGTTTAATAATATCTTTTGCATATGCTCTTTGTAAAGAGCTCTGTCTGATTGAGTCCTTGGTCCTTGCACTGCTGGGCCACGACTTCTATTTAATAATCTAAATTGAATACCTGATTTATCAGCTACCTCACCCATCACACCATCTAAAGCATCGATTTCTCTCACAAGGTGCCCTTTTCCAAGTCCTCCTATAGCGGGATTACACGACATTTCACCAATAGTCTCAATTTTATGGGTAAAAAGAGCAGTATTTACGCCCATTCTAGCGGAAGCTGCTGCTGCCTCACATCCGGCATGTCCTCCACCTATAATTACTACATCATAGCTTTGTTTTGTCATTATGTGAATGTAAACCTCTAGATTAAGAATACAAGAAGTATTTTATTTACCGATACAAAAGTCTTTGAATATAGATCCAAGTATTTCTTCCACATCTACCTTACCGACGATGCTACCAAGATGTCGTGTGGCCATTCTTAGGTCTTCTGCTGCTAATTCGAGGTCTTTGTTTTGATCCTTTTTAAGAAACTTATCAATTTCTTTTAAGCAATCATTGAGCTTAACTCTGTGCCTTTCTCTAGTAATTAAAGCGCTATTATTGGATGTAAATTTTTTGCTTAACTTAGCTTTAATTAAATCTATTAATTTATCGATATTTTTATTATTTTTTACTGAAGCTAAAACAGTATCAACATTAAATTTATGATTTTGTTTATCAGAAACATCTGATTTATTTAAAAAAATTATAGTATCTCTACTAATCATATTCTGTATTTCTTTGTTAATTTTTTTTGACGAATTATCAATAACTATTATATTTAAATCTGCTTCTTTTGATTTCCCAAGGGCTAATGAAATTCCTTTTTTCTCTACTTCATTTTTAGTATCTCTAATACCGGCGGTGTCAGCTAGAAGAACAGGATATCCATCTAAATTTAAATAGGTTTCTATAACATCTCTAGTTGTGCCAGCCTCATCTGACACAATTGCCACTTCTCTTTTAGAAAGTAGATTTAATAATGATGATTTTCCAGCATTAACTTCTCCTATAATCGAAACCCTAAAACCATCTCTAATTTTTTCTCCAACTTTATTATCCTCAATAAAATTAGTAATTTCTGAATGAATTTCTTTGATTGATTTATAGGCATCTTTTAGTACTTTTTCTGGAAGATCTTCCTCTGCAAAATCAATTTTTGCTTCTATAAAAGCAAGTGATTTTATTATTTTTTCCTTCAAGTCATTATAATAATTTGATGCGTTTCCATGAACTAATTTTACTGCTTGCTGTCTTTGCAGTTCTGTTTCGGAATGGATAAGATCTCCTATACTTTCTGCCTTTAACAAATCAATTTTATCGTTTTGAAAGGCAATTTTAGTGAACTCACCAGGTTCAGCTAGTCTGCAGTTTTTTTGCTCAGATAAAACTCTCAATAAAGCGTTTATAACTGCGTTACTTCCATGGATTTGTAGTTCTGCTAAATCCTCCCCAGTATAGCTATTTGGCCCGGGAAACCATAACAATAGAGCCTCTGGATCTATTATATTACCGTTTTTAGGGTCATAGAACTTACAAAAATTAACTTCGTTCGACTTTATATTTTTAGACTTAGTCAAATTTTCACAAATCTTAAGTGTTTCACTGCCTGATATTCTAACGATAGCTATTCCAGAGGGTCCTCTGCCCGATGATAAAGCATAAATGTTCATTGAATTATAATGATAAACCCTGATTAGAGATTATTTTACTGAATTTTTTTAATGTCTCGTTGTTCTTAATATTTTTTACAATTATTTCTTTAAATGGATCCAAATATTTATTTTGCTTAAAAAAGCTGTGAGTAGCATCAACTCCCAAACTCATGATAGTATTTTCGGGTTTTCTACTATTATAAAAATCATTTAATGCATAGCTGGTTTTTATAGAAATACCTAAGCCCGCATAATATTTAACAATTTCTTTTAATTTTTTGATATCCCTTAGTACAAGATTAAAACCTTGTCCAGCTACAGGATGAATAGTATGCAAACCCTCTCCAAGAATTAATGTATTTTTTTGATGATACTGTCGTCTTATACTAAGAGAGATAGGGTAAGACTGAATATTGCTAATAGTAATTTCTTGTTTGTTCTTCAATATTTCCAATATTTTGTTTTTAACTAAAGTTGTAATTTTTTTTGAATTATTTTCAAAAAAATATTTTTTTACGCTCCAAACAAAAGAGAAATAATTTTTTGAAAAAGGAAGTATAGCTAACGGGCCTTCTTTTAAAAAAAATTGGCTTGTGTTGAGTGTCTTAAGATTGTGCTTTACATATCCTGTAATAGCTATTTCTTTATAATCTTTCTTGATAGATCTAATTTTTGTTATGTTATTATAAATTTTAGATTGTCCGCCTATACAGAGAATAATTAGATCGTTTTTTTTTAATTCATCTAAGTTATTTAAATCTTTTCTGATTAATTTAATTTTATTTTTAGAAATTTCTTTCAATAATACATTTTTAACTTTATCATTTTCAAAAACATACATAAGATTGGAATTAGCTTCGTGAAGATTTAAAAAATTTATTTTTTCTTTTGCGGTTTCGTAAAAAAGCTCAATTTTTTTTGAAGGCCAGAACAACTTTTGTCCTAAGCTGGTAATATTTTGATTGACGAACTTGTAATTTGTATCTGAAATAGCTGTAGTCCTTTTATCTACATTATTTGTGCCTTTTTTAGCAATTAAATTTACCTCTATACCTGGCACTTTAGCTAAAACTACAGCTGTCATTAAACCTGAAAGACCGTCTCCGACAATGCATATTCTCTGTTTTGTCATATAAAAATTTTTAACACTTTCATAAAAATGGTAAAAAGTACGTAATCGATTCGTAATGAATACAAACTTTTTAGATAGTGTAACAAATTTTTTGAAAAAGCGAACCTTTGAATTACTAGGTTTAATCTTAGTTTTATCAAGTGTCGCACTTGCTATTGCTTTTACAACATATTCTCCTGAGGATCCTTCATTTGTTTATGGAGATAAGAACTTCGAGATCCAGAATTTTTTTGGAATTTATGGAAGCAGTATTGCAGATTTTTTATTACAAAGTTTTGGTTTAGCTTCTTTTTTATTACTGCTTAACTTTTTATTCTGGGGGTTAGATTTGATAATAAAGAAAGAGTTAAGAAGAATAATTTTAAAATTATTTTTGGTTGTAGCTTATTTGACAGCAGGCACAGTTTTTATCTATTTAACATTCGATAATTCTTTTTGGTTAATTGATAATGGTAATTCAGGTTTTGTTGGAAAAATAACATACAACTTTATTAATACTTGGGCTCCATGGATTGATAATACATATTCAATTTATGGACTACTTTTATTAACTATAATTTTTTTTTCATTTTCAGCTGATATAAATTATAAAAAAGTATTCTCAGTAATTATTTCACTTTTTAGAAGAAAACCTGTGGAAAATATTGAACCAGATTTTGCTAAAATTAATATTGAAGATCAGCCACAGACTTTAAAAAAACCCCAGCAATCTTTTTCGTTTGAAACTAACACAAGTTCTAAAACAGAGCAGGTTATTACGAAAACTAAATATAATTTACCAGATATAAATTATTTAGAAAAAAATTTATCTAAACTTAGTTCTGATGGAAATAAAAATCGTCCTAATGCTGAGTTTATGGAAAAAATATTATTAGACTTTGGTATTGACGGCAAAATTAAAACAATTAATAATGGTCCTGTAGTAAGCCTTTATGAATTTGAACCAGCGCCTGGTGTAAAAGTGTCAAAAATAATTAATTTATCTGAAGATTTAGCAAGAAATACTAGTTCAACTTCTACAAGAGTTTCGGTCATTCCAGGAAAAAACACTGTTGGAATTGAAATTCCAAACGAGGAAAGGGAGAGCGTATCACTTAGAGAAATTATTTCTTATAATAAATTTCAAAAGAAAGATGTAAGACTTCCGATAGCTCTAGGAAAAAGTATTTCTGGAATGCCGATTGTTGGTGATTTGACATCAATGCCTCATCTTTTAATTGCAGGTACCACTGGTTCAGGAAAGTCTGTTTGTATTAATACTATAATCGTTTCACTACTTTACAAACTAAGTCCAGATCTTTGTAAATTTATTTTAATCGATCCAAAAATGTTAGAGCTATCCACATACGAAGGAATACCTCATTTATTAACTCCAGTTATTACTGATGCTAAAAAAGCAACTTCAGCTTTATCATGGACAGTTAAAGAAATGAACAGCAGATATAAATTAATGAGCAAGGTAGGAGTAAGAAACATTGATGGTTATAATGCTAAACATAAACTTAAAATGCCTTACATCGTTGTAGTCGTTGACGAGATGTCAGACTTAATGCTTGTAGCTGGAAAAGAAATTGAAAACTACATTCAAAAATTATCACAAATGGCAAGAGCTGCAGGCATTCATATCATCATGGCTACGCAAAGACCAAGTGTTGATGTAATAACAGGTACAATAAAAGCAAATTTCCCAACAAGAATATCTTTCCAAGTAAGTTCCAAGATTGATAGTAGAACAATTTTGGGGGAACAGGGTGCTGAACAATTACTCGGTAAAGGAGATATGTTATTCATGTCATCAGCTAACAGAATAGTTAGAATTCACGGTCCATATGTTTCTGAACAAGAAATTGAGAAAATTACAAACTCATTAAGAGCGCAAGGAGAGCCAGATTATATGGAAGAAATTACTTCCCAAGAAACAACTGAAAGCTCATTAACCTCTGGGAATGAAGGTGATGAGGATGAATTGTTCAACCAGGCTGTTGAAATTATTAAAGCTGAGGGAAAAGCCTCTACAAGTTTCTTACAGAGAAAATTACAGATCGGATATAATAGAGCTGCTAGAATTATTGATATGATGGAAGAAAAAGGTATTGTAAGTAAAGCAAATCATGTTGGTAAACGTGAAGTTCTTTAAAAAAACATTTTTAATCTCGTTTTTTCTATTAATAACAACGAGTTTATTAGCTAGTGAAAAAGATCAAATAGTTGCTCAATTAAATAGCTTAAATTCTTTAGAGTTTACATTTGATCAATTAATTAATGAAAAAACAGAAAAAGGTAGTTGTCTTTTAGAGTTTCCTGGAAAATTAAAGTGCAATTACTTTGATGAAAAGAAAAAAGAACTAGTTATTAATAATAAGAGGTTAGCAATTACGCAAAAAAAGTATAATAAAACTTACCATTATCCTATTTCAAAATCTCCATTCTTAAATATTTTATATAAACAAAAACTTTTAGAAATTGTGGAATCAGGAGAATTAAAAGTGAATGATCAAATAATTAAACTTGTTTATTTTGGTGAAAACGAAATTACAGTTTTTTTTGACAAAAAAAATCTAGACTTGAAAGGATGGAAGATTAAAGATCAATACAACAATAATATAAATTTCTCCCTAAAAATTGTTGCTAAAAACGATGTTTTTAAAAAAGATACCTTTAAAGTCCCCGAAATAAACTAAGCTACAAAATCAATTTCTTCTTCTTTAAATATTTCAAAACCTTTAGATTTATAATTTTGTAAGGCATGTTTGTGGTCTAGACTACAAGTATGGACCCACATTCTTTGAGGATTTTTTCTTGATGCACTTGCGATAGCATGATTTACAAGCGTTGAGCCAAGCTTTAAACCTCTGAATTCTTTTAGTACCCCTAGATTGATAAGCTCTACTTCATTTGATCCAGGATGATATTCTTGTTCGTAATATCCTACTAGATCCTCACCTTTTTTTAGAACATGTGTTTCTAAATTTTTATTTGTAACATACTTTACCCACTCACTATCAGACCAAAGTAATCTATCTCTCCAATAATGGTCTACACCTATTTGTTTATAGAAAAATCTGTTTAAGTGAAAATTATGTTTATCATCTAAAATAATTTGAAAATTTACTGGCAGATTTAAATCAACTGTTTTTGAAAAATCTTTAATTTCTAAAAAATATCTTTTTACTCTAGGAACCATCAGCTGACCATCTTTCCGACCTTTTCACCTGCAAATATATGATAGTGTAAATGAGGAACTTCTTGACCGCCATCACTTCCAATATTAGTTAAAGCTCGATATCCTTTCTCTTTTGCACCCATTAAGTTTGCAACATGCGTAACTGCTTTGTTTAACTCTACAATTTCTATATCTGAAGCTTTGCTATTGAAATCATTAAGATCTACGTATTCACCTTTAGGAATAACTAAAACATGTACTTTCTTTTGAGGATTGATATCATGAAAAGCTAAAACGTGATCATTTTCATAAACTTTTTTACACGGAATTTCTCCCCTTAGGATTTTAGCAAATATATTATTTTTGTCGTAACTCATTTCTGTCTTTTCTTAAGTTCGCTCATCACATCCTCAATTTTTATGTTGTTAGCCTCTAAGTAAACCATCAAATGATAAACCACATCTGCAGCTTCGTGTACCTTATTTGAATTTTTTTCCACAGATTCTATTAATTCCCCTATTTCCTCTCTTACTTTTGAAACACTTAGGTTTTTATCGTTCAAAAGTTTATTAGTATAAGATTTATCTGGAGAAGAATTTTTTCTCTCCCTGATTATTTTAATTAATTGTTCTAAGTTTTCAAACATTTTATAACCTTACTGATACATTTTTAGAATTCAAATATTCTTTAGCATCTTTGATTTTATATTCGCCATAATGAAAAATAGAAGCTGCTAAAACTGCACTTGCTCCACCTTTAACTATGCCATCATATAAGTGATCTAGACTTCCGACTCCTCCAGAGGCTATCACTGGAATATTAGTACTATTTGTAATTGTTTTTAATAAATCAACATCGTAACCAGATTTAGTTCCATCTTTATCCATCGAAGTTAATAAAATTTCTCCGGCTCCATTTTCTTCTACTTTTTTAGCAAAATCCACTGCATCGATACCAGTTTTATTTCTTCCACCGTATGTAAACACTTCCCATTTATTTTCAGAAACTTTTTTTGCATCGATCGCAACAACAATACATTGAGATCCAAATTTTTTTGAAGCTTCCTTAACAAAGTCGACATTCTTTACAGCGGCAGTATTAATGGAGACTTTATCTGCACCGGCTAACAATAAATCGGTTATATTTTGAATAGTTCTAACTCCACCTCCAACAGTTAAAGGAACGAAACATTCTTTCGCAGTTTTTCTAACAATCTCAATAATCGTTTCTCTATTTTCATTTGAAGCGGTAATATCAAGAAAACAAATCTCATCAGCGCCACCGTCACTATAAATTTTAGCTTGCTCTACTGGATCTCCAGCGTCTTTTAATTCAACAAAGTTAATACCTTTAACAACTCTTCCATCTTTAACATCAAGGCAAGGTATAATTCTATTTTTAAGCATTAATTTCCTTTGCTAACTCATCAAGCTTAATATCACCATCGTAAATAGCTTTACCAACAATAATACCTTCAATTTTTTTATTATTTAACTTTTTAGCCTTCTTAATGTCATTTATTGAAGAAACACCTCCTGAAATAACAACTGGACAATTAGAAAGCCCTGCAATTTTCACACTCTCATCTAAATTGGGGCTAGTTTTCATTCCATCTCTATTTATATCTGTGAAAATAATTCTGCTTACGCCAAAATCATTTACATCTTTTAAAAAATCTGTGGTTTTAATTTCTAGATTTTCTTTCCAGCCTGATACTGAGAGATTTCCATCTTTTGCATCTAATCCCAAAGCAATTTGACCTTTAAATTTTATGCAAGACTCTTTTAAAAATTCTTTATTTTTAATAGCACCACTTCCTAAAATTACTTTCTCAACACCAGTATCGACATATTGTTTAATGCTATCGAGAGATCTAACACCGCCACCTATTTCAATCTTTAAATCGTATTTAATTACTATTTCTTTTATAATATTTAAATTGACTGTTTTACCCGTTAAAGCTCCGTCTAGATCAACAATGTGTAAGTTTTTAAAGCCATGATCTTTAAATTTTGCTGCTTGCTCAATCGGTGAAGTTTCATATTCAGTTTTATTTTCGAAGTCACCTTTGATTAATCTTACGCATTTCTTATCTTTTATATCTATTGCAGGAAATATTTTCATTATAATTTTAAAAAGTTATCAATCATCTTTAATCCTATTTTATCACTCTTCTCAGGGTGAAACTGTGTTCCAAATAAATTATCTTTCTCGATAGAACAGACAATTTTAGATGAATAATCAGTTGTTGCTGAAATGACTGACTTATCTTCGGGAATAAACTCATAGCTGTGAACGAAATACATATGAGATTTATTTTTTATATCTTTAAATATTTTGCTATCTTTTTGAATTTCAATTTCATTCCAACCAATGTGCGGGAGTTTAAATTTTCCTTTTTGATTATCAATTCTAGAAACTTTTCCAGGAATCCAACCTAGTCCTTTAGTTTCTGCTTCTTCATAACCCACATCAGCAAACATTTGTAAGCCTACACAAATTCCTAATAAAGGTTTCTTATTTGTAATTGCAAAATCTTTTAGCGTGTCAACTAATCCAGAAATTTTATTTAAAGAGTCCACGCAGCTTTTAAAAGAACCTTGCCCAGGTAAAACAATCTTGTCACTAGACTTAATCTTCTGAATATCTGAAGTTACCTCTAGACTAACTTCACCTTCAGCTACCTCTGTAAAAGAATTTATGACAGAGCTAATATTGCCCGATTGGTAGTCAACAATTGTGACGTTCATTAATTTTAAATAGAGCCTTTTGTCGAAGGTATTGAGTTTTTAATTCTTTTATCAATTGCTAAAGCATCTTTTAATGATCTAGCTAAACCTTTGTAACATGACTCAATCTTGTGGTGGCTATTTTCACCGTAAATATTTTCTATGTGTAAAGTAACTCCAGCTGATTGTGAAAAAGCTTGGAACCACTCTTTAAATAATTCTGTATCCATCTCGCCAAGTTTTTCAACCGGTAGATTTACTTTCCAGATTAAATAAGGTCTATTTGATACATCAATTGAAACTCGGCTTAGAGTTTCATCCATAGGTATCATTGTTGATGCGTAACGTGTAATTCCTTTTCGATTACCCGCCGCTTTTTTAATAGCCTCGCCTATAGCAATGCCTGTGTCTTCAGTAGTATGGTGTAAGTCTATGTGGGTATCACCCTTAGCTTTAACTTCCAAGTCTATAAGAGAATGCTTTGATAATTGCTCCAACATGTGATCTAAAAAACCAATACCAGTTTTAATTTTATACTTTCCTTTTCCGTCTAGATCGACCGCGACAGAAATACTAGTTTCTTTCGTTTTCCTTGTAATTTTTGCTTTTCTACTCATAACAATACCTGATTTACCTTTGATATATATTTAAATGGTCATTTTATCAATAAATCACTATTGAAGATCTCAAATTAATCTCCACATATAACTCCATGAATACAGCTGAAAAATGGCACGGCACTACCATAGTCCTTCTTAGAAAGGATGGGGAGACCATTGTTGCAGGTGACGGTCAAGTCAGTCTTGGTAACACAGTTTTAAAAAGCAAGGCAAAAAAAGTTAGAAAAATTGAGAGCAGAGGAGTGATTGCAGGGTTTGCCGGCTCAACTGCAGATGCCTTAACTTTATTCGAAAGACTTGAGGCGAAATTAGAAAAGCATGCCGGAAACTTACAGAGAGCAGCTGTTGAATTAGCAAAAGATTGGAGAAGTGATAAGTTTTTAAGGAGATTAGAAGCATTGATGGCAGTAGCAGATAAAGATCACAGTTTTATTATTTCTGGTACTGGTGATGTGTTGGAACCTGAAGATGGGATAATTGGAATAGGATCTGGTGGAAATTATGCTCTTGCGGCTGCGAAAGTTCTAATCGAAACCGATATGAAGGCGGAAGAGATAGCAAGGAAAGCTTTAAAAGTTGCATCAGACATCTGTGTATTTACAAACAATAACGTTACGATGGAAAAAATTTAAATGTCTAAATCTAAAAAAGAAACAAACTTGAAATTAGTTAAAGGTTCTAAAAGTGATAGTTCAAAAGTTAGTGCTCTTTCACCAAGAGAAATAGTTTCTGAACTGGATAGATATGTAATTGGTCAAAAGGAAGCAAAAAAAGCTGTTGCCGTTGCTTTAAGAAATAGGTGGAGAAGACAAGCTCTTACTGATGAAATGAGAGATGAAGTTTTACCAAAAAATATTCTGATGATAGGACCAACAGGTGTTGGTAAAACAGAAATTTCAAGAAGACTTTCTAAATTGGCCGAAGCACCATTTATTAAAGTTGAGGCAACAAGATTTACTGAAGTTGGATACGTAGGAAGAGATGTTGAACAAATTATTAGGGACTTGATTGAAATCGCTATTGCAATGGAAAGAGAGAGAAAGAGGAAAGAGGTTAAAGCTAAAGCTGAGTTAAAAGCAGAGGAAAAAGTTTTAGATGCCTTAGTAGGAAATAAAGCAAGTGTTGCTACTAGAGAAAGTTTTAGAAAAAGATTGAGAAATGGTGACCTAGACGATAATGAAATTGAAATAGAGGTGCAAGATACATCCTCTGGGTTACAGAGCTTTGAAATACCCGGTATGCCAGGGGGAAATGTTGGAATGGTTAATCTTGGAGATATCCTTGGAAAATCTATGGGTGGAAAAAAAGGAAAGAAAAAGAAAATGTCTGTAAAGGAGTCTCACGGAATTTTAGTGGCCCAAGAATCGGATAAAATGATTGAGGAAGATAAAATAATTAAAGAAGCAAAAAAAGCTACCGAAGAAAATGGAATTGTTTTTTTAGATGAAATCGATAAAGTTTCAGCAAGAAGTGATAGAGTTGGAGGTGACGTTTCAAGAGAAGGGGTTCAAAGAGATCTATTGCCTCTCATTGAAGGAACAACCGTAAGCACAAAACATGGGCCAATTAAAACTGATCATATTTTATTTATTGCCTCAGGAGCTTTTCAATTAGCGAAACCATCGGACTTATTGCCTGAGTTACAAGGGAGATTACCTATTAGAGTAGAATTAAAAGCACTTAATGAAGAGGATTTTAAAAGAATATTAAAGGAACCTGATAATAGTTTAATAAAACAATATAAGGCTTTACTAAAAACCGAGGATGTCAACCTTGAGTTTTCAGATGATGGAATAAATATGCTTGCAAAAATATCTGCGGAAGTTAACTCCTCTGTAGAAAATATTGGAGCCAGAAGACTTCATACAATTATCGAAAAAGTATTAGATGAAATCAGTTTCAATGCTACAGACAAAGCTGGAGAAACTATCACAGTTAATAAGAAATTCGTGCAAGATAATTTGGGTAATTTGGTTAAGGATACAGATCTTTCGAAATTTATATTATAAATTTTTTAACTTAATTAAAATTGCTCCTTCTCCACCATCTTTTATGTCGGCCTCATTTATCGATATTACTAATTTGTTTAAATCAGGATCAGATTTAATAAATTCTGGTACTGAAAATTTTAATTTTCCGAAATCCTTTGAAACATAAGCATCATTATCATTAGTAGAGTGCATTCCTTTTCCTGTTATTAATAATAATTCTTTATATTTATTTTCTACGCAAGATAACAATATCTCCCTCACTTTTATATTTGCGTTATCTAATGTAAAACCATGAAGATCAAATTTAAACCTCTCCCTTTTTTTATAGTTAAAATTATTTTGATCTTTATCGTAAATGTCTATTGGATCTTTTATATATTCTTCCCAGGTTTCTTTATCTTCTTGGGAAAGGTTTTTTTTTTTATCACTGACTAATAATTTCAGATAAATACCAGTTAGGACTATTATTATTTATATTTTTAGTGAATTTCCAACTATCTGTAACGAATTTTATTTTATCAGGGTTCCCTTCGATAATTTTGTTTTCCTTATCTTTTTTAACGGAGATCACTTCTGCAACGAATTTAACTGTGGCGAATAAATTATCTTTTACTTTTTCATATTTCTCTACTGAAGACTCTTTTACTCCAATGAAGGTAAATTCTGATTTGATATTTTCTTTATTTCTAAGTTTGATTGCATCAGAGAAGTTAGAGAACATTTTTGGTGATAATAAAGCCTTCAGTTTAATCAGGTCCCCACTGGCAAATGATGTTAAAATACTTTCATAAGCTATTTCAGCACCTCTTAGAAATTCTTTTTTATCTTTTCCCTCTAAGACTTCAAGATTCTGATTGGCTGGTTCAACATCCTTTTTGGGCATACTAAATTTTTTCTCTGCGAAATTAGGATAAACTTTAGACTCATGTCCTGTCTTTCTTCCTAAAATACTTCTTAGTCGCAAAATTATAAATCCTGCGATCATACCCAATAGAATTATGTCTAAATATCCGAAATTGTTACTCATAATTTGATAAATATACATGAATAATATAATTTTGTATCAGACAAATGAACACATTTTTCTTAATTTTTATTGGTTTACCAGCCTTAGAGATATTCCTCATGATAAAAATCGGGGGCCAAATAGGCGCAATTAATACAATTGCTCTAATTTTTCTTACAGCAATAATTGGTATTTTTTTTGCGAGGATACAAGGAGTTTTAACTTTAAAGTCAGGTTTAAAAAATTTATATCAAAATAAAATACCAATCTATGAACTTTTATCTGGAGCATCTATAGCGTTTGCCGCGTTACTTTTGATAGTACCTGGCTTTTTAACCGATTTAATAGGTTTTTTAATTTTAATACCTTTTAGCAGAAAAATTATTTTAAAAACTTTATTTAAAAGTAAAACAAAAGTTGAAGAAACAAATAAAACTATAGATGGGGAAATAGTAAATAAAGAAAAAGATGAGCTATAAAATTATAGGTAAATACATAAAAAATTTAAATTTTAGTATTCCAAATCCTAAAACTTTTTTTTTACTTACAAAAAATATAGCAAATTACAAAATAAATATAGACATAAGAAGCAACCAAGTAAAAGAAAATATATTTGAAGTTCTTACTACTTTAAATCTATCAACAGCAAAAGATGTTTTTGAAAAAATAAATACAAAAATTGAATACGCTACTTTAATTGAATTATCGAATAAAAATATAGAAAAAAATGAAATGGAAAAAATAGTTCTTATCGATGTACCCTCTAAAATTTATGGAGAGTTAAGGAAGATATTTGTTAGTCTTTTTGAGAATTCTGGATTTAAAGATATAAAAATAAGCGAAAATGTAGATTTTGAAAGTTTATATAAAAAGAAAAAAACTCAATAAAAATTTTTTTTTAATTCTTTTTTTAAAAACTCTTGGTGTAATTTAAACTCTGTATCTGATATTTTTATTATTTTCTTATTATAATCTTTATTTTTTATTACGTTTTGTTTAGTACTATTAGATGTTAAATCAAATTTTGGCTCCTTCAAATCTAAAAGATTAATATAAACTTCTCGAAGAAGTTCACAGTCTAATAAAGCATTATGTTTTTTTCTTCTTGATATATCAATATTAAATCTTTTACAAAGAGCATCTAATGAATTTGAAGAACCTGGAAACTTGTTCCTAGCGATCTCAAGGGAGTCTATTATTGATTCTTTATCAATCAATGCCTTCTTCAAAGTGTCGAGTTCTCCGTTTAAAAAACCAAGATCAAAAGTGGCATTATGAATTATTATTTTTTTCCCCTTAATGAACTCTAAAAATTCATCTGCAATTTTACTGAACTTTTCCTTATTGCTTAAAAATTTGCTTGAAAAACCATGAACTTGAAACGCCTCATCAGGGACATCTCTTTCTGGGTTAACTAATTTATGGAAGACTCTACCAGTAGTTATAAAATCCTCAGTTTCTACACAAGCAATTTCAACAATTCTATGACCTTCTTTAAAAGACAGGCCAGTGGTTTCAGTATCCAGAAATACTTCACTCATATTGTTTAAATATACCTAATAAAATTTTTTTTAAAATCTTAATATTTCTTTGGTTAACAACAACATGATCACAAAATTTAGCTTTTTTATTATCACTAAGTTGTTTTTTGTTAAGAATTGAAAAAATTTCTTTATCACCACCTTTTGATATAAATCTTTTTAGTCTAATCTTTCGACTTGCTTTTAAAAAAAATATTACATCAAACTGTTTATTTAGTTTACTTTCGATTAATAAAGGGATTTCAAAAAAAGTAAATTTCCTTTTTTTATTTTTGTTAATGAACAATTTTATTTCCTTTCTAACCAGGGGGTGAATATATTTTTCAATTTTTTTGATATCTAAATTATTTTCCAAAATTTTATTTTTAATGATAGCTTTTATATTCGAAAAATTTTTAATCTTTAATTTCTTAGACAGAAACATCCTAAAAGTTCTTTTTTTATATAGTTTTTTTACTACAGCGTCAGCGCTAAATAGCGGTCCTCTTTTTGCAGCTAAAATTTTACTGGCTGTCGTTTTTCCTGAAGATAAAGAGCCTGTTATAGCAATTTTTTTCATTTTAATTTTGACAATAATAATTCAACTAAATTTTGATCAATTTCAGGATTCACTTTATTCCATAAATAGAAAGCTTTTTGACCTTGGTAAATAAACATATCTAGTCCATTAAAAACTTTAGTATTCTTTTCTTTTAAATGTTTTAGAGTTTTAGTTTCTATCGGGTTATAAATTGTATCAATATAAATTAAATTTTCTCTTGTATTTTCAAAATTAAAATCAAAATCTTGTCCATTTTTTAATCCCAAACTAGTTGCGTTGACAATAATATCATAATTTTTAATTTCGTCCTGTATGTTTTTCCATTCCAAGATTTTAATATTTGAAAACTTTTTTTTTAAAAAAAAACACTTTTCTATTGTCCTATTTATTAATGAGATATCTTTTACTCCAGACTTTTGTAATGATAGAATTACTGAAGGAGAAACTCCGCCTGCACCTATTACCAAAGCCTTTCTTTTTGAAGCGTTATCCACCTCTTTTAAATATGCAGCTTGTAATCCAAAAACATCAGTATTTTCTCCAACTATTATTCCTTCTTGGTTCAAGTAAATTGTATTTACTGAACTTGTAATCTCTGCGTCGTGTACAAGAATATCTAAATGAGGAACAATTTTTTGTTTATAAGGTAAAGTTATATTTATTCCATCTAATTTTTTTAATTTGATTTGCTCGACTATGTCTTGTAACTGATCCTCTTTAACATCTAATATAGAATAATTAGCCTCAATATTATATTTTTTGAACCAATAATTATGAAGTATCGGTGACAGTGAATGTTTAATTGGTTTGCCAATAATTCCAAAGTTTTTTTTCATTTTTTATATTGTTTAACATAGTTGATAATATCTTTTATTGGTAAACCCATAATTGAATCACGATCTCCCTTAATATATTCAAATAATTCCATTCCGTCGGCTTCTACCTGATAAACGCCATATGAAAGTAATATTTCTGTTTTTATTTTTCCGAGATATTTTAAAAGCTGTTTTTCATTAAAATTTTTCATCTTTAGTTCTGAAGTATCTGTATGATTCCATATCATAGAACCATTCAATGAAAAACAACATGAACTTATTAAATAATGTTTAGAATTATTTAGCTTTTTAAGGATTTCGAAAGCTTCTTCTCGAGATTTAGGTTTGTTAATAAGTTCATTGTCTAGAGAAATCACACTGTCAGCACCCAAAACTAAAATATTAGGATTATTTTTACTTACTTTTACAGATTTTACTTCTGCCAGATTTTTTGAAATTAATTTAGGACTAGCTCCTTCTGCTAAAAGAGAATTTTTTATTTCGTCCTCGTCAACATTAGAAAATACCACTTCGGCATCGATATTGTAATTGTCCAAAATCTTTTTTCTCACTCCACTTTTTGAAGCTAAAATAATCTTCATTTTTTTTTCTTTATTTCAATAATCTTAAGTATAGAGGCAGCGGTTTCTTCCACCGATCTTCTTGTGACGTCAATGATTGGCCAATTATTTTTTTTAAAGAGCTTCTTGGAGTCATCTACTTCTTTCTTAATATGTTCCACATCAGTGTATTCTTTTAATTTCCGATCTAACATGATTGCGACTCTGTTTCTTCTTATGTCAGCTAATCTTTCAGGATCTGCAATAAGTCCAATAACACAAACTTTTTTATTTAGACTTAAGTCAGATGGCAATACTTGATCTAACACTAAAGGAATATTTATTGTTTTATAGCCTCTATTGGCTAAGTAAATTGATGTTGGTGTTTTACTAGTTCTGCTTACTCCTAATAAAACTACATCTGCGTTATTTATATCGTCTACTTTTTTTCCATCATCATGTGACATTGTAAATTGTATTGCCTCAATTCTCTTATAATAGTCATCATCCAAAACATGTTGAGCACTTGGTTTGTGAATAGCTTTTTGATTAAGTAATTTCGAAAAACTTAATATCAGATTTCCTAATATTCCAAAACAAGGGACGTTATTTTTTCCACTCTGATTGGCAATATATTTAGCAAGTTTAGTCTCGACTATTGTATAAAGAATTAGAGAATTTTCCATTGCTAGACATTCTTTAATTATTTTATCTATTTGTTGTTCTGTTCTAACAAAAGCAAACTCCTTTTTTTCATATTCAAAATTAGAAAATTGTGATTTTAAAGAAAGAAAAATTCTATCTAAGGTTTCACCTGTCGAGTCAGACACAAGATATACATTGTATTTTTGGTTCATATGTTTGTTAATAAATAATTAATAAATCGTTTTTTTCACCTTAAAAAAAAAAATAGAGAAAAAAATTAACATTAATTAACAATATTTAAACATTTTATTGAATGTTTATAATGTTGTTTTACTAATGTTTATAAAAGTAAAAAAGACTGTAAAACAAAGCTTTTTTTCATAAATTATTAATCTTACAATGTATAAAAGATGTATAAAAAGTTGTATGACCATTAAACAGGCCCAACTATAAGAACAAAAGTTAAAATTATTAAATATATATGAGTAACATTAAAAATATCTTGTTAAAAAGAGTTCCTTGTAAATCTGTATGGTTTATGAGACAAGCAGGAAGATATCTACCGGAATTTCAGAAAATACGATCTAAAAATCAAAACTTTATCAATCTTTGTTTAAATAGCGAACTTAGTTCTGAAATCACAATGCAACCAATTAAGAGATTTGATCTTGACTCAGCAATAATTTTTTCTGACATTTTAATGACTCCATACGCGTTAGGTCAAAAAGTATCTTTCACTAAAAATCAAGGGCCTATTTTGAGTGAATTCGATCTTAGAATATTTCTCCAAAATAATGAAAAAGAATTTTCCAAAAAACTAGAACCAATTTACAAAGCAATCAAAATTACAAGAAAAAATCTAACCAATGAAAAGTCTTTAATTTGCTTTGTAGGAGCACCATGGACACTATTAGTTTACATGCTTGGCATTAGAAAAGATAAAAAGATGGTTGATTTAGATAAACTTAATAATTTTGATAATAAATTAGATCAAATCATTAATGTATTAGTAAAATTTTTATGTATTCATATAAAAAATCAAATCGAAGCAGGAGCTGACGTTGTTCAAATATTTGACTCTTGGGCAGGACTGATTCCTCCAGATAAAATTAATAAATATTGTTTTGTACCAAACACCAAAATAATTCAATTTTGCAAAAAAAGAAACATACCTAATATTTGTTTTCCAAAAGGCATTAAAGAAAAATTTAAAGATTTTAATGATTTAGTTAAACCAGATGGATTAAATTTAGACCCTGATATAGATCCCTTATGGGCAAAGAAAAATCTGAAAGATGTAGTATTACAAGGTGGTCTTGATCCTAAAGTATTATTAAAGTCAGAACAGGAAATGATTATAGGAGCGACGAAATACATTTCGGCTTTTAAAGATATTCCTTATATTTTTAATCTAGGACATGGGTTACTTCCAGAAACAGATCCTGATAAAGTGTTTAAATTAGTAAAATTTTATAGGAATTTTCATGGATAAAAACCACCCAGAGGTAAAATTCGGAAAAACAGGTGTTGTACTTGTAAATCTTGGAACTCCAGACTCAACCGATTGGTGGGATATCAGAAAATACTTAAAGGAATTTTTATCTGACAGAAGAGTAATCGAGGTAAACCCTTTGCTTTGGCAAGTTATACTAAACTTGTTTATACTGACCTTCAGACCTTCTAAAACTGCCCACGCATATAAGCAAATTTGGAGAAAGGATAGCAATGAGTCTCCGTTATTATTTTTTACCCGGAGTCAAGCAATTAAGCTTAATAAAAAAATTGGAAATGAGAAAGTAATTGTAAAATTTGCAATGAGATATGGAAACCCTAGTATAAAATCTAAACTAAAAGAGTTACAAGAGAAAGGCTGTGAAAATATAATTATTTTACCACTTTACCCTCAATATGCGAGCGCAACAACTGCTACAGTTTGTGATGAGGTTTATAGAACATTAATGAAAATGAGATGGCAACCAAGCTTACAAATTATACCACATTATGAAAGCAACCCTTTGTATATTGATGCACTAGTTAAAAGTATTGAAAAAAAGATTAATGAAATTAGTTGGAAACCAGATTTGATTATCTCATCTTATCATGGAATACCTAAGTCTTATTTTGATAAAGGGGATCCATATCACTGCTATTGTCACAAAACCACGAGATTGATGAAAGAAAAATTTAACAAGATTGAGATACAAACAACTTTTCAATCTAGATTTGGCCCTCAAGAGTGGCTAACCCCTTACACTGACAAAACTTTGGAGACTTTACCAGGCAAAGGAATAAAAAACTTACTTGTAATTTGCCCTGGGTTTGCGTCAGATTGTGTAGAAACATTAGAAGAAATCAATCTCCAAGGGAGAGAAAGTTTTCTTGAAAAAGGAGGAGAAAAATTTGACATGATTCCATGTCTAAATGATAGTTCAGATCATATTAATCTATTTGAAAAATTAGTAAGCAAATATTTATAAAATGAATTTATACTTGCTTTTTAAATCACTTCATCTCATCGCTGTTATCTCTTGGATGGCAGGTCTACTTTATTTGCCAAGGATATTTGTTTATCATGCAGATTCAGATCATGAAGCTCAAAAAAAAGTTTTTAAAACTATGGAGAGAAAACTATATAATTACATCATGATGCCAGCAATGCTCCTTTCGTGGTTATTTGGAGTTTTGTTGTTACACAATCTTGGTTTTTCCGCTTTCTCAGAGCTCTGGATGCAAATAAAATCCTTTGCAGTAATAATTTTGACTTATTATCACTTTTCTTTGGGAAAATATCTAAATGATTTTGCTATAGATAATAACAAGAAATCGTCTAAATTTTTTAGGATTTATAATGAAATACCAACAATAATACTGATTGTTGTAATATTTATAGTGATTTTTAAACCAATATAATTAGGGGTTGAATTTTTTTTAAAAAGACATATATTTATCTAACATTCCTTAATACACAACAATCACATGAATCTTCAAGAATTAAAGCAAAAAAACCCTGCAGAGCTTATTAGTGAAGCTGAAAAACTCGGTATTGAAAATCCAAGTACATTGAGAAAGCAAGAAATATTATTTGCCATACTTAAGAAGCTTGCAGAGAAAAATGAACAAATAACAGCTACGGGTGTACTAGAGGTGTTACAAGATGGATTTGGTTTCCTAAGAGCTATCGAGTCTAACTATTTACCTGGCCCAGATGATATTTATGTAAGTCCAAGCCAAATAAGAAGATTTGGTCTAAGAACAGGTGACTCAGTCGAAGGTGAGATAAGAGGACCTAAAGATGCAGAACGCTATTTTGCTCTACTTAAAGTGAATAAAATTAATTTTGATGACTCAGAAAAAGGAAAAAATAAAATAGCTTTCGATAACTTAACCCCTCTTTATCCAAATGAGAGAATCAAACTTGAAGTCGAGACAACTAAGATTGAAAAAAAACCTGATAATACTGCAAGATTAATTGATCTTGTAAGTCCGATTGGAAAAGGCCAAAGGTCTTTAATAGTTTCTCCACCAAGAGCAGGAAAAACAATTATTCTTCAAAACATTGCTCAGTCAATTACAGCCAATCACCCTGAGTGCTATTTAATGGTTCTTTTGATCGATGAAAGACCTGAAGAAGTTACGGATATGCAAAGATCTGTAAAAGGTGAAGTCGTTGCATCAACTTTTGATGAACCAGCCTCAAGGCACGTTGCGGTAGCCGAGATGGTAATTGAGAAAGCAAAAAGGTTAGTTGAACACAAAAAAGATGTCGTTATTTTATTAGATTCGATCACAAGATTAGGAAGAGCATACAACGCTGTTATACCTAGTTCTGGAAAAGTTTTGACTGGAGGTGTAGATGCTAATGCTCTTCAAAGGCCAAAAAGGTTCTTTGGAGCCGCTAGAAATGTAGAAGAGGGAGGATCACTTACTATCATTTCGACTGCCTTAATTGACACTGGAAGTAGAATGGACGAAGTAATTTTTGAAGAATTTAAAGGTACAGGTAATTCAGAATTAATTCTAGATAGAAAAGTTGCAGATAAAAGAATATACCCAGCTTTAGATATTACTAGATCGGGAACACGAAGAGAGGAATTGCTTTTTGCTAAAGACGAATTGTCCAAGATGAATGTTTTAAGAAGAATAATAAGTCCAATGGGCACGATGGATGGAATTGAATTCTTAATTTCAAAATTAAAGAATACAAAGAATAATTCTGATTTCTTTGACTCAATGAATAAGTCAGCTAATTAGATATTTACTGGACAGTTTGATTATTAAAATTAACTTCGTGCAAGTAAAAGCTAATTATATTTTCTAAAGTATCAATTTTATCTTTTGCAGTTAATGACTCCAATAGTTTTTGTTTTTCCTCATTTGTAACAGGAGAGATCATCGATAGAGTATTAATTTTTTGTATTTTATCTAGTCTTTCAAATTCTTTCCAATTTAACAGTAATCCATTCCTTTTAAAAAAAATTTTAGCTTTATCCATTAAATTTTCTGTACTTTCATCTTCTGACGAACTTTTAAGATCTAATTCAAATTTTTTATAATCTACTTTAAACTCCCTATAGAGTTTCTTGTTACTTATTTCTCGCAAGATATTAAACCTCGTTATTCCAGTCAGATTTATTAATATTCGTCCGTCCTCACTTTTTTGTAAATCACTAATTTTTCCTAAACAGCCAACTTTATAAAGATCATTTCCATTTTTTTGGGATTGCACCATTCCCATTAGCTTATCTTTTTTGTAAGAGTCATTGACTAATTCTAAATATCTTTCTTCGAAAATATTTAACGGAAGATTTGTTTTTGGAAAGTAAATTACTCCACTCAAAGGAAAAACTGGAATTATTTCAGGAAGTTTTTTCATCACCTTATTATAATAAAAATTTTGTCTTATCGATAGCGACATTTTATTTATTTAGGTTGACCATTCTAGAGATCGTGTAATATAATTCTTTAAATTTGCGGGCATAGCTCAGTGGTAGAGCGTCTCGTTGCCAACGAGAAGGTCGAGGGTTCAAGTCCCTTTGCCCGCTCCATTAAGTTAAGATTGTTTTATGAGTGATTTAGCTAAAAAAAAATGTATTCCGTGTGAAGGCAATATTCCACCATTTGATAAATCAGAAATTCATAAGTACTTAAAAAAAATTGATGGGTGGGATGTAAAAACCAATACTGATGAAAGTTATTTCTTATCAAAAGAGTTTTCATTTAAAAATTTCTCAGAAAGCCAAAATTTTGTAAATAAAGTTAGCGCTATCGCCGAAGAAGAAAATCATCATCCTGATATTTTGTTCGGATGGGGCTATTGTAAAGTCAAAATTTTTACTCATGCGATAAAAGGTTTAGCAGAAAGTGATTTTATCCTAGCTGCAAAAATTGATAAGATTTGATTAATGATTAAAATGTCTTACTCCAGTAAATATCATTTTGATCTTAGCTTTGTTTGCTTCATTAATTATTTCCTGATCTCTAATTGATCCTCCAGGCTGAATAATAATTTTTACTCCGGCTTTTATCAAAGTTTTTACACCGTCGACAAATGGAAAAAAAGCGTCAGATGCAGCAACCGAATCTTTAATTTTTTTAGGTTGAAATTTTTTTGCTTTTTGAATTGCTATTTTACAACTGTCTAACCTGCTAGGCTGGCCTGCGCCAATTCCGATAGTTGAAAAATTGTTACACAGAACAATTGCATTAGATTTTACAAATTTGCTAATATTTACAGCGAATTCTATTTCGGCTAATTCTTTTTTATTGGGTTTTAACTTTGTAACACACTTCAATTTTTTTTTGTTTAAAGTTATTTTGTCTTTATTTTGAATCAAGAAAGACCCATCAAAACTTTTTAAAGATGTGATATTTTTAGACTTATATTTTGTGATATCAATTATTCTTAAGTTTTTCTTACTTTTTAATATTTGCAATGATTCTTTATCAAAACCATTTGCCATTATTACCTCTAGAAAATTTTTGCTGATTTCCAAAGCTAGTTTCTTATTTATTTTATAGTTGCAAGCAATAATGCCACCAAAAGCACTGATAGGATCAGATGAATAAGCATTTCTAAGTGAATTTAAAGGTTGTGTATTTTCTGCTACGCCACAAGGATTAGAATGTTTAATAATTACAGTTCCTGACTTCTTTTTTAAAGACGCCAAAATATCTAATGCCGCAAACATGTCGTTATAATTATTATAGCTTAGATCTTTTCCATGTAATTGTGTGAATCTAAGTTTTTGATCATCGTAATCATTAATGTAAATTGAACTTTCTTGATGGGGATTTTCGCCATATCTAAGTTTTTTAAATTTCCTGCCAAAGACTGTTTTTCGCTCTGGAAACTGGATGTTTAACTTATTATTAAACCAATTTGCTATCATCGCATCATAATAAGCGGTTAAGCCAAATGCCTTAGATGACATAATTTCTCTAAATTTCAGTGAGGTTCTACCTTTATTTTTTTCTAGTTCATTAATTAATTGAGGGTAGTCATTCTTATTTGTAATTATTACAACATTTTTAAAATTTTTAGCAGCAGCCCGCACCAATGTAGGGCCTCCAATGTCAATATTTTCGATAATGTCTTTGGGACTTTTGGTGCTTTTTACAACTTTTTGAAACGGATAAAAATTTACCAGTATTAAATCAATAGATGGAAAATTTTGTCTGGACATCTCATTTTTGTGTGATTTATTTTGCCTATCGTGCAAAATTCCAGCATGTATTTTTGGATGTAATGTTTTTACTCTACCATCAAGCATTTCCTTAAAGCCAGTATACTTAGAAAGTTCAGTACAATTGTAACCAAGTTTTTTTATGTATTTAAATGTCCCACCTGAACTTATTATTTTAACGTTATACTTTTTTAGTGTTTTTAATATCGAAACAATATCTTCCTTATCTGATAAAGAAACTAACGCGTTTTTTATTTTTAAATTCATTTCTAAATTTTTTTCTTAATTTCCCAAATAAAAGATTTGTCTTTATTAACTAAATTACCAGAAATAGTAATACAAGTATTATCTAATATTTTTTTTCCTCCAAGATATATACTTTTTTCTATTTCAACCTTTTCATCTTTAGCTGTAAAAATAAGAGATTTATTCTTTGATATTTGTATTAAAACACTGTTTCCACTCATAGTTTTTACTGTCGTAAGCTGAGGATTGATATGGAATCTAAATACATATCTAATAGGTATCCCATAATTTTTTTTAAAAATATAATCAAAACCACTTAGCTTATTCTTATCATGATCTAAATAAATTTCTCTTTTATGAATACAATTATAGTTTTTTTCATATCCACTATGTGAAATAGAACAGCCAACAGAGTTCTTATCATTCTTAATTTTTAACTCATTTGTTTTAAAAGTATTCTTTATTGAATTTCCAAAAATCTTATTTATTAATTTGTTTCTTTCAAATTTAGTAATACTTGTGTCATTAATTGTTAAGGTAGATTGACTAGCAGTCAATCTACTAAGCAGTTCAGCTTTATTTGAAATATTGCTTCCAAATCCACAATTCGTAATTATTTTTGTACCATCTAAAAAGTATTCAAATGAAAGTGGACCCGATTGATAATTTTTAGAAAAGTTTTTACTTGGTGGTGCCCCTACATCAAAATAAAGAACTTGTTGTTTCGATTTTGCATAAAATATTCCACCTATAGAATTTTTTTTGTCTTTTCTAGTCACTTTTAAATCTTCAAGATATTTATTAAAAAATAATAAATCATTTTCTGAAGCCCCATTGAATAAAGGCAAATGATTATCCGGTGTTTTTAAAAATTTAATACAGCTTAGATTTTTTTTAATAATAGCATCAAGAAACTCAGGTAAATATAATTGAGCATCCTTAATATTTTCATAACAAAGTAAAAAATATTTTGTAATATAAACCAGGTCATTTGCACTTCTAGTCATTGGAAATCCATCGTCATCAAAAAAATATTTTACAAATTTTTCCAGTTCTTTTGTGCCTATTTTATAATTTTCTTCACATTCTTTAAAAACTATTCCTGATAAAATTAATGCCGTAAGTGCTTCTATTTTAATTATTGGATTATTTTCAAATCTTATATTTTTTTTCAAATGGTTGCATTGTAAAATTATATTTTCAAAAAATTTTTCTTTAAATTCGAATGAAGCATTATTAATTATTATATCAACATTCAGTATCCAACTAATCATCCTTTTACAAAGAGTTGAGGTTTCCCAAATTTTTCTTTTAAAATTTGAATATTTAAATATCCAAAGGTAAATAATTTTTTGAATATTTTTACCATCTATCTTTCTATCAATTAAACTAAGCCAAAAGAAATTATGATAATTTGCAATATTCCTTTTTTTACTTTCTACCCAAAATTCATTTGGTTTAATTTCATTAATTTTAAAAGATTTTTTTTCGTAAGGAGAAATTATTGATAATAGATATGAATTAGGATTAAAGTTAATCTGTGTCGGTATTTTTGATTTTAAAGATTTGTTATAATGACTAGATGAAAAATAAATTTTTTTAAAAAACTTAATTAAAGTAATTTGGGTTGCTACAAAATAAAAATAGGCATCTTTTAAGCCAAACATCTACTAATTTTTTCTTAGAGTTTCTATATTTTTTTTTAGATTGCCTTTGTTTTCTTTAAAAATTGTAGATCCAGAAACAATTATATTAGCTCCAGCTTTTTTAACTAGATTGCAGTTTTCAAAGTTTATTCCACCATCTATTTCAATATCAACATTTAGTTTTTTTTTTTTAATTATTTCATATAAGTTTCTAGTTTTCTCTAAAACTTCAGGCATAAACTTTTGCCCGCCAAAACCAGGCTCAACACTCATAATCAAAACTAAATCAATTTCATGAAGATAATTTTCTAGTAATTCAATCTTTGATTTCGGTTTCAATGAAATTCCAACTTTTTTCTTTTCATTTTTTATGAGCTCAATAGTTTTTGCAGTATCATTTGTAGCTTCAGGATGAAATGTAATAATATCAGCTCCCGCATTAGCAAAGTCTTTGATAAAATTATCAACTGGTGAAATCATTAAGTGTACATCGAATGTTTTTTTAGTTAATGGTCTTAGCTTCTTAATTACTTCGGGCCCAATGGTTAAATTAGGAACAAAGTGTCCATCCATAACATCTATGTGAATATAGTCAGCACCCGCTTTCTCGAGAGAAATGACCTCGCTACCTAACTTACTAAAATCAGCAGACAATATTGATGGTGAAATTTTTATCGAACTACTCATTATTATTTACTTATATTTTAATCCAAAACTTTGTCAAAAAATAAGCTTAATTAAACAGTTGATATAATTGTCTTGAAAAATCGCTTTCTAATGGAAATGCGAGCATCCCCCAAACATCATATCCTAAAATATAGGGCATCGCATAGAATCTGAATAAATAAAAGAACCAAGCAACATAAAGAGCTATAAAAGGACCAAATAGGAAACTAGGCGTGATAAATTTGAACAAATTAATTATAGGATTAGTATATTTTACAAAAACTCTCATGAAGAAAAACTGAGAGTCTTCTCTTTGAAAAATATTCATAAATGCTCGACCGATTAAAGTCCACATTATTGTTCCTAATATATAATCTAAAACGATTGCCCAAGTAGGTATCATATTTTTAAAATATCATGATTCAGGTAAAAAAAAAGGGGCGAATAAATCGCCCCTTTTAATTTTAAATAATTGTTAATTAGTGTTGCTTACCAAGAATAGCCTTACCTGTTGGTATTCTTGTATCGTCTACTAATTTTTGTGTAGCTGGACTTGGTTCTTTAGTCATTAAACTGACTACCACCATTACAACTAAACAAATTGGTGCTCCAATTAAACCAAATCTTAAGTGGTCAATACCTAAGAAAGGAGTATTTACACCGCCCCATAAAGGAACTGAGAATTTAGGGAACACCCACGTTAAGTAAACTGTTCCTGACACAATTCCTGAAATGATACCGGCGATTGCACCTTCTCTAGTAGCTCTCTTCCACCATACACCAAGTACAAGTGGGAAGAATAAACCTGACATTGCAAAGTCGAATGCCCAAGCAACCGAACCTAAGATACTTGTTAGCCTGAAAGAGGCTATATAAGCACCAGCAGCTCCGATTATTACTAGAAGTACACGAGCAACTAACAGTCTTTTTGAAGTCTCCGCTTTTGGATTTATGATCTTGTAGTAAATGTCGTGTGATAACGCATTTGAGATCGCAAGAACTAATCCATCGGCAGTTGACATGGCAGCAGCCATACCACCAGCAAACACTAGTCCTGAGATTACGAACGGTAGACCCGCTACTTCTGGAGTAGCTAATACTACAACGTCACCTCTCATGAACCATTCGTTCAACTGAAGTATTCCGTCACCATTAAAGTCTGCGATAAATACTTGTTTAACTTCAGACCATCTTTGTACCCACTCTATCGACTGAACTTCAGAAATAGATTTTCCAATAATTCCAGTTGGTAGATTTGGATCCATCAATGCTAATTTAGACAATGTCGCTAACATAGGCGCTGAGGAGTAGAGTAAGAAAATAAAGAATAGCGACCAAGCTACTGATTTTCTTGCTGCTCTTACTGTAGGAGTTGTAAAGTATCTCATTAAGATATGAGGCAACGATGCAGTTCCCACCATCATACAAATCGCTAACGACAAGTATTTCCAGACAGCCATTCCACCTTCAGGTACTCCAGAGTGAGTTCCAGAGATGTATTTCAATCCTCCTGGTACCCCAGCTGCTTTCATATCTGCGGCGCTGTTTTTAACTAGTCCAAATTGTTGTTCAAGTTCGCCAAGTCTTGCAACTTCATCACCTAACATTAAGTGAGGGAAAATTCCTCCACCTACGTTAGAACTAATCCAGAATACTGGTATTAAGTATGCGATGATTAATACAATGTACTGAGCAACCTGTGTCCAAGTTACGGCTCTCATTCCACCAAGCATTGAACAGATAAGGATACTTATTAATCCTACCCATACACCCGCTTCAAACGGAATTCCAAGAGCTCTAGAAGCAATTGTTCCCGTAGCATTAATTTGTGCTGTTACGTAAGTAAATGATGCTATGAAAAGCACGAATACAGCTGCAGCTCTTACTGCGTTACCACCGTATCGTGTTCCGATAAAATCAGGAACTGTGTAACATCCAAACTTTCTTAGGTACGGAGCCATTAGAGTTGCAACAAGTACGTATCCACCTGTCCAACCTACCAAGAAGGCCATATAAGTATAACCACCAAAGTAAACTCCACCCGCTAAAGCTACGAATGATGCACCTGACATCCAGTCAGCTGCTGTTGCCATCCCGTTAAATACGGTTGGCACTTGTCTTCCTGCAACATAGTAGGCATCTACTTGAATGGTTCTTGATAAATAACCGATTAAGGCATAAATCAATACCGTGAAAGCTACAAACATCACTCCGATGTTTTTAGCTGACACACCTGCTTGCTCTGCTAATGCCATCAAAATGATGAACACTATAAAGCCACCAGTGTAGGTACCATATATTTTAGGAAGGTTTTGTATAAAATCTCCTTTAAACATTAGTCATCCTCTCTTTCTGAGAAACCATGTTCTTCGTCGATTTTTTCTTGTTTATTTGCAGTCCAAAACAAAATTATCACAAAGGCAAGAAGTGAACCTTGCGCAGTCATGTAATATGCTAGTGGATAGCCAAGAAAAGACATCGTGTTCAGTTCTGAACCAAACATGAAGATCACTAATGAGAAGAAAGCCCAAAGAACCAATGTTACTATCATATGGTTTTTGGTCTTATTCCAATATGCGTCTTTATTTGACATATTTCCCCCTATTTATTTTTTAACTTTTTACGTAAAAAGTACTTTTATTGGTGGGAAGCATACTCATTATGAGTTGAATTTAAAGAGAAAAAAGGACCCCAAAACCAAATTGAAATGCTATAAGACAAGTAAATAAAGGGTTTTTTAAATACAACGTGAAATTGAATCTAAATAAACTGAGAAACACTCTTAGAACCACTCTAATAAGCATTTGGGAATATGTAATTCCGATTTGGAAAATTACCGGTTTATTTAAAAGCATAAAATCAAAAAAAGATTTAGAAAATTTTATTCAAGAGAGATCTGCTCATGTTACTCAAACAACTCTTTACGGGTATTTAAAAACTAGAATTGGAGTTAAATATATTGCCATGATGGAGGATGAAAGGTTTTTAAAGTCAATCAATCTTGCGAAATGGAATATTTATGTGGTTGCATTAGCTGATTGCGCTTTTTACGTTTTTTCTTATCTAATTTCGGAAAAAAACTTAAAAGACAATGATTGCAAAGAAATCTTCTTTAATATTTTAGAAAATGAAAAAAAAAATGGTTTGAGTGATGAAATTTTTGATAGAGGTAAAAAAAAATTTTTAGAGAGATTAAACAAAGTAAATTTTTTAAATTATCATTTAAACGATCCGTTTAAAGACAGTGGTCAAGCTTTATACTACTGGTCTCCAATAGCTGATGAATTAAAATCACTTGATAAAAAAATAGTTTTAAATTCAATTCATTTAAAGTGGGGACTAATGAAGGAGGAATTTAAAAAATTAACAAAAAATTTAAAATTTAACTAACCTTTATTTTGTCTATTCTCTACTAAAGATGTAACAACGCTAGGATCAGCAAGAGTAGTTGTGTCACCCAAATTATCTGGTTCGTTAGCGGCTATTTTTCTTAAAATTCTTCTCATAATTTTTCCTGATCTTGTTTTAGGAAGGCCAGGAGAGAATTGTATAACGTCCGGCGTAGCTATTGGCCCAATTTGTTTTCTTACCCATAGTTTAAGATCTCTCTCTAGATCTCCTGTTGGATTTTCACCAGCATTGAGCGTTACATAACAATACAAACCGTTACCTTTTATACTATGAGGAAAACCAACCACTGCTGCTTCTGCTACCTTAGGATGTGCAACAAATGCACTTTCGATCTCTGCGGTGCCTAAATTATGACCGGATACTATGATTACATCATCAACTCTGCCAGTAATCCAATAGTAACCATCCTTGTCTCTTCTACAGCCGTCTCCAGTAAAATATTTACCATCAAACTGTGAAAAATAAGTATCAATAAACCTTTGATGGTCTCCATATACTGTACGCATTTGCCCAGGCCAAGACGAAGCCATACAAAGTCTTCCTTTTCCTTCCCCTTTTATAATTTTACCGTCCTTATCCACTAAAACTGGTTTGATTCCGTAAAATGGTTTAGTTGCAGATCCGGGTTTTAAATCTATAGCTCCAGGCTGGGGTGCTATAAGGATTCCACCAGTTTCGGTTTGCCACCAAGTATCTACAATCGGGCATCTAGAGTCTCCAACTGTTTTATAATACCACATCCACGCTTCTGGATTTATTGGTTCCCCAACAGTTCCTAATAATTTTAAAGTCTTTCTACTTGTTTTTTTTACAGGTTTATCACCTTCTCTCATCAAAGATCTAATAGCCGTAGGAGCTGTATAAAAAATATTTACTTTATATTTATCAACTATTTGCCACCACCTAGAACTATCTGGGTAATTTGGTACTCCTTCAAACATAATTGTTGTTGCACCGTTTGATAATGGGCCATAAATAATATAACTATGTCCGGTCACCCAACCTATATCTGCTGTGCACCAATAAACATCGTTAGCCTTATAATCAAAAATATATTGATGTGTCATTGAAGCATAAACCATATAACCACCAGTAGTATGAAGAACGCCTTTAGGTTTTCCTGTAGATCCAGATGTATATAGTATAAATAATGGATCTTCAGCATTCATCTCTTCAGGATCACATTTTGATGGTACCGATGAAATTAATTCTTTATATGAAACGTCTCTTTCATTATTCCAATCTACTTGATTTCCAGTTCTTTCAACTACAACGCATTTTTTTACATCAGGACATTGATCTAAAGCTTCATCTGCAATTTTTTTAAGAGGAATTATTTTTCCTCCCCTTACACCCTCATCTGCAGTTATCAAATATTCGGACTCGCAGTCTGTAATCCTAGTTGCTATTGAGTCAGGTGAGAAACCTCCAAATATTATAGAGTGAACCGCTCCAATTCTTGCGCAAGCCAACATTATATATGCCAACTCAGGTATCATAGTAAGGTAAATTGTAACACGATCTCCTTTTTGAATTCCTAAACTTTTTAAACCATTTGCAGCTTTACAAACATTCTGATGTAATTCTTTATACGAAATCTTTTTTGAGTCGGCAGGATCATCTCCGACCCAAATTATTGCTGTCTTACTCGGATTTTTCTTTAAATGTCTATCTATGCAATTTGCAGAAGCATTTAATGTGCCGTCGTAGAACCATTTAATCTTAACTTCCTCTTTACTGTATTTTACATCTTTTATTTTTGTATATTTTTTAATCCAGGAAATTCGTTTTCCCTCTTTCGCCCAGAATTTATCATTTTCTTTAATTGAGAGTTTGTATTTTTTTTTGTACTTAGACTCATTGACATAAGCGTGATTCGCCCAACTGTCTGACACCTTAATAACCGAATTTCCCTCATTATCTTTTGAGTAAGTAGGAGCTCTAAAATTAATTTTTCTTACTTTTTTACTTTTCCTACGAGATTTACTTTTTTTCTTTGGCTTTCTCGTTTTTCTGACTTTTCTAGATTTTCTTTTTACTTTTTTAGGTCTTCTAGATCGTCTACCAGCCTTTTGGGTTCTTTTATATTTCTTTTTTTTTCTTTTTTTCTTTTTAGCCACAAATTCCCTTAAATTTTAATTATATTTTACCCATGTTACAAATAATTTTCCAGCTTTTATAATCCATTGGCATCACGGATAATCTACTTTGCTTAATAAGCGGTAAATGAGAAATTTTCTTGGTTTTTTTAATTGTTTCAAGAGTTACGGGTTTTTTTAATTTCATTTCAAACCTAACTTGAACGGCAACAAATCTCTTTTTTTCATCAGTTTTGTCAATAAAAGCCGATTTTAACACTTTAACTATTCCAACTATCTCTTTTCCAATATTAGAGTGATAAAAAAAACATAAGTCACCAACTCTCATTTTTTTTAAATTGTTTGCTGCTTGATAATTTCTTACACCATCCCATGTAGTGCCCTTTGCACCAACTTTCTGCTGTTGATCTATTGACCAAACATCTGGTTCAGATTTTAACAACCAGTATTGTTTCATAATTTTAAACCTGGTCCCTTCATATACGGAGCATCTCTATCTAAAGACCATCTAGACTTAGCATTAACAATTATTTTATCTAATAATCTTTTTTCAAATCTTTTAATTCCCGCCCAAGCAATCATAGCTGCATTGTCTCCACAAAATTTTATATCAGGATAAACAACTTTAAAATTTATTTCTTTGGATAATTTTGTTAAATTTTCTCTAATTGTTTTGTTTGCTGCTACTCCACCTGCAACAATTAAATTAACATTTTTTTGTCCAGTCTTTTCTTTGAACATTTCTATCGCTATTTTTGTTTTTTTATTAAGGATATTATTTATTGTGTTTTGAAATGAAGCTGCAAGATTATACTTCATTTGTTTGTCGTTACCTATTTTCTTTGCTTCTCTTAAAACTGCAGTTTTAAGGCCCGCAAAAGATAAGTTACATCCTGCTTTATTTATTATTGGCTCAGGTAATTTAAAAAATTTTTTATTTCCCAACTTAGAAAACCTCTCAATATTCGGACCACCCGGATAACCAAGGTCTAGCATTTTTGCAGTTTTATCAAAAGCCTCACCTAAAGCGTCGTCAATAGTTGTTCCTAATTGCTGGTACTCATTAACATCTTTTACAATTAAAAACTGGGTATGTCCTCCGGAAATTAATAAAAGCAAATATGGAAATTTAATATTTTTTTCTAATCCAGGGCTTAGTGCATGACCCTCTAAATGATTGACTGCTACGAATGGCTTGTTTGAAAACGCAGCAATCGATTTACCAATATTTAGGCCTACTGTTAAACATACAATTAACCCGGGACCAGCAGTAGCAGCGACACCATCAATTTCATCCAAAGGAATTTTACTTTCACGCAAAGCGGCATTTATGACATATTCAATGTTATCTAGATGTGCTCTAGCAGCTAGTTCAGGTACCACTCCTCCAAATTTTTTATGTTCCGTAAATTGACTAGATATAATATTAGATAAAATTTCTGCGGTCCCTTGATCATTTTTTCTAATTACAGCAGCTGCAGTTTCATCACAGCTCGTTTCAATTCCTAAAAATGTAATCTTTTTTGCCATCTCTTTTTTTAAATTAAAATAGTATAAAATAGTACTATCAAATATAACATTAATTAATGACAAAAATTACAATTGGAGCCCGTGGAAGCAAACTTTCATTAGCATATGTGGCTAAAGTCAAAGAACTTTTAATTAAAAATAATGAAGAACTTAAGGAAGAAAATATAGATTTTAAAGCAATCAAAACATCTGGAGATATAAATTTAAATGTTAAAATATCTGAGATAGGAGGAAAAAATTTATTTTGTAAAGAAATCGAGGAAAGTTTAATAAAAAAAGAAATTGATCTTGCGGTTCACTCACTTAAAGATATGGATTCGATCGAAAATAAAAAACTTCAGATTGGTGCATATATTAAAAGAAATGATTTTCGCGATGTAATTATTAGTAGGAAAATAAAAAATATAACTGATCTTAAAGATGGTGTAAAAATTGGCTCTAGTTCGAGGAGAAGAGAGTTTCAATTAAAAAAAATTAATAAAAAAATCTCAATAATAAACATACGTGGAAATATAGATACAAGAATAAACAAAATTGACCAAGATAATCTTGATGGGATCATCCTAGCTGCTGCCGGCGTTAAATCATTAAAACTTGATGAAAGGATAAGTATAACTTTTGACTCTAAAGATATACTACCTGCCGTAGGCCAGGGAATTATTGCAGTACAGTGTAGAAAGGAAGATAAAGTAAAAAAATTTATAGAAAAAATTAATGATAATGAAACTAGTTTATGTGCGATTGCAGAGAGAAAAATGCTTCAGACTATTGGAGGCGATTGTGAAACAGCAATTGGTGGTCTAGCAGAGATAAAAAATAATAATTTGAAACTAAGAGCTCAACTTTTTTCAGATACTGGCGATGAAAGCTTTGATTATGAGTTTACTGGCAGAACTTCAGATGCTTATCTTATTGGAAAAAGTGTTGGAGAAAAATTATTAGATTTAGCTAAAGGAAGGTATAAAAAAAAATGAATGTGTTGTTAACAAGATCACTTATAGATACAGAAGATTTAATGGGTAAGCTATTTTCTCTTGGTCATAAAATAATTCATGTTCCAACGTTAAAAATATCAGCCGTAAAAACAAACCCTATTAACCCTGACAATTATGAGGCCTTTATATTTACCAGCGCAAATGCAATAAGAAATTTACAGTCATTTAAATTAGATAAAAATAAACTTTGTTTTTGCGTTGGCGCAATAACAGAAAAAATTGTTAGGCAACAAGGTTATGTTAATACTATATCTGCCGGTGGGACAGTTAATGCTCTTAAAAACATTATAATTAACTCAGAGTATTTAGATAAAAAAAAAAGTTTGGCCTATTTATGTGGTGACAATATTAGCTCAGAATTAGATAAAGAATTAGAAAAAGAGGGTTTTAAGATTGAAAAAATTATTAATTACACTTCAAAAAAAATTAAAGAGTTAAGTAAAGATATAAATCAATTAATAATTAATCATCCCCCAGACATAATTTTTGTTTATTCAAAAAGAAGTGCAGAAAGCTTTATTGAATTAACAAAAAAATACTCACTCAATGGATTGATGACAGACTCAAGAGTTATGTGTATAAGTGTAAAAGTTTTAAATGTATTTAAACAATCTGGTTGGAAAAAACTTGAAATTTTTGAAGCTGGAGATGAAATAACAAAACTAAAGATTACTTAAATGGTAGTATTAGAAAATTTTAAAGATCTATTTTTTGATGTTTGGGATAAGGGAATTTCAGGTGTTAATATTTCTGAAATTGTAATCGCATTGATAATATTTTTATTTTTTCTTTTTTTAAGAGGAATTTTTTCAAAATTCGTTATCAAAAGATTGGAAAAATATGTATCAAAATCTACAAATAATTTTGATAATTCTTTAGTTTTTTCTATGGAAGGTCCTGCAAAGTTTTTTCCAATTGTTTTAGGTTTTTTTGTATCTACTAGCTATCTTACCATTGAGTCTCAAGCTGCCGAATTTATTGAAACTGTAAATCGCTCTTTAATAACAATTTTAATTTTTTGGACTTTCCACCAAATAATTGGACCACTTTCAGTCGTTATAAAGTCAGTAGGTGATTTGATTTCCCGAGATTTAGTAAATTGGATTATCAAAGCAATTAAACTTTTAATTTTCATATTAGGAATTGCATCTGTCTTAGAACTTTGGGGCATTAAAATAGGTCCTATTATAGCAGGACTAGGTTTGTTTGGTGTAGCAGTTGCCCTAGGTGCTCAAGATTTATTTAAAAATTTAATTTCTGGAATTTTAGTTTTGGTAGAAAGAAGATTTCAAGTTGGAGACTGGATTTTTGTTGAAGATGTTATTGAGGGTACAGTGGAGTCAATCGGCTTTAGGTCAACAGTAGTAAGGAGATTTGATAAATCTTTAGCTACTATACCAAATTTTCAATTTGCAGAAAAAGCAGTAATTAACAACTCTCAAATAACAAATAGAAGAATTAATTGGATTATTGGCCTCGAGTACAGAACTACTAGCAAACAACTTAATGATATTAAAAAGGAAATAGAGAAATATATTATAGACAGTGAATATTTTACTACTTCTGATAACACAATCCTCTCAGTAAAAATAGATCAATTTGCTGCAAGTTCAATAGATATTAAGTTGATATGTTTTACTAAAACAAAACACTATTTAGAATGGATGAAAGTAAAAGATATTCTAGCGATGGAAATAAAAAATATTGTCGAAAAACACAAAGCATCTTTTGCTTTTCCTAGTACATCAATTTATGTGGAGAAAAATTAATGAAATCTATACTTATTCTTTTTGATAATGTAGTAAATCTTTACATTTGGGTTCTGATAATCCATGTAATATTTAGCTGGTTAGTAGCTTTCAATGTTTTAAATACAAGCAATAGATTCGTTTATTCTGTATTAGATGTTTCTTACAAACTCACGGCACCACCATTAAATTTTATAAGAAAATTTTTGCCTAATCTTGGGTCAATAGATATTTCACCAGTTGTATTAATATTAGGCTTAATTTTTTTTAGGAATTTAGTTTTTGAAATGTTTGCACCAGGATTATTTTTAAGATGATTATTGATGGAAAAAAAGAAGCAGAAATTATTCGAAATGAAATAAAAAAGGAAATTTCTGACTTAAAATCAAAAACTTCTAAAATACCAAGCTTAACAGTCATCTTGATTGGAGATTATGTTCCTAGTCAAATTTACGTCAAAAATAAAGAAAAGAGTGCCCAAGAGGTTGGAATTAAGTCCAAAATATTAAAATATCAAAAAAAAATAAGTGAAAAAGAAATCTTGGCAAAGATTAATGAGTTAAACAAAGATAAGGATACTTCTGGTATTTTAGTTCAGTTACCTTTACCGGAACACATAAACAAAGAAAAAATTATTAATGCTATCCATCCTAAAAAAGATGTAGATGGTTTTAACCCTGTTAACGTTGGAAATCTTTCTTCGGGATATAAATCGATTGTGCCTTGCACGCCTTTGGGCTGTCTTTTATTAATTAAGAAAGTTGAAAAAAATCTTTCAGGAAAGCATGCTGTAATTATTGGAAGATCTAATTTAAACGGTAAACCCATGGCTCAATTATTATTGAAAGAAAATTGTACTGTAACAATTGTCCACTCAAAAACTAAAAATTTACAAAATGAATGTCTTAAAGCAGATATATTAGTTGCAGCAGTTGGTGTTCCAAATTTAGTGAAAAAAAATTGGGTAAAAGATGACGCTATTGTTATTGATGTTGGAATAAATAAAGTAGGCAAAGAAATTGTTGGTGATGTAAATTTTGATGAATTGAAAGATAAGATAAAAGCTATTACCCCAGTTCCCGGAGGAGTTGGACCGATGACAATAGCATGTTTGTTAAAAAATACTCTAGAATGTTTTAAAGCTCACCAGCTTTAGATTTGTCAATTTTCAAAAATTTACTATTTCTAAATCTAATTATAACTGTAGCTAAAGCTACGATTAAAATTGCAAGGGAAATATAAATTAAATTTGTAGGGTCACTTTCTTTATCTTGTAATATTATAAAACGCGCTAGAGCGGTGATTGCAATAACCAGTGGATAGGTAATTCTTACAGCACGAGTTTCCCAATATGACCTAACCAAGCCAATTACTTCAATGTAAATAAACATTAAAAGCAAATCAGCTAACGTTATGTTCTTAACGTTGTACATTTCTTTCATTTCTAAAAAAAAAGCAATTATGGTTGAGATAAGAACAATTACCACTGCTACTAGCTGAATATTTCGAATCGAATTGTTCATTAAATATAGCCTATCAAAAATTTAGTCTTTATTTAACTGTTTAGAGTGAAATTTGATAAAATTTTCGACTTTTCTCTTATTAAATGTTTTATTTTCTTCAAATGAAACTTTTTTCAAAGAATAAGCTTTATTTTTCGTTCTTCTTGAAAGAATTGTAATATTTCCCTTATATAAATTTAAAATAATTTCACCGTTAACTTGATTTCTATTTTTATCTATAAATTTTTGTAATTTTAATCTTTTTTTTGAAAACCAATATCCATTGTAAACTAATTCAGCGTACTCTGGCATTACTCTCTCTTTTTCGTGAACAGTCTTTTTATCAAGTGTTACTGACTCTATGGCTCTATGGGCTTTATAGAGGATAGTTCCTCCGGGAGTTTCGTAAACACCTCTCGATTTAATCCCAATAAATCTATTCTCTACTAAATCAACTCTTCCAATTCCATTTTTCCCTGCAAGGAAATTTAATTTTTCTAGAATTTTTTCAGGACTTAATTTTTTTCCATTTACTGCTACCGGATCACTATTTCTGAAAGATATTTTGACCCTTGTATTTTTGTTAGGAGCCTTTTCTGGTGAAATAGTTCTTTGAAAAATAAATTCTGGCGCAGAGTTTCTTGGATTTTCTAAAACTTTTCCCTCAGTTGATGTGTGAAAAATATTATCATCAACTGAAAATGGGGGTGCTCCTTTTTTATCTTTAGGAATTGGTATCTTATTTTTTTTTGCATATTTGATTAAGTCAGCTCTAGATTGTAGTTTCCATTCTCTCCAAGGAGCAATAACTTTAATTCTTTTTCCACCAAAATAAGAATAACCAAGTTCAAATCTAACCTGATCATTGCCTTTTCCTGTTGCCCCGTGAGAGACTGCAAATGCCCCAAACTTTTTTGCTATAGCAATTTGTCTTTTTGCAATCAAAGGTCTAGCTATCGATGTACCTAGCAAGTAGACCCCCTCATAAACAGCATGAGCTCTTAACATAGGAAAGATATAGTCTTTAACAAAAATATTTTTCAAGTTTTCAATGATTATTTTTCTCACACCTAATCTTTTAGCGTTATTAATAATTTTTTTTTTATTGATTATTTGTCCGATGTCACATGTGTAGGCTATAACTTCAGCTTTATAATTTTCTTGCAACCATCTTAAAATTATTGATGTGTCTAAACCACCTGAGTAGGCTAAAACAATTTTTTTCATTTAACTGCAAGTTTTTTTTGCTGTATTATAAGCCTTAGTAAATCCCATCATTGAATAATGATCAGTCGTTTCCGCTCCTTTTGTAGTTCTTGCTTTAACGATAATGTCAGTAGCTTTTTTCATTAATTGTATAAATTTTTTCTCTTCTTGATCATCTAACAACCAAGCAAAATCCTTTTGTGAAAAAAATGAGTATCTTCTTTTTCCAGAACTTGCAGTTACACTAGAAGTTTTATAATCATGACCACTTGTTAAGCTTACTTCATCCTTAATTTCTTCAGAAGGTCTAAATGTAACGAACAATTTTGATTTATCTCTTTTAACTGCAGCCGGAGCTCTTTTTGTAGGAACTGTTTGAGCAAAACATATTTTTCCTTTGTCAGTTTCAACAATAAAGCTCTCCCAGTTTTTATATTTACCAGTAGATCTTGGGGTAGCTGCAAGTGCATTTAACGAAAACATAAGCAAAACAGATATTATTAAAATTTTTTTAATGGGCATAATTTGTTTTTATACTAAAAATAATCTATTTCAATGGCTTGAATTAAGGAGACGGATTGGGATTGTTATTATGTATGAGATTAATTTTATCCAATATTTCATTGGTCAATTCAATATTTATGCTTTCAATATTTTCTTTTAATTGTTCCAAAGTTGTTGCGCCAATTATATTACTTGTAACAAACGGTCTTGAGTTAACAAAAGATTGTGCAAGTTGTACCATTGTTAAATTATGTTCTTTTGCAAGTTTATAATATTCATCATAAGCTTTCATAGCCAAAGGATTTAAATGTCTCTCCCAGCCTTTAAACAATGCTTGTCTAGAATTTTTTGGCATTTTTCCATTTCTGTATTTTCCAGAAAGAGCTCCAGCTGCAAGTGGATAATAGACGAGCAAACCACAATGTTCTCTAATAGATATTTCAGACATGCCTATTTCGTAAGTCCTGTTGACCAAATTATAAGGATTTTGAACTGACATCATCCTAGGAAGATTTTTGCTTTTTGATAACTCGATATACCTAGATAATCCATACGGAGTTTCATTGGACATACCTATATATCTTATTTTCCCACTTTTGATGAATTTACTTAAGGCTTCTAAAATGCTTTCGAAACTATGCCATTCCGCTTCACTTTTATTAACTGAATAGTCTCTTCTACCAAAAAAATTTGTTGATCTTTCCGGCCAGTGTAATTGATATAGATCAATATAATCTGTTTTTAATCTTTTAAGACTCCCCTCGATAGCTTCACCAATCTTTTTTTCATTAAAATTATTTTTACCTCCTCTGATCCAATCACACCCCGGACCTGCCACCTTGGAAGCTAAAACTATCTTGTCTCTATTCTTTCTTCTTTCAAACCAGTTCCCAATCATTATTTCTGTTTTACCGTAAGACGCTGAATTAGGAGGCACAGAATAAATTTCAGCAGTATCAAAAAAATTCACTCCTTCGCTCACAGAATAATCCATTTGCTCAAACGCATCTTTCTCAGAATTCTGTGTACCCCAAGTCATCGTTCCAAGACAGATTAAACTCACGTCTAAATCTGTAGTGCCTAATTTTTTGAATTTCATAAAATCTTATTAATTATAATAGTTTTTTAGGTCAATTTTTGCCTATTGAAAAGTGTTTAAAAAAACATATATATTATGTCATGGAAATTAATAAACAAAGATCAACAGTTCGTTCTTCTGCATCCGAAGCTGTCTTGGATCAAGGTCTAAGATCTTACATGCTAAAGGTATATAACTACATGGCATCCGGCGTGTTGCTTACAGGTTTTGTTGCATTGTTGTTTTTTAAAATGGCAGTTGTTACTTCTGCTGAAGGTCAAATAATAGGTCTTACAAATTTTGGTAATTCTATTTACGCTTCAGGATTAAAATGGGTAATTATGTTAGCTCCGCTAGCAATTGTTTTTTATATGAGTTTTGGAATAGCAAAAATGTCAGCAGCTAAAGCCCAAACAACTTTTTGGGTTTTCGCAGCTTTAATGGGTGCTTCACTCTCATCTATATTTTTAATTTATACTGGAGCAAGTATCACAAGAGTTTTCTTTATTACTGCAGGTACTTTTGGTGCAATGAGTATCTATGGATATACAACAAAAAGAGACTTAACTAAACTAGGTTCATTTTTAATGATGGGTCTTTTTGGAATCATAATTGCATCTCTAGTGAATATATTTATGAAATCTTCTATGATGTATTTTATTATTTCAATAATTGGCGTATTGGTATTTGTTGGTTTGACTGCTTACGATACTCAAAAGATTAAAAACATGTATTTAGTTAGCGACAGCGGTGAACTTATGGGTAAAAAAGCCGTGATGGGTGCATTAACGCTTTACTTAGACTTCATAAATCTATTTATAATGCTTTTAAGACTTTTTGGTCAGAGAAGATAATTATTTTACTATTCTTAATTTATTCCAGCTAGTTCTATCTATAAGATTGTTTAAATCTTCAGATTTTCTTAAAATATTTCCATTTCTATCTTTTATTAAATATTTTTCATTATAGTAATTTGGTTTTAAGTTTTTAGTTATTCTCAAAAACGGTTTTTCAGAGGTTCTTTGATAAACATCAAATGATATTTCCCTAGCACATGTAGAAAAAGAGTAATCTTTCCAAGTCCCGTTAGAAACCATTTTTGCATAAAGATTTAAAATACACTGCAGTTCTTTTTTAATGAAAAACTTTTCCCTTTCATTTTTAATGAGACTATTATTAACAACTAATTTAATTTTTTTCATATTTTATATTTATTTATTAACGGTACTTGAAAAACAGTAAAAATAAAAGTTATCGGCAGAATTCCCCACACTTTAAAATTAACCCAAGTTGTTTCTGGTTGTGTTCTCCAAACGATTTCGTTTAAAAAAGCTAAAAAAATAAAAAAATAAGCCCACCTAAAGTTTAGTTTATCCCAACCGATTTCATTTAAAGAGAAAGCAGTTTTCAAAAAAAGCTTTAAAAAGTTTTTTTGAAAAAAAACTTTACTAGTTATTAATATTGTCGCAAATATAACATTGACTATTGTAGGTTTCATATAAATAAAAATTGGATTATTAAAATATAGAGTCAGGCCTCCAAACAATGTAATTACAACTCCACCAATCAACGGAACATAAGGGATCTTTCTTTCTACTAAGTACATAATTATCACCGCTATAATAGTAGCGACTATTAGAGGTGGAATGGCCACAGTAAGGTTATTGCCGCTTTTGTAATAAATAGTGAAAAAAATTAGTAAAGGACCAAAGTCAGTGATAAATTTTAAGAATGACTTATTCACAGTAAACATGAAGATAACATATTATTAAATTTAAACAAATTAGATATTGATTTTAATAAAAAAATTATTAACTATCAGATATGGCTACAAGCAATATTGCAAAATTTTCTATTGGTGAAGTTGTAAAACATCGGCATTTTGATTTTAGAGGTATAATTTACGATGTTGACTTTGAGTTCAATAATTCGGAGGAATGGTATCAATCAATTCCAAAAGAAGTTAGACCTAGAAAAGATCAGCCTTTTTATCATTTATTGGCAGAAAGTAATGATGTTACTTATGAAGCATATGTTTCAGAGCAAAATTTATTGTTAGATAGTTCTAAAAAACCTGTGAAACACCCTCTTATAGAAGAAATTTTTTCTGGCAAAAAAGGGTCAAGCTACTTTAAAGTCTCCAATTAATTTAACAATCGCCTAAAATAAAACATCATTTCTTCAAACCTGGGACACAGAGATAGATCAATATAATCTGATTGAAGCCTAATTGAGAATAAACTTCTTATATTACTCCCTCCAATTCTCAATTGGGCTTATAATAGAACTTCACAAAAAAAAATTATTATAGTAGGTAAGGTAAATGTTTAATTTTTTAAGTAACAGCAATATTTTTAATTGGATAGAAAAAGTAATAAACTTTATAAATTCCATATTTTTTGTTTTATTGGTTATCGCTCTCTCATTTGCATTAATATTTTCCCCACCTGATTATCTGCAAGGCGACAGTGTAAGGATAATGTATGTACATGTTCCAGCTGCCTGGATAAGTCTAGCTTCCTTCAGCTGTATTGCCGTTCTATCTATTTTGAATTTTATTTTCAAAATTAAAAACTTAAAATTAATAACAAAGAGTATTGCTCCTATAGGTTTGATGTTCACCTGCATTGCAATAGCAACCGGTTCTATTTGGGGTCAGCCTACGTGGGGAACTTTTTGGGCCTGGGATGCAAGGATAACCTCTATGTTAATTATGGCACTCTTTTATATAGTTTTCATTTTCATTCATAAATTTTTTGATGAAGATGATAAAGCAAACAAAATTTCAAGCATTGTTGCAGTTATAGGTCTAATTAATATTCCAATAATCAAATACTCTGTAGAATGGTGGAGTACATTACACCAACCAGCAAGTATCAAGATTACTGGAACAACCACAATACATTCTTCAATGTTAACGCCTTTAATGCTTATGTTATTTGTATTAATTTTGTATTGTGCGCTAATTTTTCTAATGAAATACAAGACAGAAATCATTAGAATCAAGAAAAAAAACTTAAAAAGATATGATTAGTAATCTAATAACTATGGACGGGTACGGAATTTTCGTATGGTCATCTTTTATAATAACTTTTTTAGTTTGTGGGCTCGTCTATTATAAGACTAGAAAAACGCTTAAAAAGTATGAAAAGGAATTTGCTAAAGAAATTGAGGAGCTTTCTGTACAACAAAAAAAAACAGTTTTAAGAAATTCTAAAATAGCTACGAAAATATTAGCATCATATAATAAAACGATTTAAAGCGTTTAATGTTTCCAAAAAATGTAAAAAAAAGGGCCTCTCTTTTAGCAATACTTTTGTTCACATCAGTCATTGGAATTTTTTTGATTCTAAACGCCCTAAACAAAAATATTTTATATTTTAAATCTCCTACTGATATTAAGATTAACCAAGATATAAATTTTGATAAAAAAATTAGAGTTGGCGGAATGGTGAAAAAAAATACACTAAAAATAAAAGATCAAGAGATAAGGTTTATAATTACAGATTTTAAAAATGAAATAAATGTAAGCTTTAAAGGAACGACACCTAACTTATTTGCAGAAGGAAAAGGAGTGGTGGCAGAGGGTAAGCTACAGGATAAAAAGTTTTTTGTTGCTGACAGAATTTTAGCAAAACATGATGAGAATTATATGCCGCCAGAACTAAAAAACATAATGAAAGAAAATGCTAAGTAATACTGGAAATTTTCTTTTATTCATAAATATTTTTTTAAGCTTTTTAATTATTTATTATTCTTCTAAATGTTTAAAATTAAATAATAATTTAATTTCCAAAAATATTTACCAGATTAGTTTATTACAAAGCACTTTAGTTTTAATTTGTTTTTTTACCCTAATTGCTGCTTTTATAGTTTCTGACTTTTCTTTAATAACTGTTTATCAAAATTCCCATTCATTAAAACCTTTGTTTTATAAAATTTCTGGAACTTGGGGAAACCATGAGGGCAGTTTATTACT
>CACAWY010000003.1 GCA_902536385.1 uncultured Pelagibacteraceae bacterium
AATTACACTAAAATTAAACCAAATGCCTCTGATAAAAAAGATATACTCTGTGGGCAAAAAGCTCTTAAGAAATCTGGGAATTTCTCCTTTGTTCAAGGTGCGATTTGTAGAAATAATAAGGTTGTGGCAATTGAAGAAAGTGGTGGAACACAAAAAATGATTAAAAAAGTAAAAAAAATCACTAAATTTCCGAATGGAGTCTTAATAAAATTTCCAAAAAAAAGGCAGGATTTGAGAGTCGATCTTCCAACCATAGGATTAGAAACTTTGAAACAATGTAAAATGGCTGGATTAAAAGGAATAGTTTTAAAACATAAATTAAATATATTTTTAAATAAAAAGAAAAGTATTTCATATGCAAATAGAAATAAAATGTTTATTTTAATTAAATGAAAAAATTATTAATAATTTTCCTATTATTATTTACAAATTTAAAAGCTGACGATTTTAAACTTGAGAAAATTATTCAAGGGTTAGATAGCCCTTGGAGTTTGACATTTGTAGACAACCAAAATCTGCTTATAACTGAAAAGCCTGGAAAAATTAAATTCATTGATTTAAAGGAAAAATTAATTAAAGACATAAGTCATAATCTGCAAATTTTAGAGGATGGTCAGGGAGGATTATTAGATATACTTCATAAAGACAATACCATTTTTGTATCATACTCTGAAAATAGATTAAACGGAATGTCTAGTACTTCTGTTGCAAGAGCAAAATTTGATACTGAGAAACTTGATTTTAAAAATATCTTTCAAGCCCAACCTCCTATTAATTCTGGATATCATTTTGGATCTAGATTGGTAATAAAAAAGAAACATTTGTATATAACTGCCGGAGAGAGAGGACAAGGTATGATCGCTCAAGATCATACTAAACACCCCGGAAGCATTATAAGAATAAATTTAGATGGGTCGATACCAAAAGATAATCCAAAATTTATTAATAAAAAAGATTGGCTTCCTGAAATTTATCAAATTGGTGTGAGGAATCCACAGGGGATGTCTCTTTCACCTTTCGACGATAAAATATATTTAACAAATCATGGAGCTAGAGGAGGTGATTGGTTTGGGACAGCAAATTTTGGAGAAAACTATGGTTGGAAGATTTTAGGTTGGGGTGGAACTAACTATTCAGGGACCAAAATTGGTCCGAAATGGAAACCAGGTTTTACAAAAGCAATTAAATACTGGGTGCCTTCTATAGCTGTAAGCGCTATGACAATTTATAAAGGTGACACTTTTAAAGAGTGGAACGGACATGCATTAATAACATCTTTAAAAGACCAATCTTTGAGAAAATTAAAGTTTGATAAAATGAGAGTTATACATGAATCAATAATTTTTAAAGGAAATATTGGAAGAATAAGAGATATCAAGACAAACAAAAATGGCGATTTATACTTACTGTCTGATCGAGGCGAACTTTGGAGAATGTATAAATGAAAAAAATATTTATTCTTACTGGGGAGCCTTCTGGTGATAAATTAGCATCAAAAGTTATTAGAGAGTTAAAAAAAATTAATTCAGACATTGAATATTTAAGCGTAGGGGGTGAAAACCTTAAAGCTTTAGAAATTAGGTCTATTTACGATTTAAAAGAGATCACTTATCTAGGATTTACAAAAGTAATTTTAAATATATTTAGGATAAATAAAAAAATTAACGAAACAGTAAAAGCTATTTTAGATTTTAATCCAGACATATTATTCACTGTTGATAGTCCAGACTTTACTCTAAGAGTAGCGGAACGTGTAAAGAAACAAAATAAAAAAATCAAAACTATCCATTACGTTGCCCCCCAAGTTTGGGTTTGGAGAGAAAATAGAGTAAAAAAAATTAAAAAGTTTATTGATCATATTTTATTATTATTTAAATTCGAAAAATATTATTTTGACAAAGAAAATGTAAGCAACGAGTTTGTTGGACATCCATTATTAGATGACACTTCAGAAAGTAAAATTGATATCAATCAAATTTTTGAAAAAAATAAAGCACTAATATCAGTTTTTCCAGGTAGCAGAATTTCTGAGATAGATACCTTGATGCCTATTTTGTTAAATTTCATAGAATTAATGAATAATAATTACCAAGATTTTATTTATATATTTCATTCAACAAAACAACATTATCAATTAATTAGAGATCATATTAAATCAAAAGACATAAAAAATATTGAAATCATTAGCGATGAAAAAATAAAGTCTCATATTTTGAATAAGTCTGTTTTTGCAGTTGCAAAATCAGGAACTGTTTCTCTAGAAATTTGTAAATCCAAAATACCTTCAATTATTTTGTACAAAATGAATTTTATAAACTACCTTATTATAAGAACTTTGGTAAAAGTAAAGTTTGCTAATATTATTAATATTGCTGCAAATGAAGAAATAATTCCAGAATTACTTCAATCAAAATGTAATGCTAAAAATATTTTTGAAACTGTAAATTACTATTTAAACGATCCAAATAAGATGAAAGAACAAATAAATAGATCCCAATTAATCCTTGAAAAACTGAAAAGTTCGACTCCTTCAACGGTATCTGCAAGTAAGGTTTTAATCAAATATTTATCAATTTAAAATTATTTTGAAAGTAACCATCCTTCATAATTTTAAAATAATATCCTCGTGGTCTTAATATTAAAGTTTTTTTCTTCAAATAGTAGAACATTATTTTTTTCTCTTTATATTTAAAATATTTCTTTATATATAATTTAGGATACTCTTCGTATATATCTAATTTTTTTTCAATATTTTTATCTATTTTATAAATCAACCCTTGTACTTTTGATTTTATTTTTCTTTGTAGATCGGGGATAATATATTTTGTTCTAAAAACTACCTTGTAATTTTTGAGAGTATATTTTTCAATTAATTTTGCATTCTTAAATCTTTTTAAAAAAATTTTCTTGTTTAAGTTTGTCCCATATGCAAAATAATATATATTCATTTTTAAAATCTTTTTTTATTCATTATATTTAAAATTATATATTGTTAAAACAATTAAAATTAATAAAATACAAACCAAGATGATAATTTATACTCACAACGACTGTTTATTAAAATTTAACGGACAAGATCATCCTGAGAGAAAAGAAAGATTAGAAAGCATTATCTCTTCAATTAAGTCGTCTGATATTGCTGTAGAATTCAAAGATAGTCCGTTAGTTGATTTAGATATTGTATCCTTTGTGCATCCAAAAAAACACATTGAAAATATTTTAAAAAGTATACCAAAAAATGGTATCGTGGGTATGGAAAAAGAACCTTACGCTGACACCATGTTATGTCCTAATAGTGAAAGTGCAATTTTAAGATCTTGCGGTTCAGGCATAGCTGCTTGCGATGATTTAATGGTAAAAAATGAGAGAGTTTTTTGTGCAGTTAGACCTCCAGGACATCATGCAGAAACAATTAGAGCCAATGGCTTTTGTTTTATAAACAATGTAGCAGTTGCAGCAAGATACTTACAAAAAAAATATAACATTGGTAAAGTTGCAATCATTGATTTTGATGTTCATCACGGAAATGGAACCCAAGAGATTTTCTATAAAGATAAATCTGTTGTTTATGGATCATCTCATGAATTTCCATTATTTCCAGGGACTGGAGCTGAAAATGAGACGGGTGTAGGAAATATTTTTAATGCTACTTTAAAAGCTGGAACAAATAGTAAAGAATTTCACGAAATTTTTGAAAAGAAAGTTCTAACTCCTGTAGAAAAATTTAAACCCGATGTTATTTTAATTTCCGCTGGTTTCGATGCTCATAAAAGAGACCCATTGGCAAATATAAACTTAGAGTCTAATGATTTTTTTACTATTACAAAAAAAATTGTTGAAATTGCTGATATCCATTCACAAGGAAGAGTAATTTCTTTTTTGGAAGGCGGCTATGATTTGCAAGCTTTATCTGAAAGTATAATTGAGCATCTTAAGGGTTTAAAGGCCCATATTTGACCAGTTATCAGGATTTTCAAATTTCTGGATTTCTTTTTTTGTTACAGGTCTAAATAGATAATAAATAATATATGCGGTCAAAAAAAATAGAAAAATTGAATTCATCATTTAATATTACCAAATTTTGATTAATTTTTATCATTAAAAACTCAATATTTTCCTGTTTTTTTATTCACACTGCACCCAAATCGTTCACATATAAAGGTGATTTAATAAACCAAAAGTTTAGAATCCGACTCATGGATCCAATTATAGTTATAGCTGCTGGCATAATTCTTGTGGTAACAGGGGCAATAGATCCTCTAATTAAGAATGAAGAAGACGTAGCCCAAGCACCTAAAACTGAAGTTTCAACGCCTGCTCCTGAGCCTAAAAAGGAACCTGAACCAGAGCCGGAACCAGAGCCGGAACCAGAGCCGGAACCAAAACCTGAGCCAGAACCAGCTAAAGAACCTGAGCCAGAACCAGAACCTGAGCCAGCTCCTCAAACTGAAGAGCCAAAAGAACAAGTTAACGCTGAAGCCAACCAAGAACAAGACGCTAAACCTGAAGAAGAGGAAGTGAAACCAGTAACAGAAGAAACACTAATTGAAGAAGAAAAAGAGGGATTAAGCATTGTAAATATCATGTTGTACATTCTAGGTGCTATTGCAGTTATTGCTGCTGGAATATATTTCTTTATGAGAAGAGAACCATCTCCACAAACTGCTGCGGATGTTGCCAGAGCTCAATCACAGGAACCTACTCCTGAACCACAGCCAGAACCTGAACAACCAGTTCAAGAGGAAACACCAACAGAAACTACTCAAGAAGAACCTCAATCAGATAATACAGACCAATCATCTAACACAGATCAATCATCTAATAATGATGATGAAAATAATAATAGATAAATTAAAATTTCTTTCCACCTTCAAGATAAGCACACTTTTCACAAGTTTTTTCAATTTTAGGCGGTTCATCTAAGTTTAGAACATCTTTCATTTCAATTAATTTTTTCTCTATCCAATCAGTATTTACTCGGTATGGGATAAGTGTAGTTTTAAAATCTATCTTATTATCAAATTTATTATTTGTTTTTTCTCCATTACAAACATAAAAAAAAGTTCGGTCTGAAACTTTAAAATTCATTTTTCTTAAGATATGAACATAAATGTCCATCTGTAACTTATAACTTAGATGCCATTCAGCATCGAGATAAGAAGATACTGTTACAGGATAAGTTGACGATTGAGCTTTATAATCTACAACAACTAATTTTTTTTCAGTCAAATCAAACCAAATATCATCAATACCTCCATGAATTATAAGGTTTGTATTTTCATCCAAATATGAAATGCCACCTTTTAAAGAATTTCTCCACACATCTAAATCTTTGTGTTTATAAGGAACAAAGTTGAGTTTATGTTTAATCATAATTGGATGGGGTTTTTGTTCTTTTCTATATTGATCAAATTCTTTCTTTAATAATTCATCGACTGTAACGTTTAGAGCCCATCCAGGCATTGAGGGTTCTTTTAGTCCTTTTACGCGATCTAAATAAAAGCACCTTTTACAGCTTATAAAGTTGAAAAATTTAGACCTACTTATTTTAAAAGGAGTATTAGATCTTTTATCATAAATAGAAGTTTTTCTTGTTCTGAAAGATACAGCGTCTTTCATTTAAATTTGTTTTAATCTTTTAAGCACTTCAGCCTTATCTAAGGAGAGAATAACATCATAAAGACCAGGTCCAAATCTAGAGCCAACCAGCGCTATTCTTAAAGGTTGTCCTACACCTTTAAAATTAGTTTTATGTTTGTCAATTAGAGACTTTATTAAAGGTTCTAAAGTTTCTCTAGATAATGCGGAAAGTTTTTCATATTCATTAATAAATTCAGTTATTATTTTTTTTGATAAATCATCAATTAACTTTTTATCATCTCCGCTAATCTCAATTTTATCTTTGATAATGTATTGAGCATTATTCCAAATATCCTCTAAAGTTTTTGCCTTATTTTTTAAAAAACCCATAGATTTTAAAAGAATGCTTTCTTTTGATTGATTTAAAGGTTTTTTGTACTTTGAAACATATTCCTTAAAAAAATTAAAAAGATCTTTCTGATCGATACTCTTTATATATGTCTCATTTATTGAATAAATCCTATTCATATCTAATTTTGAAGGTGATTTTCCAACACCACTTAAATCAAATAAATCAATACTTTCTTGCTTAGTAAAAATTTCTTTATCTTTGTATGACCATCCCAATCTTAACAAATAATTCCTTAAAGCGTCTGAAATAATTCCTATTTTAATATAATCTTCAAGAGTGGAAGCATTATCTCTTTTTGACAATTTCTTTCCTTGCTCACTATGAATTAAAGGAATGTGTGCAAAGTTTGGAACCTCCCAACCCATTGCTTCGTAAATTTGTCTTTGTTTAAAAGAGTTAATCATATGATCGTCTCCTCTAATAACATGAGTTATTTTCATTTCATGATCATCAACCGTGGCTGATAGCTGGTATGTTGGAGTATTATCTTTTCTTAGAATTACAAAATCCTCAATAGTAGAATTTGAAATATTTCTATCCCCCTGAACTAAATCTTTTATAATCGTATTTCCTGATATTTTACTTTTAAATCTTAATACTGGATTTACTCCTTCTGGAATTTTTAAATCTTTGGCATCTCTCCATTTTCTATTATAAACATATGGCATTCCTTGTTTTTTGCATTTTTCTTTTTGTTCATTAATTTCTTCTTCAGAACAATAACATTTATAGGCAAAACCTTTTTTTAACAGTTCCTCTGCAACTGTAACGTGTTTAGATATATTTTTAGATTGAATATACTCATCTCCATCATGTTTAATACCAAGCCAAGCTAAAGATGTAATAATCTGTTTTTTGAATTCCTCTTTAGACCTTTCTTTATCAGTATCTTCAATTCTTAGAAAATATTTACCTTTGTTTTTTTTTGCTAAAAGCCAATTGAATAACGCTGTTCGAACTCCACCAATATGAAGAGGCCCAGTAGGAGAGGGCGCAAACCTACAATTAAAAGACATTAATATTAATTAGACTATTTTAATGAAAGTTTCTATATAAAGAAACAAGTTTACCTTGAATTTTTATTCTATTTGCAGCGTAAATTTTAGTTCCATAGTTTCGATTTGCTGCTTCAAGAGCGATAGTGTTTCCTTTTTTTCTTACTCTTTTTAAAGTAGCTTCCTGGTCGTCTATCAAGACGACTGCAATCTGACCATTATCTACATTAGAAACTTTTTTTATAATAACAGTATCACCGTCAGCAATACCTGCTTCAATCATTGAGTCTCCTTTTACTTTAAGACCATAGTGCTCACCATTATTCTGAAGATCTTCTGGTAAAGCAACTCTATCAACTTCTTGTTGAATAGCTTCAATTGGTGTACCAGCGGCAATACTTCCTAATACCGAAACATCAGTAGATTTATTATTATTTTTATCTAATCCACCTTTGATAACGCTTGGAGTGAAAGTATTAAATATATCATTTGCGCTAGCGTTCTCTGGCAATTTTACCACCTCTAATGCTCTAGCTTTATGTGCTAATCGCTTAACAAAACCTCTCTCTTCTAATGCAGAAATTAATCTATGTATTCCTGATTTCGACTTTAGGTTGAGTGAATTCTTCATTTCCTCATAAGAAGGAGAAATCCCTGAAGATCTAATCTTCTTATTGATGAATATTAATAAGTTTTTTTGTTTTTTTGTTAGCATAGAACAAACCTCGTACATGTATGTTCTATAAAAGTTCTTTTTGAATTACAACTTCAAATAAATGGCTAATTTATTGAGTAATTTGAATTAATTTTTCCATTAATTCATTAGGATTGTCAGATTTTAAAAGTGATTCTCCAATAAGAAAATTTTTAATTCCGGTTTTTTCGTAAATATATTTTGCATCATCTGCAGTTTTAATTCCGCTTTCAGAAATAATAGGGCCTTTGTGTGTTTTAATAACTTCAAAAATTGAAATAGTGTTATTTAAAGAAACTTCAAGTGTTTTCAAATTCCTATTATTAATTCCAATTAATGCTTGATCAAATTTTAAGGCCATTTCAGCTTCTTTTTGATCATGTACTTCTACTATGACTGATAGATTATGTTTCAAAGCCTCAGAGTAAATCTCCTCTGCTTGGGCTCCATTAAGAGCTGCAATTATTATCAAAATACAATCACAACCATAACTTTTAGATAATGCGATTTGGTAAGGATCAATAAAAAAATCTTTAGCTAAAATTGGAACTTTAATTTGTTTTTTTATATCTTGAATATAATCTAATTTTCCCAAAAAATGCTTTTCTTCCGTCAAAACCGAGAGGCAAGTAGCACCATTATTTACATACATTTTCGCGATTTCTAAATGATCAAAATTATTTACAAGAACACCAGCAGATGGGCTAGCTTTTTTAATTTCAGCTATTAAAGAAACACTCCGATTTTTTTGAATTGTTTCTTTAAAATTTAAAAAACTTTGTTCTTTGATATTTTTTTCTAAAATATCTAAAGGTTTTTCTTTTTTAATCAGGTCCAAAGAGTATTTTTTTTCCTCGATAATTTTTTCTAAAATATTTGTCATTAATTTGATTGAATTTTCACTAAGTGCTGAAATACTTGCCCTGAATTTAAATGTCTCGTAGCCTTTTCGTACGACATCTTAAAATCACTTTCTTTTCCAGAAACTATTAAACCTGCTGCTACATTAAGAGCGACAGATTGAGAGAATTCATTATTTTTTCCTTTAAAAATTTCAATAATTTTTTCAGAATTATATTCTGCATTTTTTCCTTTTAAATTTTTCTTATTAGTAGAATCAATTCCTAAAGATTTTGGATCAATTATAAATTCTTTAATCATTGAGTCTTTAAGTTCTACTACATTTGTTTTAGCAAATGGCGAGATCTCGTCCATCCCATCTTCGCTATGAACGATAAATGCGTGAACAACTCCGTTGTCTTTAAGTGCCTCAGCGAAAGGTTTCATCCATTTTTTATCAAATACACCTATTACCTGTTTTTTTACTTGTGCGGGACTACTTAAAGGGCCAATTAAGTTAAAAATCGTTTTCTTCCCCATTTTTTTTCTTGCAGGACCAACGTTTTTCATTGCTGAATGATAGTTGGGAGCAAACATAAACGCAAAATTAAATTTTTTAATTCTTTCTTCGGCTTCGTGTGGTTTTAAATTAATATTGATTTTTAGTGCTTCTAAAACATCAGCTGAACCACAATTTGAAGAAACAGCTTTGTTACCATGTTTGGCAACTTTTACACCCATACTTGCTAAAACTATAGCTGCTGCGGTAGAAATATTTAAAGAGTTTTGCCCGTCTCCTCCTGTTCCGCAAGTATCTATAGTATTTTGATCAGTTTTAACTTTAGTAGCTTTTTCTCTTAAAACAAAAATTCCTCCAGCTAATTCATCTTTAGTTTCACCTTTTTTTAATAAAGACTCTAATATTTCTATAATTAAATTTTCATCATATTTTCCTTCCATTAGTTCGTTAAAAAGAATTTTACTCTCTTCAAATGAAAGGTTTTGACCTTTTTTTAATTTTTCAGTTATGTTTGACATTTTAATTATTTATAAAGTTTCTAATCAATTTCATACCTACTTTAGTACTTATACTCTCAGGGTGAAATTGAAAACCATGAATATTGTAATCTTTATGCATTAATCCCATTATTGTTTTATTTTTGGTTTCAGCAGTGACTACGAGTTTTTTTGGGAATTTTTTTCGGTCGACAACTAAGCTATGATATCTAGTAGCTTCAAAGTCATTTTGAATATTTTTAAATAATCCTTCTCTTTTATGTTTAATTTTACTGGTTTTTCCGTGCATTAAATTCTTTGCATTTACAATTTTGCCCCCAAAGACTTGGCCAATAATTTGATGACCTAAACATACACCTAGAATAGGGATTTTTTTGTGAACCTCTTTTACAATTTTAAGACAATTCCCAGCTTGATTGGGATTACCAGGACCGGGAGAAATAACTATCTTATTATATTTTTTTCTCAAAATAGTCTTTCCATCAATCTTATCATTCCTAATCACATCAACATTTTTTCTAATTTTTGAAATATAATGGAATAAATTATATGTAAAGCTATCATAATTATCTATTAATAAAATTTTCATTTAATCTGCCGCTTTCAAGAGAGCTTTAGCTTTATTAACTGTTTCTGTATACTCCTTGTCTGGTATGCTGTCAGCAACAATTCCTGCTCCTGCTTGTACATATAATTTATCATTTTTAATAAGAGCTGTTCTTAAAGCAATACATGTATCGAATTCGTTATTTGGTGTAAAATAACCTATTCCTCCAGCGTATAATTTTCTTTTATTTTTCTCAAGTTCATCAATTATCTCCATTGCTCTTATTTTAGGTGCACCACTTACTGTTCCTGCTGGGAAACCTGATAAAAGTGTTTCAAAAATTGAGGTTTTTTTGTTAAATTTTCCTACAACGTTTGAAACAATGTGCATGACATGAGAATATTTTTCAACTTTAAATTTTTCAGTTACTTTTACAGTATCAATCTTAGCAACTTTACCTACATCATTCCTCCCAAGATCTAATAACATTAAATGTTCAGCCAATTCTTTTTTATCTTTAAGTAAATCTAACTCAAATTTTTTGTCCTCTTTTATAGAACTCCCTCTTGGTCTTGTGCCTGCGATTGGTCTGATAGTCACTTCACCTTTTCTTAATCTTACTAATATTTCTGGACTACTACCTAAAACATTGAAATCTTTGTAATTGAAATAAAACATAAAAGGGGAAGGATTAGTTTTTCTTAAGTGATTATAAATCTCTATTGGTTTTTTATTTATTTTTCTTTCAAATCTCTGACTTAATACAACTTGGAAAATATCTCCGTTTTTTATATAAGATTTTGCCTTTTTAATTAGCGACTTAAATTTATTTTTTGACACATTGGATTTTACTGGGTGTTTATTTGGTTTAAATGTAAAATAATCTGGTAATTTAATATTTTCGTAATTTTCATATAATTCAAATTTTTTGAGTATAGAGTCATAAGTTTCTTTATAATTTTTTATTTTAGTATCTGCATAAACATTTTCTATATAATGTATCTTCTTTTCAAAGTTATCATAAATGACTAAATTTTTTGGACGTGAAAGTCTAACGTCTGGAATCTTTAAGTCATCGCTACATTTGTTAGGTATCTTTTCAATATAGCGAATTATGTCGTAAGAAAAATAACCAACTAACATCGATGCCATAGAGGGCAATCGATCAGGAACTTTTATATTAAACTCTTTAATTAATTTATTTAAATACTTTAAAGGCTTTGTTTTAATATTTATTTTTCTACCATTAGTATTTAATGTAACAGTATTATTGTTTATATCCCATATTTTATCAGGATTTAGTCCTATAATAGTATATCTACCTCTAACAATTCCTTTTTCAACTGACTCAAAAACAAAACTGTTTTTTTCAGCTAAAAGAAATTTATACAAATTTTCAACTTTATTATAATTATTACACTTTAAAGATCTAAATAAGATTTGATGTTTTTTTTTAGAGTGTATTTTTTTAAATTCGCTAAAGCTAGTATTTATTCGCATTAAAATGAATTTTTAACTCGGTCTATTGTTCTTTGATTCAATTCTACTTTATATTTTTCATTTAGATTATTATCATGAGTTTGATAAATCTTATTAATTAAATTTAAACGAGCTTTTGCCTCATATTTCTCATAGTCATTGGTTTCTTTCTTAAGATTTTTATACTCTGTTGAAATTGCTAAAACTAAAAAACTTTTTGAAAGGGTGCTGTTAGTAATGAGATCTACTTGACTGTCTTTCGTAAGAAATATTCTTTTAATAATACCTTCAGAAAAAATCTCATTTTGTTTTAGATTATTAATTTTATAATCTTTTATTTCTAATTTATTTTCTAATGCAAACTTTTCGAATTTTTCCTTATCAAATGCTCCCATGCTAATATCTTTAATTATAGAGGTATTAAGTTCTATTTTATTTTTAAAATTTAACTGAGAATTAAGCGCTTCTTGAACGTCAGGGTCATTATAGGTTTTGTTTTTTTTTTCAATTTTAGATACTTCAGCTAAATAATACTTATCATCCAAATTAAAAATTTCAGGAGATTTTGTAGAATTTAAATTATAAATTTTTTTAAACAAATCATCAGATAGACCTTTTATGGTATTTTTATTTTCATCCTCTTTCCTTGCGTTAACTTTTTGTATTGAGACTATTTGTAAATTATTACTGTTTACGGAGTCGTTGAATGTTTGTCCATCCAATATGTTGTTTTCAATTTTATCTAATTGCTTAAAGAAATTTTCGTTTAATTCTGAGCTACCACTTATTTTTTCTGGTTCAATTACAGCGTAACGAATATTTTTGAATTCTGTAAAAAAAATATTTTTATTTCTTTCATAAAGTTCTTTTTTACTTTCTTCTGAAGGTTTAATTTTGGAATGATATTTTTCTAAATCTATATATTTAATTTTTTTTGTCTGATTTTCTTTTCTAAATTCTTGTTTAACAAGAATTTCAGGTACCACCAATCCACCAGATAAAGAACTCAAAAACTGTCTTCTTTTTTCTTGTTCAGCTATGTTTGCTTCAAATTGTGGAGCAGTTATTCCACTTTTAATTAAAAAATTTTCATATTCAGTTCTTGAAAATTTATTGTCTTTAAAAAACAGTTTGTCACTTTTAATAATATTTCGTAATGCATCATCATTTACAGTTATTTTCAATTTTTCAATCTCTAGTGCCATAACTCTTTTTCCAATATACTCGGACAAGATTTTTTCAATAAGATCTGTATTAGGTAAATTTTTAATTTGATCTTCATTAAGATTAAGTCTTCTTAGATACTCAACAAATTCTTGTGTGCTCACTTTTTCAGAGTCTATCGAAGCAATCACATTCTGATTACCTCCTCTAAAAACGTCACCCATACCCCAAAAAACAAATGGAAGAATAATTATCCCAACTAAGAGTTTTACAAAAAAAGACTTAGAAAATTTACCTATTGAAGTTAGCATTATAATAATTTATTAAGTTCCTAAATTTATACACCTATAGATTAAATTTAATATTAAGGCAAATAATGAGATATTTTATTGGAAATTGGAAAATGTTTGGTGTTCCAAAGTCTATAAATATACTCAATAAAATTAATTCTTTTTACCTAAAAGATAAACATCAAAAAAAATACAGAGTTTTTATTACACCTCCATACACTTTATTAGAGAGTTACGCTAAATATTTTAAAAAAAAGAAGATTTTAATAGGTTCACAAAATTGTTATCAAAAAGATATTTTTTCATCCAACACTGCAGCGATTAGCCCTTATATGATTAAAAGTGTTGGGGCAAAATTTACTCTCGTAGGTCATTCTGATAATCGTTCTGAAGGTGATACCGATCTCATGCTTAAAAATAAAGTTTCGCTTGCTTTAAGAAATAACTTAAAAGTAGTCTATTGCATCGGAGAAAATAAAATAGATAAAAAAAATAATAAAACTTTTAGTGTTCTTAAGAAACAACTTTCTAGAGTTTTAGATCGAAAACTTAATAAAAAAAATATTATAATAGCTTACGAACCAGTTTGGTCAATTGGTACAGGTAAAATACCAACAAAAACGGAATTAAATAAAACAATAATTTACATAAAAAAGGTTCTTAAAGGTATTTTTAAGAAAAAAAATATTTCCGTTTTGTATGGGGGGTCAGTAGATGGTAACACCGTTGGAGTATTTAAAGAAATTAAAGAAATTGATGGATTTTTGATTGGAGGAGCTTCAAAATCATCTAAAAAATTTATTGATATAATAAAGAATTACTATAGATAAGCATCATGGAAAATTTACTTATACTAGTTAATATCATTTTGGCTGTAATTTTAATTATAGTTATTCTATTACAAAGGTCAGAAGGAGGAGCATTAGGCTTAGGCGTTTCACAAGATAATTTCACGTCAGCCAGAACTGTAGGAACTTTTTTAACTAAATTTACTTCAATTATTGCAGCCTTATTTATCATATGTAGTATTGCAATTGTTGCAATCTCTAGAGACGAGTTGCGTGAAACGCAATCAGTTTTAGAAAAAGAAAAAGAAGAAGACTCAAACCTTCCACAAATCCCCGAAACCAAGTAATTAAGACTTTGTAATTATCAATTTTTGAAGTATAACATACTTCCATGGCGCGATATATATTCGTAACTGGCGGCGTGGTCTCATCTTTAGGAAAAGGATTATCATCTGCATCATTAGCTTATTTATTACAATCCAGAGGTTACAAAGTTAGAATTAGAAAACTTGATCCATATTTAAATGTTGACCCAGGAACTATGAGTCCATTTCAACATGGTGAAGTTTTCGTTACGGATGATGGTGCAGAAACTGATTTGGATTTAGGACATTATGAGAGATTTTCAGGAATATCTGCCAAAAAATCAGATAATATAACAACAGGAAAAATTTATAACGATGTATTAAAAAGAGAGCGACAAGGCAAATATTTAGGAAAAACTGTTCAAGTCATTCCCCATATCACAAATAGAATTAAAGAATTTATTAAAAATGATGTTGCTAAAGAGGACTTCGTAATTTGCGAGATAGGAGGTACTGTCGGTGATATCGAAAGTCTACCTTTTTTAGAAGCTATAAGACAATTTTCAAATGAAATAGGCAAAAAAAATACATTATTCATTCACCTAACCTTAGTTCCTTACATGAAGGCTTCCGATGAGATAAAAACAAAACCAACCCAACATTCAGTTAAAGAATTAAGGAGCATAGGTATTCAACCAGATATTATTATTTGCAGATCTGAAAGATCTATACCTTTAGATCAAAGAAAGAAAATTTCATTATTTTGCAACGTTGCAATAGAAGATGTTATAGAAACTGTGGACGTAAAAACAATTTATGAGGCTCCGATAAGTTTTAATAAAGAGAAACTAGATGAAAGGGTATTAAGATTTTTTAGAATTAAACCTAAGAAAAAAGTAAATCTTTCTCCTTGGAAAAAAATTACCCATTTAGTTTTGAAAACAAAAAATAAAGTTAACATAGCAATAATTGGAAAGTATGTTGAACTTAAAGATGCATACAAATCTTTAGACGAGGCTTTAACACATGGTGGAATAGCAAATAATTTAAAAGTGAACTTAATAAGAATTGAGTCTGACTTTTTAAAACCAAGTGAAATAAAAATTAAACTTAAAGGAGTATCTGGAATTTTGATACCAGGTGGATTTGGTAAAAGAGGCACAGAGGGAAAAATAGCAGCTATTAATTATGCAAGATTAAACAAAATTCCTTTTTTAGGCATTTGCTTTGGTATGCAAATGGCAGTGATCGAATTCGCTAGAAATAAATTAAATATAAAAAAAGCAACATCTAGCGAATTTGGTCCATCTAAAGCATCAGTCGTTGGACTTATGAGTGAATGGACAAAAGATGGAAAATTGATGAAGGGAACTGACAAAGATTTAGGCGGAACAATGCGTTTAGGTAGTTATGAAGCAAGACTTAAAAAAGACACAAAAATAAGTAAAATTTATAATGCAGTGAAGATAAACGAAAGACATCGTCATAGGTATGAAGTTAATATCAACTATAAAAAAGATTTTGAAAATAAAGGAATGATTTTTTCGGGTTTATCTCCAGACAACAAATTACCAGAAATTATAGAATTGGAAAACCATCCTTGGTTTATTGGCGTTCAATTTCATCCTGAATTTAAATCTAGACCTTTATCACCACATCCTTTATTCTCATCATTTATAAAGGCCGCAAAAATCAATAAGACAAAATGAATAATCATACAGTAAAATGTTCTAATTTTGAGATTGCTAACAACAAACCATTTACTCTAATCGCTGGCCCTTGTCAGCTTGAAAGCGAAGAGCATGCTATAAAAATTTCAAAAGAACTAAAAAAAATTACAAGCGAACTAGGTATTAATCTTATTTACAAAACTTCTTTTGATAAAGCTAATAGAACAAGTTTAAAAGGAAAAAGAGGTTTAGGTTTGGAAAAATCACTACCCATTTTCGATAAAATTAGAAAAGAAGTTGGTGTTCCAGTTTTGACTGACGTTCATACGGCCGAACAATGTTCTGTAGTTTCCAATCATGTGGATGTCCTTCAAATTCCAGCATTTTTATGTAGACAAACTGATTTATTAATTGCCGCAGCAAAAACTGGTAAGATAATTAATGTAAAAAAGGGACAATTTTTAGCTCCGTGGGATATGGCTAATGTAATAAAAAAAATTGAAGACTCTGGGAATAAAAATATTTTAATTACAGAAAGAGGAGCAAGCTTTGGTTACAATACTCTTGTTTCAGACATGAGAGCCCTACCCATAATGTCGAAATTCGGATTTCCAATTGTATTTGATGCAACTCATTCAGTACAACAACCAGGTGGCATGGGAGAGAAAAGTGGTGGACAAAGAGAATTTGTTCCTTGTTTAGCTCGTGCTGCTATTGCCGTTGGCGTAGGAGCAATTTTTATGGAAACACATGAAGATCCAGATAATGCGCCTTCAGATGGTCCAAACATGGTTCCATTAAGTGAAGTAAAAACTTTGTTAAAAAAACTTACCGAGATCGATAAGATAGTAAAATAAGAATGGCAAAAATTAAAAGTATAAAAGGCAGACAGGTCTTTGATAGTAGAGGAAATCCAACAGTTGAGGCAGAAGTTTTTTTAGAAAATAATATTTCTGCCACTGCAATTTCTCCATCAGGCGCTTCAACCGGTGCATTTGAAGCACACGAATTAAGAGATCAGGATAAAAATAAATTTTTAGGCAAAAGTGTAAATATAGCAGTTGAAAATATAAATAATAAAATTTCGGATAAACTTAAAGGTCTCGAGTCAGACAACCAAAAAAAAATTGATAAAGCTTTATTAGATTTAGACGGAAGTGAAAATAAAACAAATTTGGGTGCTAATGCTACTTTAGCAGTATCACTAGCGAATTCAAAATGTTCAGCTTTATCAAATAAAAAATCATTATTTAAATATTTAGGGAATACTTTTTCCTTACCCATACCGTTAATGAACATTATTAATGGTGGTGCGCATGCTGACAATGACCTAAATATTCAAGAATTTATGATTAGACCTGACTCAGCTAAAAATTTTATGGACGCTATTGAAAAATGTTATGTTGTTATTCAAAATTTAAAGAGATTATTAAAATCAAACAAAATGCTCACAAATGTTGGAGATGAAGGCGGATTCGCTCCATCAATTAATACAAATGAGCAAGCATTGGAGTTAATTGTAAATGCAATAGAAAAGTCAAATTTAAAACCAGGAAAAGATATAGTTATTTGTCTAGATGTAGCAGCTAATGAATTGATTAATGAAAAAGGGGAGTATTCAATTCAATCTAAAAATTACACAACAGTAGAAGATAATATCAGTTATTATAAAAAACTAACATCTAGCTATCCAATTAAATCAATAGAGGACCCTTTTGCTGAAGAGGACTGGAATTCATGGAAAAAAATTACAAACGAAATAGGGAAAAATGTTCAAATTGTAGGAGATGATTTATTCGTTACAAATGCAAAACGTTTAAGTAAAGGAATAAAAGAAAAGTCAGCAAATTGTATTTTAGTAAAACCAAATCAAATAGGCACTTTGACTGAAACTTTAGAAGTAATTTCAATGGCAAAAGCTGCAAATTTTAATACTATCATTTCTCACAGATCTGGGGATACCGAAGATACATTTATTGCTGATTTGGCGTCAGCGACTATGTCTTCTCAAATTAAAACTGGATCTTTAGCGAGATCTGAAAGAGTAGCGAAATACAACAGATTATTGCGCATAGAAGAAGAACTTGGAAATGATGCTAAAATGGCTAGAATCTAGTCTATGCGACTTATTGAAAGTTTAAAAAAAAGAAAGTTTATATTATGTAATATTTTTTTAATATTATATATAGGAATTAACTTAATTGGAGGAGAAAGAGGTTTACTTTCTTATTTTGATAAAAAAAATGTTTACGAAGAACTTAAGAAAAAAGAAAATATTTTAGCCGTCAAATTGGAAGAACTCGAGCAAAAAATATCATTAGTAAAAAATAATAATTCAGATTATATAGATTTGATCTACAGAGAAAAGTTTAGATACGGTACAAAAGACGAAATTATAATTAAATTAAAATGAAACAAAAACCAAGACATCCAGAAAAAGTAAATAAACCTTTTAATCCAATAAAAAGAAAACCCGAATGGATTAGATCTAAAATGGTAGACTCACAAATTTTTTTTCAAACAAAGCAGGTTGTTAATCAAAATAATTTGGTTACGGTTTGCCAAGAAGCAAATTGTCCAAATATTACTGAATGTTGGAGCAAAAAACATGCAACATTTATGATTATGGGTGACACATGTACAAGAGCGTGTTCATTTTGTGACGTCAAAACTGGAAAGCCAACTGACTTAGATATTTTCGAACCAGCAAAAATTGCCAAAGCAGTACATAGTTTAAGTTTGAAACATGTTGTGATAACCTCTGTAGACAGAGATGATTTAGCTGACGGTGGATCAGAACATTTTTACAAAGTCGTAAAAGCCACAAGAGAAAAAAATCCGGAAACATCTATTGAAGTGTTAACCCCTGATTTTTTAAGGAAAGGCGAAGCGTATAAAAAAGTTTTGAGTGCAGACCTTGATGTTTTTAATCATAATATAGAAACAGTTCCAAGACTTTATACAATTGTGAGGCCGGGAGCTAGATATTTTGCTTCGTTAGAACTTTTAAAGAATGCAAAAAAGATTAATAAAAAAGTTTTCACTAAATCTGGGATAATGGTTGGTTTAGGTGAAAATAAAGAAGAAGTAATTCAGGTAATGGATGATCTTAGATCTGCTGAGGTTGATTTTATTACAATTGGTCAATATTTACAGCCTTCCCCAAAACATCATCCTTTAAACCGTTACTATCATCCTGATGAATTTAAAGAGTTCGAGCAAATTGCAAAGACAAAAGGATTTTTACTTGTGTCTTCATCTCCTTTAACAAGATCTTCTTATCATGCTGACGAAGATTTTAGAAAATTACAGGATGCAAGAAATAAAAAGCTTGAATGTCATCCGCATCAATAAAAAAGATTATCCCTTGTAAAAAGAAGCAATTAGCAGAAATGATTCTTGATATTGAAAAATATCCAGAGTTTGTTCCTTGGTGCATTGAAGGCAAGATTTATGATAAAAATGAAAGTGTTGATTTAATTACTTTTAATGGAGATTTAAAAGTAGGAAAAAGTATATTAAATGAAACTTTTTCAAGCCATGTAACTTTCTATAAAGAGAAAGATAAAATTATCGTAACGAATCTTGATGGACCACTAAAACACCTCAAAAACGAATGGAAATTTAAAGAGGTAAACAACGCTACCCAATTAGAATTTTTTATAGATTTTGAATTGAAAAATCCAATATTGAATGGGATAATGAAAAAATCTTTTGAACTTGGTTTAAATAAAATTGCTAAAGCTTTCGAAGAAAGAGCAATTAAATTGTACAAATAATGTTTACTATATCTTCTTTATTAATTTTATTTATTCTAACTTTCAAATTCTTATCGTCGTATATTAAAACAATTAGAACGGGGGACCCGAATGAAACAAACTTAACTTATTGGATGTTTTCCTATGACTTTAAGTCTAAAAATAAAGAGTGGGTTCCAGAAGATAAAGAATTATTGCAAAGAAAAAGGACTAGAAATTTTTTAGTTTTTATACTTTATATAATTGCCTTTAGTATTTTTTTATTACTTAACAGTTTTACAGCCCATCTTTTAGATGTTATTGTTAATCCAGAATTCAGCTATCCTATTTAATCAGTTTTATTAATAAATTAAGAGATTTTTTTACTGTTTCTTTTTGAATAAAAGTTCTTCCATTATTTCTGAAATTACATTTGTTGATAACGACCTTTTTTCCAACTTTTATTCCAATGTAAACTAAACCCACAGGTTTTTGTTTAGATCCACCTTTAGGCCCAGCTATCCCAGTTATTGAAATACACACTTTTGATTTACTAATTTTACTTAAATTATTAACCATAGACATACAGCACTGAACACTTACAGCACCATAATTTTTTATTATTTTTTTAGGTACATTTAATATATTTATTTTTGCTTTATTAGAGTAGGTAACCAAACCCATTATAAATACTTTTGAAGATCCATTGACCGACGTAATAGAGCTTGAAAGCATTCCACCCGTGCAAGACTCAGCAGTAGAAATTTTCAGCTTTTTGCTTTTAAGTAGGGAAACTATCTTTTTATTTAAATTCATAAGAAAAATTTTGATTTTATCACCATAAAAATTATTAAAGTAAGAACAACATAAAGCCCTGCGATTACATCATCTATTATAACACCCAAACTATTTTTAAACTTTTTGTCAAAAAAATTTGCCGGGAATGGTTTTTTAATATCAAAAAATCTAAATAAAATAAAAATATACAAATAAAACAAAATTGCCTCTTGTGACCCCTTTAATGTACCGTGTGAAATTTCATAAAGATAAATTGGAATAGACTGACCAATAAATTCATCTATTACAACTTCTTTAGGATCTTTATTTTCTTTGTATTTTATATATTCCGATACAGCATAAAATGAATACAGAAAAATTATTAACAAAATTATTAAAACACTTTTACTAGATAGATTAATTATATGAAACAAACTGTATAAAAAAATAGTCGTTACTAACGATGTAATAGTACCAGGAGCAAATCTTAAAGAACCAATACCGAAACAAGTAACAAATAAATAATTAATATTTTTAATCATATTTTATAATTGAACATATAACCTCACACGCTATAGCTTTTTCTTTTCCAACAACCCCTAATTTCTCAGTAGTTTTACCTTTAATATTAATTTGATTTTCAGAAATTTCACAAAGTTTAGCAATATTATTAATCATTTTACTTTTTAAATTTTTAATTTTTGGTGTTTGAGTAATGATATTTACATCAATATTGTTTATAAAATATCCTTTTAACTTAATCCGTTCTATTATTTTCTTTAGCAAAATAGAAGATCTTATATTTTTAAATCGTTTACTCTTATCTGAAAACATCTGACCTATATCACCCATTTTACATGCACCTAAAATTGCATCTGTAATTGAATGAAGAACTGGATCACCATCAGAGTGCCCTAGTGTTCCTAATTTAGATTTTACTTTTAAGCCGGCTAAAAAAAGTTTTCTTTTGGGAACCAGTCTGTGAACATCAAATCCTATACCGACGGTTTGTTTAGATTTATAAATATTTTTTAAATTTTCAAAATCTGATTTGTCTGTGATTTTAAAGTTATTATTTTCACCATCAATAAACTTAACTTTATTAAGATCCATGTATAAAGAGATATCGTCGTCTTTATATTTATCTGAGTTTGTTTTGTGTAATTGATAAATTTCCTTTAAATTAAAGGCTTGCGGTGTTTGAGTTAAAAATAAATTATCCCTTTTTTTCCCAACAATGTATTCTTCCTTGCTAGAGTCTATTATTTGTTTTATTGCATCTTGAACTTTAATCTTGGGCACAACTGCTCTTGCATTTCTCATATTTTGTAATATCGAACTTAAAAGTCTTGTTGAAAAATTTGGCCTCGCGACATCATGAATTAAAACTTTAGATGATGCTTTTTTACTGATTAAATATCTAAGAGCATTAAAAGTAGATTTTTGTCTACTATTACCTCCAGTTATAAATTTCACATTTTTAAGATTTAGGGCTTTGACTAGTCTGGAATCTTTTCTATTGTATACTAGGACAATTTTTTTTATTTGTTTGAATTTGCGAGCTTTATTAACATTTATTTCAATCAATGATTTACCTGCTATTTTCTGGTAAGGTTTACCAATATTCGACTTGAATCTATGGCTATTTCCTGCTGCTAGAATTATTAAATTAAAACTCATAGTATAAAGTTATATTATATTTATAAAAATATTTAATGCTTATTTAAAATGTTTAAGATTATAAAAAATTTCAATTGGATTATTTTATCCTCATTTTTGTGTATTTTTATGGGGATCGTAACTTTTTTGACCTTTATTAATGAGGGTTTTGTTACTTTAACAGACAAAAATTTACAAAATTTATTAATTATTGATATTTTATTATTATTAATTTTTTTTGGACTTATATTTAAAAACTTTTACAGATTTTACTATACAGGAAAAAAAAATAAAAAAGGTTCACAAACCAACCTAAAGTATATTTCAGTATTCTCACTTTTTACAGTAATCCCTTCTTTAATAGTTGCAGTCTTTTCATTATTTATTTTTAATTTTGGTGTGCAAAATTATTTTGATAAACAAATAACGAAAGCAGTAAATAACTCTTTCGATGTAGCAAAGAATTATTTAGAAGAGAGCAAAGAAAATGTTTTATCAGATGTAATCTTAATGAGTGTAGGTTTAAATAGAGCATCAAGCGAGTATTATTCTAATCCAAATAGATTTAGAAATATAATGAGAGCTGAAAAACTTTTAAGAAGAATTGATGATGTATATTTAATTGATAGTTTAGGAAATATTTTATTATCTGATGTTCGAGATATTACTGACGAATTTATTATTCCCTCAGATGAAGACTTTGACCAAGTATTAGAGGGCAAGCCTGTTTTTGTATCAAACAACTTAGAAAACAAAACAACAGTGATGACAAAACTTACTTCTTTGGTTGACACTTATTTATATATTTCAAGAAACATAGATCCAGAAATTTTAAGATACTTGAATGAAACTGAGCAAGCTGTAAGTTTTTATTACTCGGTAGAAAATAGTCAAACTGGAATAAAAGTCACATTCGCAATAATATATATAATTGTGGTGACATTGTTATTATTTTTATCCACTTCAATAGCAATAACGTTTGCATCTAGATTAACACGACCAATTATCAACCTAATTGGTGCTTCAGACTCAATTAGTAAAGGCGCTTTAGATGTAAAAGTGCCTGAACTTGAGACTGATGATGAATTAAAACTACTTTGTAAAAATTTTAATTCAATGATTGAAAGATTAAAAGAACAACAAGACAAACTACTAATTACTGAAAGATATGAAGCTTGGGAAACAGTTGCAAGAAAATTGGCTCATGAAATAAAAAATCCCTTAACTCCGATACAACTTTCAATAGACAATCTCAGAGAAAAATATAAAGATAAATTATCTAATCAAGGTGAACAATATGAAAAATATTTAGAAACGATCAATCGACAAATTAAAGAAATTGAAAAACTTGTAAACGAATTTTCAAATTTTGCTAGAATGCCAAGGCCAATTCTTAAAAAGGTAAATCTAAACAATCTCATTAACAAAACTTTAGAGTTTATTAGCATGACTTCTAAAAATTCAATAAATTTTGAAACTAAAAATGATAAAGCATTCATTAATGGTGATGAGGATCAATTAAATAGAGTTTTTATAAATTTAATAAAGAATTCTGAGGAAGCTTTTGAAGATATCATTAAAAAAGACCCTAATTTTAAAGGGAATATAGACATAGAAATTAACAATAATAACGACTATATAGTTTGTAGGTTGACAGATAATGGTCCAGGTATTAGAGACGCGAAAAAAGCAATGACCCCTTACTTTACAACAAAAAAAAAAGGAACTGGTTTAGGCTTACCAATAGTTACTAAAATAATAAATGAACACTCTGGTAATTTTTCTATTAAAAATCAAAAAAAAGGAAAAGGCACTATAATCTCAATATCATTGCCAAAGTTTAATGCATAAAGAAATTTTAGTTATTGATGATAATCCAGATATTCGCTCACTTGTGAGCAACATTTTAGTTGATCAAAATTTTATAGTCAGAACAGCAGCTAATTATGACCAAGCTGTTTTTGAAATAAATAAGAAACTACCAGATTTAGCTATAATTGATATTAAATTGGATAAGACTGATAAAGATGGAATCGATCTTTTAAAGTTAGTCACCAAAAAAAATAAATTTACTCCAGTAATAATGATTTCAGGTCATGCAACAGTTTCAATTGCTGTAGAGGCAACAAGACTTGGAGCTTATGAGTTTATTGAGAAACCTTTTTCAAAAGAAAAAATATTAAATTACGTTAAAAGAGGCCTGGAGTCCTTTGAACTTAAAAAAGAAAAAGACATTATAGAAAATAAGCTTTTTCATTCTTTTGAATTGATAGGAAAAAGCCCATCTATAACGAAAGTAAAAAAAATTATAGATAAACTTTCTACTTCTGAAAGTAGAGTACTAATTTTTGGGCCTACGGGTACCGGAAAAGAATTAGTTGCCAGAAAAATTCATAAGAACTCAATTCGTTCGAAAGAATCTTTTGTTATCATCAATGCTGCATTATTAAAAGAAAGCACCTATGAAAAAGAATTATTCGGAGAAGAATTTGAGGACGGAACGATTTCATTTGGAGCTTTAGAAAGAGCGAACAGAGGCACATTATTGATTGACGAAGTTTCTGAAATACCTCATGAAACTCAAGCTAATGTTTTAAGAGTTTTGATAGATCAAAAATTTAAGAGATTAAATGGTGTGAAAGACATAAATGTTAATATAAGGTTAATATCTTCTACTTCAAAAGATTTAAATGTTTTAGTTAAAGATAATAAATTTAGAGAGGATTTGTACCACAGGCTAAATGTTATGCCGATAGAACTTTCATCTTTAGGGTCTAGAACTGAAGATATTCCATTATTAATAGAATATTTTATGGATAAATTATCCGAAATAAACGGAGTACCTAAACCAAATATAGATATTAAAAATGATAATTTATATACATATAACTGGCCTGGTAATGTAAGAGAACTGAGGAATTTAGTAGAGAGAATTACAATATTAACATCCAATGAGTCAAAATCAAATATAAATAAATTAATTGAAGATATTTTGAACCCTTCATCATCGGTATTATCAAATAACGATCTTTTAGAAAAATCATTTTCATCACCATTAAAAGAGGCTCGTAAACACTTTGAAAAAGAATACCTGATGATACAGTTGAAGAAAAATCACGGCAATATCTCAAAAACAGCTGACTTTATTGGAATGGAACGATCAGCACTACATAGAAAGCTTAAAGAGCTTGGAATTAAAGGCATAAACTAAAATGAATATTATTATATGTGGAGCTGGCAAGGTCGGCTTTTCAATTAGCAAACAATTATCTGCACAAGGACACTCAGTAACGGTAATCGACCAATCTTCTGATGACATTAAAAAAATTAATGACACTCAAGATGTTAAGGGTATTGTCGGTAGAGCTTCACTTCCAACTGTTTTGGAAAATGCAGGCACTGAAAATGCAGACATGATAATCGCAGTAACAAGAAATGATGAAACAAATATGATTGTTTGTCAATTAGCTAGCTCATTATTTAACGTGTCTAAAAAAATCGCCAGGATTAGAACTAAAGATTTTTTAGAGGGAAAATGGGGTAAATTATTTAATAAATCAAACATACCGATTGATGTAATCATTTCTCCAGAGATTGAGGTTGCAAAATCTTTGTATAGAAGATTAGAAGCTCCAGGAGCACTCGATAACGTTCCATTTGGAAATAATAAAGTAAAAATGCTGGAAATTTCAATTGAAAAAAATTGTCCAATTAAAAATATACCTTTGAAAAAATTGACTGAAAAATTTCCAGATTTTAAAGCTAATATTGTTGGCGCTGTTAGAAAAGAAAAATTTATATATCTTAAAAAAAATGATCAGATGCTTGAAGATGATAATGTTTACGTAGTTGTTAGTAGCGACCAACTTAATCAAATTTTAAAAGCATTTGGTCATGATGAAAAAGTATCCAAAAACGTATTAATTATTGGCGGGGGTAATATCGGATTAAATTTAGCTAAAATGTTAGAGGAACATTTTGAAGATTTAAGAATTAAAATTATTGAAAAAGATAAGAAAAGAGCAGAAGAAATTGCAAATGAACTTTCTTCCTCAATCGTTATTAATGGAGACGCTCTGGATGAAGATATTTTAAAGGAGGCAAATTTAGAGGGATCTGAAACCGTGTTGGCCCTAACCAACGATGATGAAAATAATATGATGGCTTGCGTTTTAGCCGAAAAAACTGGACTTAAAAAAAGAACTATCGCTATAGTAAATAAATCTAACTATAATTTATTGCAAGACTCACTTAACATTGACGATTTAGTGGATCCACGAATGACAACTGTATCCAGAATTATGGAACATGTACATAGAGGAACTATAGGTACAGTTTATTCAGTTTTGGATGGCGCTTATGAGTTTATAGAAGCAAAAATTCTTGATAAATCTGAGTTGTTAAATAAAAAAATAAGAGACTCTAATCTTCCTGAAGATATAAGAATAGGTGCTATTGTTAGAAAAAACAAAGTCGTTATACCCAGGTCTAATTTTATATTTGAAAAAGATGATTTAGTTGTTTTTCTAGCTAAAAGAGAACAATTAAAAGCAGTTGAGGATATATTCAGTTTTGGATCAATTTAATTTTTGATGAATCTAAGAAGTATCAGTTTTTTTTTGAGCCTATTTTGTTTCCCAATAAGTTTATTGTCATTTATAAATATATTATACTCATCCTATTTTGATTATTTTTTAAGTATAAAAGCATATTTTACAACTCTAGTTTTATCTCTTATTTTTGGTCTTTCATTTTATTTTCTTGGAAAAAAAGCCACAAAAAATTTAAATTTCATTGAGCAACTAATTTTAGTTATACTTGTATATATTATATTAGGTTTATTAATATCTATTCCTTTCTATCTAAGTAATTTTCAAGTTACTTTTATTGGTGCTTTTTTTGAAGCTATATCTGGATTAACAGGAACTGGTTTTTCAATTTTTAAAAATATAAAATATTTAGATCCAACATTAATACTTTGGAGATCATCGACACAATGGATAGGTGGTTTATACTTTTTACTTTTTCTAATCTTACTATTTTCTAACAAAAACTTTAATTTTAAAATGACTAACTTAACTTATTCAGGAGAAAGCAATTTTAAATCTGAAGAAAATATAAAAAATAACATTATTAAAATATTTATGTTCTATACTGTTTTAAGTTTTATATTATTTTCTTTACTTAATTTGTCTGGTGTACGACTTTTCAACTCTTTAAATTTAACCATGACCTTAATTTCAGGAGGTGGCTTTTTGCCATCAGATAACTTAAGTGAAATAATTTCTTCAAATTTCCAAAAGATTATTTTGATTTTTTCTTTTATTTTATCTATCTTAAATTTTTATCTTTTATTTAATATTTTTAATAAAAAAAATTTTATTAATTATCATAAAGAAGATTTTTATCTTCTTGGATTATCTTTAGTTTTAATTTTACCAATTTATTTTAATAACTTTGATGGTTTAAATACAATTCTCTGTGTTTTAAGTAGTATTGCTAATTCTGGAATAACTTTGGTTGAAAATGATAAAAATTTAAGTTTATATTTTTTATTAATTACAATTATTGGTGGTTCAATCATATCTAATACATCTGGTATTAAATTGACTAGAATATATATTCTTTTAAAGATAACATCTGCAGAAATAATTAAATTAATAAGTCCTAATAGTATAATTAATAAAACAATTTTCAGTTCAGATAAAAAAATTACTGATGATAATATTAGAATTTCTTTTTTAATTTTTATTTCTTTCTTTATTAGTTTATTTATTTTGTCTAGTTTTTTAGTTTTTGATAACATAGGGTTTGAAAGATCATTTAAACTTTCCATATTAGCCCTTACGAATACTGTAAATTCTGAAATGTATAATTTACAAAACATAAACTTCGCAAATTTATTAATATCATCAAAAATAAGTTTAATTATCTTTATGATTATAGGAAAAATTGAGCTAATATCGTTCTTTTTAATTTTCAAAAAAATATTTTTTAAGGATTAAATGACAAAAATTGTAATAATTGGTGCAGGTGCAATGGGCTCAGCTTTTGCGTTACCATGCTTGGATAATAATTACGATGTTAATATTGTCGGTACTCATTTAGAAAATGATTTTATTGATGATTTTAAAGCTAATAAAAATTTACATGCAGGATTAAAAACTAAAATACCCCAAGAAATTAAGGTTTTTAAATTTGATAAATTTGATCAGGTGCTAAAATCAAACGTTGATTTAATAGTTCTTGGAATAAGCTCAAAAGGTATAGAATGGGTAGCAGATCAATTATTTAGGATTTATAGAGAAAAACAAATTCCTAATTTATTAATGCTTACAAAAGGTTTGAGCGTTCATAAAAATAACTATGAGCTACTAGTAGATAAACTTCAGAGATTATTGTTGGAAAAGGGAATTACAAAAACAAATATTTCAGCAGTAGGAGGTCCTTGTCTCGCAGCGGGATTGGCAAATAGAGTTCACAGTAGCGTAGTTATTGCAAATAAAGATATAAAAACTGCAAAAAAAATAGCAGATATGTTAAATACTAATTACTATCATACTTCGTTTTCAGAAGATTTAAACGGAGTAGAAGTATCTGCAGCTATAAAAAATATTTTTTCTATGGCAGTTGGAGCTGCAAGGGGCTTATGTAGCAAAAATATTTCAGATGAGGTAAGAGAAAAGAATTATTTAAATACTGCCTCAGCTTTAATTAAGCAATCAATTCATGAAATGGAAATATTTGTTGAATACTTAAAAGGTAAAAAAGAGACAGTTAAAGGTTTAGCGGGTTTGGGTGATCTATATGTTAGTTCTGGTGGAGGCAGAAACGCTAAGATGGGGTATTACATCGGTGAAGGTTTAACCTTTTCAGAAGCAAAAAAAAAAAAAATGCAAAAAGTTACTGTTGAAGGTGCAGACTTAGCATTAGAGATTGCTAAAAAAGTAAATGAGGATTTTGATGAAAAAAAATTACCTTTAATGCTTAGTATGATTAATGCTATTGTTGAGGATAAAAAACTTGAATTCAATTGGGAAGCATTTAGATAATGAAAAAATTTATAATTTCAATTGATGCCGGAACAACATCAAATAGATCAATTCTTTTTGATCTAAAAGGTAAACCAATTTTTTCATCACAAAAAGAATTTACTCAATATTTTCCCAAAAGTGGATGGGTCGAGCATGATCCCGATGAGATATGGAGAACAACCGTTAAAACTTTAAAAGATGTCATTCAAAAAGCAAAAAAGTTAAAAGGAGAAATTTTAAGTATAGGTATTACAAATCAAAGGGAAACCACAGTTTTATGGGATAAAAAAACTGGCCAGCCCGTTTATAAAGCGATTGTATGGCAAGATAGAAGACAAGAAGAATTTTGTAAAAAACTTAGAAAACAAAATAAGGATACGATGATTTTTAATAAGACTGGGCTGCTTATCGACTCTTATTTTTCCGGAACTAAAATCAAATGGATTTTAGATAATGTGCCAAAAGCAAGACAATTAATGAATAAAAAACAGTTATTGTTTGGAACAATTGATAGTTTTTTAATATGGAAACTTACAAAAGGTAAAGTTCACGCAACAGATGCCACTAACGCTAGTAGAACAATGATTTATAATATATCATCTAATAAATGGGATGATACAATATTAAACTTACTTAAAATTAAAAAACATATCTTACCTGAAGTAAAAGATTGTGCAGACGATTATGGACAAACTCATTCATCGATTACCAGAAAATCAATACCTATAAATGGTGTAGTTGGAGATCAACAATCAGCAACTATTGGTCAATGTTGTTTCGAACCAGGGTCTTTAAAGAGTACATATGGTACGGGAGCTTTCGTTTTATTAAATACAGGTTCAAAGAAAATTTATTCTAAAAATCGATTATTGACGACAATAGCTTATAGGATTAAGGGCAAAACAACATACGCTATGGAAGGCTCAATCTTTATTGCTGGAGCAGGGGTCCAATGGTTAAGAGACAGAATGAAATTTTTTAAAAAAGCACCTGAAACAGAAAAAATAGTAAAGTCACTCAATAATAATAATGACATTTATTTAGTCCCCGCATTCACTGGATTAGGAGCGCCTTACTGGGATGCCAATGCTAGAGGTGTTTTAAGTGGCATTACAAGGGATACAAGCCCTAAAGAAATAGTTAGAGCTACTATAGAAGCAGTAGCTTATCAAACTTTTGATCTCTTCGAAGCCATGAAACATGATGGTCTCAGACCCAAAATAATGAAAGTAGATGGTGGCATGGTTATGAATAATTGGTTCTCTCAATTTTTATCAGACATCGTAAATGTAAAAGTTTTAAGACCTAAAGTTCAAGAGACAACAGCTTTAGGCGCAGCTTTTATAGCTGGTTTACAAATTGGCGTATATAAATCATTAAAAGATATTTCAAAAAATTGGCATTTAGATAAAAAGTTTTCTCCAAAAATAAAAAATAAATCTAGATCGACGCTTATTAAAGGTTGGGAAAAAGCGGTTAAGCGTGCTTTAATAAATTAATACACTTCGTAGTTGAAATTATTTAATTTTACTCTCTGTACATTGTAGTTGATTTTTGGTTCAATATTAAATCATTAAAAACAACAATGGGGGAAATATAAAATGTTTAAAACATTAAAAACTTTCTTAGCTATTGCTGTATCATTTTCAATCGTAACTATTTCTAACGCATTTGCAGACGGTCATATGGCTGCAATTAAGAAATGGTCTAATGGAGAATTTAGCCTTTCAACACTTTCATCTAAAGAAAGAGAGAAAGAGCTAGAGTGGTTCCACAATGCTGCAAAGCCTTTCAAAGGAATGTCTATCAAAGTATTGTCTGAAACTATTCCAACGCACGAGTATGAGTCAAAAGTTTTAACAAAAGCTTTTGAAGAGATCACTGGGATTAAAGTTAATCACCAGTTACTTGGTGAAGGTGACGTAGTAATGGCTGTTCAAACACAAATGCAAACTAACGTAAGTATTTACGACGCTTATATCAATGACTCAGATTTGATTGGTACTCACGCTAGAATGCAACAAGCTGTTAATTTAACGAAATGGATGGCTGGAGAAGGTAAAGACGTTACTTTACCAACTTTAGACTTAGATGATTTCATTGGTAAACAGTTTACTACAGGTCCAGATGGTGACTTATACCAAATGCCTGACCAACAATTCGCTAACCTTTATTGGTTTAGAAAAGATTGGTTTGACAGACCTGAAATTAAAAAAGGGTTTAAAAAGAAATATGGCTACGATTTAGGCGTACCTCTAAATTGGTCTGCTTATGAAGACATCGCTAAATATTTTTCTGAAGATGTGAAAAATATTGATGGTGTTCGAATTTATGGTCACATGGACTACGGTAAGAGAGCTCCCGACTTAGGTTGGAGAATGACTGACGCGTGGTTATCAATGGCTGGAGCAGGTGATGTAGGAAAACCTAATGGAATACCAGTGGACGAGTGGGGAATTAGAATGGAAAAAGGTTCTTGTAACCCTGTTGGAGCTTCAGTAACAAGAGGTGGAGCTGCTAATGGTCCTGCTGCTGTATACGCAATTAGAAAATGGGATGAGTGGTTAAGAAATTACGCTCCTCCAGGTGCTGCGGCTATGGACTTCTACCAGTCTTTACCGTCACTATCTTCTGGAAACGTTGCTCAGCAAATATTCTGGTACACAGCGTTCACAGCTTCTTTAGTAGGAAAAAATCCTAACAACAAAGTTGTTGATGCTAATGGAATGCCGTTATGGAGAATGGGTCCATCACCAAAAGGACCTTATTGGGAAGAAGGCATGAAGCTTGGATATCAAGATGCTGGATCATGGACTTTATTTAAGTCTACACCAGTTAAAAATAGAAAAGCTGCATGGCTGTACGCTCAATTCGTTGTATCAAAAACAGTAGACCTTAAGAAAAGTCACGTAGGTTTAACTATCATCAGAGATAGTTCAATAGACCACAAATCTTTCACAGAAAGAGCGCCAGCACTTGGCGGACTTGTTGAGTTCTACAGATCAAATAACAGAAATATTTGGTCACCAACAGGTGTTAACGTTCCGGATTATCCGAAATTAGCACAAATCTGGTGGCAACAAATTGGAGATGTAAACTCAGGTGCGTTTACTCCACAACAAGCTATGGATCGTCTTGCTGAAGAGATGGACTTAGTTATGTCTCGTATGGAAGCTGCTGATAAAGGTAGCAATGCATACGGTGGATGTGGACCAAGACTTAATAAACCAAGAGAAGCTTCTTATTGGTTAAATAAGAAAGGTTCACCGAAAGCTAAACGTAATGAGAAACCTCAAGGAAAAACTGTTCCATACGCGAAAGCTTGGAAATAGTAAGAGGTTAATCTAAATTGAAAAGGGGGCACTAGCTGCCCCCTTTTTTTAAAACTAAATTTTAAATTATGAGTCTAGAACTAAAAAATGTAGAAAAAAAAGTTGGAATAGATACTCATATTCATCCTACAAGTATTAAATTAGAAAAAAATACCATAAACGTACTGCTCGGTTCCACACTAGCTGGCAAGACAACATTAATGCAAATAATGGCAGGGTTAGATAAACCAACCTCAGGTGAGATATGGTTTGACGGAAAAAATGTTACAGGTATGAAAGTACAAAAAAGAAATTGTTCTATGGTTTATCAGCAATTTATTAATTATCCAAATTATACGGTTTATGAAAATATTGCTTCTCCGCTAGCAATATCGGGAGTCAAAAATGATGAGATTAAACAAAGAGTAGGAAAGGTGGCTGAACTTTTAAAATTATCAGCAATGTTAAATAAAAAACCTGACGAATTATCAGGCGGACAACAACAAAGAACTGCATTAGCAAGAGCTTTAGTAAAGGATTCAGATTTAATTTTGTTAGATGAACCTTTAGCAAATCTAGATTTTAAACTAAGAGAGGAATTGAGAGAGGAATTACCAAAATTATTCGAAGATAGAGACTGTATAGTTGTTTATGCAACAACAGAGCCATCTGATGCTCTGATGATTGGGGGGAATACAGCAACACTATTAGAAGGTAAAGTTATTCAATACGGCAAAACGCTAGAGGTTTATAATAGACCTGAAAATTTAATTTCAGCTAAAGTTTTTAGTGATCCACCGATGAATATAGCTGAGATTATAAAAAGTGGAGATAATTGTAAATTTTCTGATAATGATGTTCAATGGAAATCATCAGCAAAAATTAAAGATGGTACTTATATAATAGGTATAAGACCTCATAATATTACAACTTATAAAGAGGGAAATAATTCAGTTGAAATTAATGGCAAGGTTCAAATTTCTGAACTTAGCGGGTCAGAAAGCTTAATACACTTTACTAATGGAAGTTTAAACTGGGTTTCATTATCAAATGGAACTCAACAAAAAAATGTTGGAGAAGATACTAAACTTTACATGAACACGGATGAGTTTTTATACTTTGATCAAAATAATAGATTGGTAAACAATGGCTAAAATAACTTTAAAAGATTTAAGTCACAGCTATTTAGAGCAACAGAATAATAATTCTGACTGGGCTTTAAGAGATGTTAATATTGATTGGAAAGACGGTGGAGCTTATGCTCTTTTAGGACCATCTGGTTGTGGAAAGACAACTTTATTAAATATTATTTCAGGCTTACTAAATCCAACGAAAGGCAGTGTTTTATTTGATGATAAAGATATGACATCACTTAACCCTGTCGAAAGAGATATTGCTCAAATATTTCAGTTTCCAGTTATTTACGACACAATGTCAGTTTACGATAATTTAGCTTTCCCTTTAAAAAATAGAGGTCTCTCTGATTCACAGATTGCATCTAAAGTTAAAGAAATAGCTGAGATGCTTGAGTTAACAACTACTCTGAACAATAGAGCATCCGGCTTAACAGCTGATGGTAAGCAAAAAATTTCCTTAGGTAGAGGACTTGTCAGATCAGATGTAAATGTAATTATGTTTGATGAACCATTAACTGTTATAGATCCACATTTAAAATGGGTTTTAAGATCTAAATTAAAAGAATTACACCAAAAAATTAATCGTACTATGATTTATGTGACACATGATCAAACAGAGGCTTTAACTTTTGCAGATCAAGTTGTTGTCATGCATGAAGGTCAAATAGTCCAAACCGGAACACCCGTTGAATTATTTGAGAAACCCAAACATACTTTTGTTGGACATTTTATCGGTTCGCCTGGAATGAATATACTTCCTTGTGAAATTAAAAATGGTGAAATAAATTTCAGCGGTCAAAAAATACAAAGTCATAAAGCTATAAAAAAATCAAATTTTAGTAAAACTCAAATAGGTATAAGACCTGAATTTATAAATTTTTCAAAAAATGGAATTCCAGTTAAAATTAAAAGAGTAAGTAATACTGGAAGACATAAAATTGTTGATACAGAATGTAATGGAGGAAACATCAAAATATTATCTAACGCTTCAACTGAAATTCCAAGTGAAAGCGCTCATATAACTTTCAATCAAAAATATACTTATGTTTATGGAGACAACTGGATTATTGAATAATGAATAAAACAATTAATCAAAAAGCTTGGTATTTTGTAATTCCCGTATTTGTTCTTGTTGCATTTAATGCAGCTATTCCGTTAATGACAGTGGTAAATTATTCATTTCAAGAAACTTTTGGAAACAACGTATTTGCTTGGGAAGGCACGCGATGGTTTAAACAAATTTTGTTATCTGAAAGATTTCATGCTTCACTAGGTAGACAATTTGCTTTTACTTTTATAATACTCCTAATACAAATACCTCTAGGAATTGCCATTGCACTTACAATGCCAAAAAAAGGATGGGGTGTACCAGTATGTTTGATTTTAATGTCTATGCCGCTTCTAATTCCTTGGAATGTTGTTGGCGCTATGTGGAATATCTTTGCACTCCCAGATATTGGTTTTCTTGGTCATTCATTAAACGCAATGGGTTTTGATTATAACTTTACACAGCAACCCGGCGATGCATGGTTCACAACAATATTAATGGATGTTTGGCATTGGACTTCTTTAGTTGTTCTTTTATCTTATGCAGGACTTAACTCTATTCAGCCCGCATACTATCAAGCTGCGGAAATTGATGGTGCCAGTAGGTGGGCAACTTTTAGATATATTGAACTACCAAAAATGAAAAAAGTTTTAACTTTAGCGATTTTATTAAGATTTATGGATAGTTTTATGATTTACACTGAGCCATTTGTACTAACAGGAGGTGGGCCAGGAAATACTACAGCATTTTTATCTATTGACTTAGTTAAAATGGCTTTGGGTCAATTTGATTTAGGACCAGCGGCTGCGATGTCATTAATATATTTCTTTATTGTACTTTTAGTTTGTTGGGTATTTTATAATTTAATGATGAAAAATGAGGCGCAGTCATGAAAAAATACAAATGGTTAGTACCTACATTATATATAATTTTTTTAATGCTACCGATCTATTGGTTAATTAATATGTCATTTAAGACAACTACTGAAATAATAAATACATATTCTTTATGGCCACAAAAATTTACAACAGAGAATTATGTAAAAATATTTACAGACAGTACTTGGTACATGGGTTATATAAATTCAATTACATACACAGTATTTAATACTATTATTTCAGTAGCAGCCGCCTTACCTGCAGCTTACGCATTTTCAAGATATAAATTTTTAGGTGATAAGCATTTATTTTTTTGGTTGTTAACAAATAGAATGGCTCCACCAGCAGTTTTTGCTTTGCCATTTTTCCAGTTTTATTCATCTGTTAATTTATTTGATACCCATATTGCTGTTGCTTTATCGCATTGTTTATTCAATATACCTTTAGCAGTATGGATCTTAGAAGGATTTATGTCTGCAGTTCCAAAAGAATTAGACGAAACAGCTTATGTGGACGGGTATTCTTTTGGCAGATTTTTCTTTAAAATATTCGTGCCAACTATTGCAGCTGGGATAGGTATAACTATGTTTTTCTGCTTTATGTTTTCCTGGGTTGAGCTTTTATTAGCGAAAACACTAACAGCCACTGCTGCAAAACCAATAGCAGCTACTATGACTAGAACGGCAAGTACCTCGGGATACGAACTGGGTTTATTAGCTGCAGCAGGAACTTTGACAATAATTCCAGGAGCAATAGTAATTTACTTTGTTAAAAATTATATCGCTAAAGGATTTGCGATGGGAAGAGTTTAATGTTTACAAAATTATATGCAGCCACATGGGGTGAGGTTGGTAAAGCCAAAGAGAAAGGTTTTTTTGATTTTGATTTATTTTCATGGATGGCATGGACATGGCAAACGGCTGCTTTTTTTATTTTTATAGCTTTATGTATAACGGTAATGCTTATTTGGGAAAAGAAAGTTCCAGGAGGTTCTCCAAGAAAAGGTATTTTAGGTTTAGATACAACTAGAGGTGATAGATTATTTGTTTCTTTGTTGGGAAGTGCGTTTATTCATTTAGCATGGTTAGGTCTCGTTGGTAGTCTCTTGTGGATAGCATCAATTATTTGTGTTGCTTATTTTATTGTTGTATTTAAATACGTATAACAAATGGTCAAAGTAGGAATTAATGGATTTGGTAGAATAGGGCGGCTTATCTTAAGAGCTTTATTAGAAAACTATAAAGGTAAAATTCAAGTAGTTGGTATTAATGATCTTGGTTCTATAGAAGCCAATGCTCACTTAATCAAATTTGATAGCACACATGGTACATTAAATTATGATGTAAAGACAACTAAAGATGGTTTTCAAATAGGAGATCAAAATATCAAAGTTTTTGCTAAGAGAGATCCGTCCGAATTACCTTGGGGAAAAATTGGAGCTAATGTTGTTTTAGAATGCACTGGCTTTTTTTTAGATAAAAAATCAGCTGGCAAACACATAGAGGCTGGCGCTAAAAAAGTAATTATTTCTGCTCCAGCAAAGGAAGTAGATTTTACTGTAGTTCAAGGAGTAAACAGCAAAGATTTGAAAAAAGAACATAATATAATTTCTAATGGCTCTTGTACTACAAACTGCTTAGCACCTGTCGCCATGGTTTTAGAAAATACTTTTGGTATTGAATATGGATATATGACTACTATTCATAGTTACACAGGAGATCAAAAACTTTTAGATACACTTCATAAAGACTTAAGAAGAGCAAGAGCGTCTGGAGATGCCATGATACCAACTTCTACTGGAGCAGCTAAAGCTATGAGTTTAGTATTGCCAAGTTTAAAAGGAAAACTTGATGGTACTGCTATAAGAGTTCCAACACCCAATGTTTCTTTAATTGATCTTACATTCGTACCTAATAAAGAAGTTACATCTGAAAGTATAAATGATGCTATGAGTAAAGCAGCTAATGGGCCTTTAAAAGGAATATTAGCAACTAATTCAGCTCCATTAGTTTCGAAAGATTTTAATCATAACCCTCATAGTTCAATTTTTGATTTAACACAAACTCAAGTTATTAAAGGAAAATTTAGTAGAGTTCTTTCTTGGTATGATAATGAATGGGGATTTTCTAACAGGATGTGTGATACAGCTATTCAGATATCTGGGTTAATTTAATTTTTTGATTTCTCAGCTTCTTCAATCAATCTAAGCGTATTTTTTGGGATATTTGAATTATCAAATTTATTTGATGATTCTTTTAAAATTTTTTTATTTTTTTCTTTGCTTATACTTTCAAGATCGTTAACCGCCGATAAAATTTCATCGATACTGTAATTATCGTCCATTAAGTACCTACTTTATAAAGCCTAACCATATTAGTCATGCCAGCTTTACCGAAAGGTAAACCTGCTGTAATAACTACAAAATCATTCTTTTTAATAAATTTTAACTTTTTTATAATTTCTTTTGATATGGACATCATGTCTTTCCATCCATTAGCATCTCTACTATTAATAGATTGAACACCCCAAAGAAGAGAAACTTGTCTACTCACATTTATGTTAGGGGAAATTGTTACTATTTTTGCTGCAGGGCGCATAGCTGAAACAAGCTTCGCTGACTTTCCAGAATTTGAAAATACTATTATAGCTTTAACATTTGAATTGTACGCCATATCTTTTACTGAAAGAAGAATAGATTTAACTGGATCTTTATTAGCAATGACAGAATTTTTAAAATCTTCTATATGTTCTCTTTTGTATTTTTCAGTCGAAAGTATTGTTTCAGTCATCGTAGAGACAGCTTGAGTAGGAAATTTTCCAATCGCTGCTTCAGCTGATAACATTACAGTATCTGCACCTTGAAAGATTGCTGTAGCGATGTCGTTTATCTCAGCTCTGGTTGCTGTGTTATTTTCAATCATACTCTCCAACATTTGAGTTGCGACGATTACAGATTTTGAAAATTGAGAACATTTTTTTATTAGACTTAATTGTACTTTTGGCACCTCACTATGACCGATATCAATAGCTAAATCACCTCGAGCTATCATAATTGAATCTGTAGCTTGAATAATTTTCTTAATATTTTTTAATGCATGTTTATTTTCAATTTTTGATATAATACCCATATCTTTTTTAATTAATTTTCTAGTTTCAATAATCAACATTTCATTTTGTAAATAGGATAATGCAATCCAATTACAACCAAGTTTAACCGCAGTTTTGATATCCCTCTTATCTTTTTTTGTTAATTTATTAAAAGCGACATCTAAATTTGGAACATGAAAACTTTTGTTGCTTCTGAGTACACAATTATGACTACGACATTTTGTAATTATTGAGTTACCTTTTTTACCAATAACAGAAAAGAAATACTTTCCATCATCGATTAAAATCTTGTTACCTTTTTTTAATTTTTTTAAAATTGCAGGATAAGGAAAATTAATTCTAGAGTAGTCTCCAGGATTTTTTTTACTATCAAATGTAAATTTTTGATTAAATTTTACTCTCTGGTTTTCATTTTTGAGTTTACCTATTCTTAATTTAACACCTTGGAGATCAGCTATAAGTGATAATTTTTTTCCAATTTTTTTTTCAATTTTCCTAATTTTTGAAATAATTCTACTAATTCCATTAGTGTTATGGCTAAAGTTAATTCTAAAAGCATCAACACCAAGCTCTACTAGCCTTTTTAACTTATTTTCGCTGTAAATCGCTGGACCAAGAGTAGCTATAATTTTTGCTTTTTTTTCCATTAAGAGATTTTTATGTTATAACACCACTTCTCTTAAAAAAAAATATTAAAGAAATATTAATTAAAATGAGCAATAAAAAAATAGGAATTTTAACGAGCGGAGGGGATTGTGGAGGTCTAAACGCAGCGATCAGATCAATTTTTTATAGAGCAAAAAATAAATACAAGATGGATGTATACGGTATTAGAGACGGTACTGCTGGTCTAATCAAACGTCCAGTAGATGTTATACAATTAACTCATAAAACTTTCGGGGGGTATTTATTAAGACAAGGCGGTACTTTTTTGGGATCTACAAATAGAGGAAATCCTTTTAAAATTCCAACAAATGATGGCAAATACGTAGATAAATCAAAAGAAATAATTGAAGGATATCATTCAATGAAACTTGATGGTTTAATAATCATCGGTGGAGACGGAAGTATGCAAATTTTAAAAAAATTAGCCAAAGATGGCGATATGAAAATTGTAGCTATTCCAAAAACAATAGATAACGATGTAGGAGCAACTGAAAGTTCTATAGGCTTTCATACCGCTGTGGATGTAGCAACTCAAGCATTGGATAATCTACAATCTACAGCAGCTAGCCATAGAAGATCTATGATACTTGAGGTCATGGGTCGAGATGCCGGACATATAGCATTAAACGCTGGAATTGCAGGGGGCGCTGATATTATTTTAATTCCGGAAATTAAATATTCAATAGATGGAATAATTGATAAACTTAATTCTATGAAAAAAAATGATATTCAACATTCATTAATTGTGGTTGCTGAAGCAGTAAAAAAAGAGGATGGCTCAAGAGTAGTTCATAAATATTTGGACGGTGAACAAAGACTCGGCGGTATTGGAGATTATATAGCGCAAGAATTGATGAAGAAAACGGATGTTGAATGTAGAGTAACTTCACTCGGTCACGTTCAAAGGGGAGCTCCTCCAACAGCAAGTGATAGAATATTAGCTAGTGCTTTCGGAGTTTATGCTGTAGATTTATTAAATCAAAAAAAATTTGATCGAATGGTTGCATGGAGAGATAGAAGAGTTGTAGATGTTCCTATTGACGAAGGAATTAAAACTTATAAAAATGTGGAGAGGAAAGACTCTTTGGTTGAAACGGCTCTTTCACTAGGTGTTTATTTAGGAGATGACATTTAATGAATGAAACAAATTTAAATTTAGTTGCAAATAAACTTGTTGATGCATTTCTCAAAAATAAAATTATAAATCCAATTTCAATTAAATATACAAAAAAACTTGCGAATGCTGATAAATTAAGAAAATTATGTGAAAGTAAAATAAAAAAACCAATTATAGGATTTAAAGCAGGAGGAACTGGGATACCTGTTATAAAAAAACTTAAAGAAAAAGAACCTTTCTATGCATCTGTATACAAACATAATGTTTTAAAAAATAATAAATCAGTGAAAATTAATAAATTTACTTTAGGAATAGAACTCGAAGTTTGTTATATCTTAAAAAAGAATTTTTTCAATTTTAAAAAAAAAATATCAAAAAATAATATAAAGAAATTTATAAATTATATTGCACCTTGTATTGAAGTAGTTGGATACAGACAGAAGAAACGAGGTATAAAGAGTTTTGGAGATTTATGTTCGGATTTTGGAGCAAATATTAAATTTATCATTGGTCCAAGAAAGAAATTTAGAAATAATAATGTAAAAAATTTGAAAACTAATATTTCAAACTCGAAGATAAAACAATCTGTTAATGGAAATACAAATACTGTTTATATAAATCCTATGAATTCTTTGTTGTTTGTTTTGAAAAAACTTCAGAAAGATAAAATTAAACATGACAAAGATTTTTATGTTTTTACTGGTTCATCCGTAGGAGTTGTTCCAATCCTTAGTAAAGGCATCTATAAAGGTACAATTGAAAAATTGGGATCTGTTAAAACTAAAATTAATTAGATAAAAAATAACCACCAATTACCAAAATAATAACCCCTAAGATAAACTTTATATTTTTTAGCATTGTCTGTTTTTTTTCACTTTGAAATTTTCTTTTTGAGAGAAAATAGATATTTGTTTCAGCTTTATTTCTGAATTTAGGTCTCAACGGAGATGGAATTGACTTATTTTCAATATTTTTGAATTTTTTTGGATTGATTTGCAACATGTTTCTATTAACTCTATTTTAATAAAGTTATCAACAGATTATACCGTTTAAAAGTGCGTCAATTATGCAAATGATAATCATTCTCAATATATTGTAAATGATAATCATTATCAACAACGAGGGTAACGGGAATAATGAAAAAAACAATAATAATCAGCTATCTATTTTTAGTTGCATTAGCAGGAAGTTTATTTGCTAATGAAGTCAATATATTTAGCGCAAGGCATTATGACTCTGATGTTCAACTTTATGAAAAGTTTACTGCTAAAACAGGAATAAAAGTAAACGTTGTATCAGGAAAGTCAGGTGCTTTAGAAAAAAGGATAATCGAAGAGGGAGCTGATAGCCAAGCAGATCTATACGTCACTGCTGATGCTGGAAGACTTGGTGCTTTTGAAGCTAACCTTCAAGGAGGACTTACTAGTGCAGCTATTAAATCTGCTGTACCAAGTAACTTCAGAACATCAAAATGGACTGGTATAGCTAAGAGAGCTAGGATTGTATATTTTGCTCCGGAAAGAGTGAGTGGTGCAGAATTAGCTGGTTTAACCTATGAAAGTTTAGCTGATCCTAAATGGAAAGGCAGATTAGTAATTAGAGCTTCAAACAATATTTACAATCAATCACTTGTAGCTTCATTAATTAAAAATAATGGAAAAGGTAAAATAGCTGATTGGTCAAAAGGTATGGTTTCAAATATGGCCAGATCTCCAAAGGGAAATGATAGAGCTCAGATACTTGCCGTTGCAGCAGGAGAAGCAGATATAGCAGTAGCTAATACTTACTACTTGGCACTTATGCTTTCTGGAAAAAAAGGGCCAGAACAGCAAGCTGCTGCAAAAAAAGTAAAACCTTTCTTTCCTAATCAAAATGGAAGAGGAACTCATATGAACATTAGTGGTGCAGGACTTGTAAAGGGAGCTCCGAATAAAGCTAATGCAATAAAATTAGTTGAGTTCTTATTAAGTGAGGAAGCTCAAAATCATATTGTAAATAATACTTTTGAGTATCCAATGATAAAAGGTGTGTCTCCACATCCACTTGTTGTAAATATGGGATTAGATTTTAAACAAGATCTAAAAACAAAAGTTGTTAATTACGGAAAAAGACAAGCAGATGCTTTAGAAGTAATGACAGCAGCAGGTTGGAAGTAGTTGTTAATTATATGAGGCGAACAATAAAAAAAGAAATTAACTTGAATAAGTTAAAAACTGGTTGTTCGCCTTGTATTTCAGAAGCCAGAAAAATGGAGCAGAAAATCTCTAATAGAAAGGTTTCTGAAATTAAAATTGAGGAAGTAAAAGTAATAGTATCCTCAATGTTTAAAAAAGATTAAAAGTTTGACGTCAATTTCTCTGGCTTTAAATGCTAGCTATATTCTACACTCAAGCCGCTTTAGCCAGAGAACTTTATATGGGAACAAAATTAATTAATGACAAAATATAATATATGGTTTTTTGGATCACTAATTGTAGCTGCAGTGGTTGCTATGCCTATTGTTACAGTTTTTTTTAGCTTTTTTAACGAAACAAGTAATTATTTCTATATTTTAAAAGAAACTTTTTTGCTTGATTATATTTTTAACTCAATAACAATCTTATTATTCGTAATTTTTTTTACTTTTATTCTTGGTATTTTTTCTGCATACTTTGTATCTTTTTATGATTTTCCTTTATCCAATTTTTTTAGTTGGGCACTAATTTTATCATTCGCAGTTCCAGGTTATATTTATGCATTTTCAATAATTGCTTTTTTTGAAAATTACGGCACGGCTTTTTCATTATTAACATTTTTATTTGGTGAAAATAATTATAATCCAGTTATTCCAAAAATAGATGGATTAATTGGAGCTATAATATCTATATCATTTTCTTTGTTTCCATATGTTTATGTATTAACGAGAGCATCATTTTATTATCAATCGAATAATTATATTGAAGTAGGAAAAAATCTTGGTCTTTCGTCAAAGGAAACTTTTTTAAGAATAGTTTTGCCCTCAGCAAGACCGGCAATCATTGCAGGTTTAGCTTTAGTATCAATGGAATGCTTGTCAGATTTTGGAACTGTATCATTTTTTAGTGTGAATACATTAACTACTGGAATTTATAACTCATGGCTATCTTTTGATGACTTAAATACAGCCAATCAGATATCTTTTATATTACTTATTTTTATCCTCTTACTTTTTTCAATAGAAATTTACTCAAGACAAGAGGCAAAATACCATCAACCAGGTCGGGGTTTTAAGTCAATTACTAAAATTAAATTAACTGGAAAAAAGTCTATAATTCCAGTTGCTATTTGCTCTTTGATCTTTTTATTGAGTTTCATTTTTCCAGTTTCTCAAATGATTTATTGGACAGTGAAATTTCCAAAATATATTCAAGACATTGACATATTTAAAATTAATTTAAATACCTTGATGCTAGTGGGATTAGCTAGTGCTTTAATTGTAATTGTTTCTCTATTTATAAATTATGGAAGCAGAATATCAAAAAGCAAAATTCTAAATTACCTTACAACTTTTTCAATTTCTGGGTATGCAATACCAGGAGTAATTCTAGCAGTTGCCTTTATTACTTTCTTCTCAAATTTAAGTGATTTTTTTACAAATAATTTTAATTTTAATAGCTCAAAAAGTTTATTTATTGGATCTATTTTTGGATTATTATTAGCATATTTTATAAGATTTTTTTCTTTATCTTTTAATGGAATAAAATCAAGTTATGAAAAAATTAATAATTCCATTGACGAAAGTGCCTATCTTCTTGGTTATTCCAAGATTAATACATTTTTAAAAATTCATATCCCATATTTAAGCACAAATATTATTTTGATAATTTTATTAATTTCTCTAGAGGTAATTAAAGAATTACCCATGACAATGATTTTAAGACCTTTTAATTTCGAAACTTTTGCCACTCAGGCTTATATATATGCCTCCCAAGATTTACTTGAAGCGGCTGCGTTACCATCTCTTTTTTTAATATTTTGGTCTACAATTTTGATACTTCTATCATCTAGATATATACTTTCAAAAAAAAATTAATATAATCAACTAAATGGTCAATAATTTTTTTGAGATTAAGAATGGTAACTTTACCGCAAGCGAAAAAAATAAAGTAAATAATGTAGATCTTGTCATAGAAAAACAAGGAGAGATTATTTCTTTGTTAGGTCCTTCTGGAATTGGTAAAACCACAATACTAAGAACGATTGCTGGTTTACAAAAACTTAGTGGAGGTAAAATTAAACTTAGAGATACTATTTTAGCCTCTGATGAAATTCATATTGAGCCAGAAAAAAGAAATGTGGCTCTTTCTTTTCAAGATAATTCTCTTTTTCCTAATTATAAAGTTATTGACAATATTAAATTTGGAGAAAAAAGATCTAACGGCCATGTATCTAATATAGATTCTAAAGAAATAACTAAATTATTAAGAATTGAACCTATATTAGAAAAATATCCTCATCAAATAAGTGCTGGGGAGGCGCAACGGGTCTCATTAGCTAGATCGTTAATGTCTAAACCTGATTTATTATTGTTAGATGAACCATTCTCAAATATAGATCAAAGTTTAAAAGAAGAAATACAAGTATCCGTTAAAAAACTTTTAAAAAGAATAAATTTAACTACCATCATTGTAACACATGACTCATATGAAGCTTTTTCTATGGCTGATAAATGTGGAATTATTCTAGATCAAGAATTAAAGCAGTACGATGTCCCTTATAATGTGCACCATGAGCCTAATTCAATTGATGTTGCTAATTTTTTAAATAAAGGCATTTTTATCGATGTTCAGGTCGTAGATAGCGACTGTGCAGTACATAGGTTAAAACATGATGAGCTTGGCGAAATCAGGGGGAAATTATCAAACAATTTTCCTTCGGGATCAAAAGTGAAATTGCTTTTGCAACCTGAAGATTTAATTCACGATGATCAAAGTAAATTAAAGTTAGAAGTGGTAGACAGAAAGTTTAGGGGAACTAATTTTATATATACTCTAAAAACAAAAAAAGGTGAGCATTTACCTGTATTTGTTCACTCCCATCATATTCACCAACACGAAAAATCCGAACAATTCGGAGTAAAATCTCCGATTTATATTGACCACTTAGTATGTTTTTAAGTAAATATAATATTATTTGGCGCCCTTAGCTCAGCTGGATAGAGCATCGGTTTTCTAAACCGAGGGTCGTAGGTTCGAATCCTTCAGGGCGCGCCAATCCCTAAAGTGAAAATTCACAATGATTAAAATCAATTTTATAAAGAAATTTGAAGAATTTTGTAAATCAAAAAAATTTGAGAGAAATGAAAAACAAATTGAAATAGTCAATTTATTGGAAAAATTCCTAAATAGTAAAACAAAATCCATACTTTTTTTAAATAATAGAAACTTTAAATCTTGCTTTTATCTACATGGTAATGTTGGTGTTGGCAAAACCATGTTACTTAATTTTGCTTACGATATGGTTAAAGTAAATAAAATGAAAAGCCATTTCAATGAATTTATGATTAAATTTCATGATTTTAGACATGAGAAAAAAGATGACAAATCAATTCTTCAATTCGTAAAAGAGTTAAAAAATAAATATGAATTGATCTATTTAGACGAATTTCAGGTAACTAATATCGTAGATGCGATGATATTAGGTAAATTGTTCGAGACAATTTTTTTAGAAGAAATTAAAGTTATCATTTCAACTAATACAAAAGTGAGTGAACTTTATAAGGACGGATTACAACGAGATCAATTTTTACCTTTTATCAATATAATTGAAAAAAACTCAATACAAAAAGAACTACTTTTAGATGATGATTATAGAATTCAAAAAAAAAATAAAAAGCAAAAAATTTTTTATCCTTTAAATGAAAAAACCTTATTTAATATTAATCAAAATTTTAGGGTTTTAACGAGAAATCTCAAAAAAGAGGAAAAATTGATTAATACAAAAGGAAGAAAATTTACAATTGATAATTACGAAGGTGTGTCTAGGTTTAATTTTAAAGAATTATGTGATGAAAATTTAGGAGCCGAAGATTATTTGAATTTAGCTAATATCTGTAGTCATATTTTTATAGAAGAAATTCCTAATTTCGATGAATATAATTCTAACCAACAATTAAGATTTATTACTTTAATAGATATTTTATATGATAAAAAAATTAGCTTAACTTTATCTACAGAGTCAGAACTTGAAAAAATTAGTTCTTCAAGAGGACATTCTGAAGTGTTTAAAAGAACAGTAAGTAGACTTTACGAAATGACTGCATCAAAAGATTCCTTATTTTAGGTTGTAAATGTAGGTATTTAGTAAACAATTACCACTAAACTTCTATATATGGACGATCATTAAATTGAAGTCATTTTAAAATAAATTATATTAAACTTGTTTTGAATTCTAAATTCAAAAATATTGTTAACAATAATAATAAAGGAAATCTTAAATGATGAAATCTATCAAAACTTGGATTTTAGTAGGATTTGCTTCTTTGCTTTTGGTTGCTTGCGGTCAAGGTGGAGGAGGATCTGGTTCGAAAAAATCTAAAACTTTAGACAATACTAAGAAAGCTGGATTTGTGAAATGTGGAGTTTCTCAAGGTCTACCTGGTTTCTCTAATGCTGATGCATCAGGAAACTGGTCTGGTATTGATGTGGATGTATGTAGAGCTGTAGCAGCAGCTGTTTTAGGTGATGCTGATAAAGTTAAATATACTCCGTTAAGTGCTGCAGAGCGATTTACAGCTTTAACATCAGGTGAAATAGATGTTCTTGCACGTAATACGACTTGGACATTATCAAGAGATGCTGACATTGGTTTAACGTTTGTTGGTGTTAATTTTTATGATGGGCAAGGATTCATGGTGAGAAAAAATTCTGGAATTAATTCTGTGAATGATTTCAGAGATGGTATTTCTGCTTGTACAAATACAGGTACAACTACCGAACTTAATATGAGAGACTTCTTTAACTCTAAAAATATTAAGTATGAACCAATTGCTTTTGAAAAAGCAGACGAAGTAGTTCAAGCTTATGATGCAGGAAGATGTGATACTTATACAACTGATAAATCTGGATTAGCTGCTCAAAGAACAAAATTGAGTGCACCAGATGATCATAAAGTATTACCTGAAACAATTTCTAAAGAACCATTGGGACCAGTAGTAAGACAAGGGGACTCAGTGTGGGAAGATATTGTAAGATGGTCTCTAAACACAATGATCGAAGCTGAAGAGTATGGTGTTAATTCATCAAACGCTTCTAGCCTAAAAGAATCTGACAACCCAGCTATCAAAAGATTAGTTGGTGCAGAAGGAGAATTAGGTGCTGCGTTCGGTTTAGATAATGACTGGAGCTTAAGAATTATCGAGCAAGTTGGTAATTATGGTGAAAGCTATAAAAAACACATAGCTGATACTGGAATTTTACCGAATAGAGGTCCAAATGAATTATGGACTAAAGGTGGAATTCTTTATGTACCACCAGCAAGATAATATCTAATAAAATTAAAAGGGCTGGATTTATCTGGCCCTTTTTTTTATTCTCAATTTTAAAATGAATCTTAAAAAACTAAATATTGAAAACAAAAAAATTAGAGATTTTATACCTCAAGCATTAACTGTATTAGCCTTACTTTCAGTAATTTTTTATTTTGCTACTAATGCTCAAATTAACATGGGTAACAGAGGAATATCCTTTGGTTTTGGTTTTTTAAGTCAAGAAGCATCATTTGATATAGCTTTTTCATTAATCGAGTTCGATGGTTCTTACTCATATGGAAGAGCCTTTTTAGTTGGATTATTAAATACTATTTTAGTTTCTATTATTGGAATTTTCTTAGCAACAATTATTGGTGTAATTGTGGGTGTTGCTAGATTATCTAGTAATTATTTGATAGCTAAAACAGCAGAATGGTACGTAGAAATATTTAGAAACATTCCACTAATTTTACAAATATTTTTTTGGTATTTTGCAGCACTTAGAGCGTTACCTTCACCAGAAAATGCAATAAATTTTTATGATATATCCTATTTGACAATTAAAGGTTGGTATATTCCTAAGTTCGTATGGACCAATTTTGATATATTTTTTTATTCACTTATATTAGCTTTTATATCTATATATTTTTTAAATCGATATGCAAAAAAACAACGTGAAGAATTTGGTAAAATTTTACCAACTTTTACTTTATCACTAGGGATTTTAATTTCGATACCTTTATTAAGTTTTCTTTTACTAGGCGTATCCCTCTCTTTTAATTATCCAGAATTAAAACAATTATCAGAAACATCTTATACTTATGTTAATGGAGTTAGCATAATACCAGAATTAATAGCGCTTGCTCTTGCACTTTCAATGTATACAGCAACTTTTATTGCAGAGAATGTTAGAGCAGGAGTTATGGGAGTAGGCAAAGGTCAAAAAGAGGCTGCAGCGAGTATTGGATTGAACAAAGGCCAAATTCTTAAATTAGTAGTGATGCCTCAAGCATTAAGGATTATTATTCCACCAACTACTAACCAATATTTAAATTTAACAAAAAACTCATCTTTAGCAGCAGCAATAGCATATCCAGACATGGTTTTAGTTTTTGCAAAAACTGCTTTAATGCAAACAGGAAGAGCTATTGAAATTATTTCAATTACAATGCTTACTTACTTATCTCTAAGCATATCAATATCTATATTAATGAATTGGTATAATAAAAAAATGGCTATAAAGGAAAAATAAATGAAATCAACTTATTTAAAACCGACAAAAGATAAAATTAATACTTTTTTACCCTTAGGAAGTATTTTTGTTATATTTGCCTTTTTAGATATTTTGACAAATACTTTTTTAAATCGCAACATTACGGGTTTTTTACCTCAAACATTAAGTTACTTTATTCCTTTATTATTTGGCTATATCGGTTTTTATCTAATTAGAATAGAGTTCAGTGGTATTAGATTTTTAGACAAATTAAATAAAAACATTAACTCAAGTAATTTTAATGCTTTTTTAACTCTTCTAATATTATTCATAATAATCAAGGCAATTTCACCTTTGATGAATTGGCTAATTTTAGAGGCTAATTTTGCAGGTTCATCAAAAGATGATTGTACTGGTAATGGAGCTTGCTGGGTATTTATAAAGGTATGGTTTAACAGACTAATGTATGGGCTTTATCCTGATGTAGAGCAATGGAGAGTGAATAGTGCCTTCATATTGTTATTTGCTTTGGTTGGAATAGCTTTTTTTGTACCTCAAAAAATTAAAAAATATTTTATAATCTTTTTACTGTTTGTTTATCCCTTCATTGGTATTAAGTTGCTATCAGGCGGTAGCTTCGGTTTAGTATATGTTGAGACTGCTGCGTGGGGAGGTCTCTCGCTAACTTTTATTATTTCTGCATTTGCTATACTTTTCTGTTTTCCAATAGGTGTTTTTTTAGCATTAGGTAGAAGATCTTCATTGCCAGCTATCAGATATATTTCGATTGGTTTTATAGAACTTTGGAGAGGTGTGCCCCTAATTACCGTTTTATTTATGGCAGCTGTAATGTTTCCTATGTTTTTACCAGATGGTACCTTTATTGATAAGCTAATTAGAGTTTTAATAGCGATCACATTGTTCGAAGCTGCTTACATGGCAGAAGTTGTTAGAGGAGGATTACAAGCTTTACCAAAAGGTCAATATGAAGCTGCGAAGTCTTTAGGAATGGGATACTGGAGAATGAATGTTCTTATTATATTGCCTCAGGCGCTTAAATTAGTAATACCTGGGATAGCAAATACTCTTCTAGCTTTAGTAAAAGACACACCTTTAATTTTTGTGGTAGGTTTGATGGAATTAGCTGGTATGATAGGTTTGGCGAAAACTAATCCAAAATGGCTGGGAATGGCTATGGAAGGATATGTTTTTGCAGGTTTAGTTTTCTGGGTAATATGTTATGCAATGAGTAGATATAGTCAAAACTTGGAAAAAAAACTAAGCACAGAAAGATAAAAATGGGAAAGATAATAGAATTAAAAAATGTAAACAAATGGTTTGATAAATTCCAAGTGTTAAAAGATATTGACCTTGAAGTTGCCTCACAAGAAAGAATAGTTATTTGTGGTCCATCTGGATCGGGAAAGTCAACTTTAATTAGATGCATCAATAGGCTAGAGGAACATCAAAAAGGATCTATTATCGTTGATGGTACAGAGCTTTCAGAGAGCACAAAGAATATAGAAAAAATAAGAGCTGAAGTTGGAATGGTGTTTCAACAATTTAACTTATTTCCTCATTTATCGATATTAGATAACTGCACGCTAGCACCTATATGGGTAAAAAAACTTCCAAAAAAAGAAGCAGAAGAAATTGCCATGAAAAATTTAACAAGAGTTCAAATTGACGATCAAGCTTTAAAATTTCCTGGACAACTTTCAGGAGGACAACAACAACGAGCTGCTATAGCGAGAGCACTTTGTATGGAACCTAAAATTATGTTATTCGATGAACCCACTTCTGCTTTAGATCCTGAAATGATAAAAGAAGTTTTAGACGTAATGGTTGATTTGGCTAAAGGTGGAATGACAATGATAGTAGTCACTCATGAGATGGGTTTTGCTAAAGAAGTAGCAGATTATATGATTTTTATGGATGAGGGAAAAATAGTTGAAAGAGCCAAAACAAAAGAGTTTTTTGAAAACCCAAAATCCGATCGGACTAAACTTTTCTTAAGTCAGATTTTATAACCAATTCGGTATAGGTAAATTTTTACTTTTCAAAAAATCTTTGTTAAAAATTTTGCTTGCATACCTTTTTCCGTGATCACAAAGTATAGTCACAATTGTTTTTCCAGGTCCCATCTCTTGAGCTAATTTAATTGCTCCAGCAATGTTAATTCCAGAAGAACCACCAAGAATAATTTTTTGTTTCTGAATTAAATCATAAACTAAATTTAATGCTTCTGTATCATTTGTTTGAAATGCATTATCTATTAAAGCTTTATCAAAATTTTTCGTTATTCTACCTGTGCCTATCCCCTCAGTAATCGAGTTGCCTCTACTCTCAAGTTTTTTATTGTTTATGTAGGAATAAAGAGAAGAGCCCATCGGATCAGATAAAGCAACTTTGATATTTTTATTCTTATTTTTTAGACCTATAGAAACACCTGCTAAAGTACCACCTGTTCCAACTGCACAAGTAAACCCATCAACTGAACCTGCAGTTTGACTCCATATTTCCTCCGCAGTAGTCTTTATGTGAGCTTCTGTATTAATTAAATTGTCAAATTGGTTAGCCCAATAAACTCCATTATTACTTTTTTTATTTAATTCCTCTGCTATTTGCTTTGATTGTTTAATATAATTTTTAGGATTTGAGTAAGGTACAGCATCCACTTCAATTAATTCTGCTCCTAATTTTCTTAAAGTTTCTTTTTTTTCACTCGATTGTGTATTAGGAATAACGATTTTTAATTTTAAATCATATTCTTTACAAACTACAGCCAATCCAATACCGGTATTACCTGCTGTGCCTTCAACTATAGTGCCACCTTTAGAAATAAGTTTTCTTTTCAAAGCATCTTGCACAATAAAAAGTGCCGCTCTATCTTTAACAGACTCCCCAGGATTAAAATATTCAGCTTTACCATATATATGGCACCCCGTTAATTCTGAGGCTTGTTTTAATCTTACTAATGGTGTATTTCCAATCTGAGAAATAACTGAATTACTATCCATATCATTAAATATATGAAAAAATTTTTACTTTCAATTGCTTTAATCTTTCTTTTGACCTCAAATAATAATGCACATGTAGATCATTACGCAAAATATAATTATTTGGAGTATGAATTATTTAGAAATAATAAGCTAATTGGATATCACAAATATTCGTTCGTCAGAGAGGGAGAAAATTTAAAGATTGACAACGAAGTAAGCTTTAAAATTACTAAATTAGGTGTAGATTTATATAAATATTATGCTGAAGGCACCGAAAAGTACAAAAATGGAGTATTTTCAGGTTTTAATTCAAAAACTAATCAAAATAAAAAAGAAAAATATGTAAATATCACGATTGATTCAAATGATAAAAATCTAATAATTGATGGATCTTCATATAAAGGAAAAGCGGACAAGGAAATGATAATTGGAACTTGGTGGAATCATGAGATTGTGCAAAAGAAAGCACAAATCAGTGCAGTTTCTGGAAGAATTATTGAACAAAAGGTAGAATTTATAGGAAAAGAGAATGTTCAAATTGGAGACAAGACATATAAAACCTTAAAATTTAATTTTAGTTCATCAGATCCAAGTTTGTCAAAAGACAAAAAACTTAATACAAATATCTGGTATGAGGAAGACACATTTTTATGGGTAAAAGCAGCTTTTGATAAAACAGGATATTGGGAGTATAGGCTTAAAATTGCAGAATAATATATTTTAACACTTCATTTTTTCCTATGAGTCAATAGCAAAAAAGAGTTTTTTTTGACCTTTTGAGGCCCTAAAAAAAAAAATTATTGGTATTGCCAAAGAGTTCATTTTGAGGTTCTATAATTAAAAATTTAGGGAGTTCAATGGAAGAAAATTTCAATGTTCATTTAGGAAAAAAATTAAGAATGCGAAGGTTATCATTAGGACTAACTCAAACAAAGGTTGCTCAAGCCATCAACGTTACTTTCCAACAGATTCAGAAATATGAAAAGGGAACAAATGGAGTTAGCTCTAATAGATTGATGCAATTATCGCAATTTCTTAAAGTTCCAATTATTTATTTTTTTGAAGATTATAAAGAGTTTAAAGATGTTAGTTCAGGAGATGAGATAGGTGATGATTTAAATTACTCATTTCTAAGCAGAACCTTTTCTTCTTTGTCTAAAATACAAAAAGAAAAGATTTTACAAATTTTAAGCAATACTTCTAAATTTGAAAAAGTCGGATAATTGGCTCCTCGGGCAGGACTCGAACCTGCGACCAATTGATTAACAGTCAACTGCTCTACCAACTGAGCTACCGAGGAATAAAAGGGAACATACTTTTTTTAATAAAATAAAACAACTAATTTTTTTTGGAGGCCACGCCCAGAATCGAACTGGGATAAAAGGATTTGCAATCCTCTGCGTAACCATTCCGCCACGTGGCCGTTTGTATAGAAAATTATTAAAGATATCATGTTCTTATTCTATTTTTATCATTATCGAATAAATATAACTTATTCTTTGGTAAGTAAATTGTAATATTTTTATCTTTGATATTTTTAGAGCTTTTTATTCTCATTTCCGTACTATTTATATGTGAGTAAAAAATTCTTTCTGAACCTAAATTCTCAACTAGGTCGATGGTAATTTCTGCTGATATTTCACTTTTATAATCAAATGATATATCTTCAGGTCTTATCCCTATAAAAAATTCTTTCTCAAAATTTAAATTTTCAAATTTAATTTCATTATTAAGAAATTTGAATGAATTTTTACTGACAATATCTTCCTTTTTGACTTTTAATATATTTATTTTTGGATTTCCTATAAATTCAGCTACAAAAATATTCTTTGGATCATTATAAATATCATCTGGATTTCCGAACTGCTCTATATTGCCTTGATTCATAATTACAATTTTATCGGCTAAAGTCATAGCTTCAATCTGATCATGCGTTACATAAAGAATATTACTTTTTAATTTTTTGTGTAATTTTGAAATTTCGACCCTCATTTCTGATCGAAGTGCAGCGTCTAAGTTAGATAGTGGTTCATCAAATAAAAATAACTTAGGATTTCTTGTAATAGCTCTTCCAATAGCTACTCTTTGTCTTTGACCACCAGATAATTCTTTTGGCTTTCTATAAAGTAGGTCTTCTATTTTTAAAATTTTTGCCGTTTCATTCACTTTTTCTTTAATCTCATCTTTAGTCATTTTTTCAGTTGTTAATCCAAAAGATATATTTTGGAAAACATTCATGTGTGGGTAAAGAGCGTATGATTGAAAGACCATGGCAATTTTTCTTTTTGAAGGAAGCAAATCGTTTAAGAGTTTATTATCTAAAGTAATTTTACCTCTATCTATTTTTTCTAATCCTGCTATCATTCTTAAAAGAGTAGATTTCCCGCAACCCGATGGTCCTAATAAAACTATAAATTCACCTTTTTCAACTTTTAGGCTAAATTTACTAATTACGTTATTTTTACCGAAAGATTTATCTATATCTTCAAACTTTAAAAAGGGCATATTTGAGATATTATCACTTTTATAAATTTTTCAAACCTACTATGCATTTAATCATGGATGTTTTTCAACCTTCTTGTTACACTTAAAACATTATTTGAATAATTAATAGGAGAAAAAATGAAAAAAATATTAACATTCATTTTTGCTTTAACTTTATTAACGTCTAATAGTTTTGCAGACATAACTTTTTGGACTACTGAAGTTCAACCAGCAAGAATGGAGAAACAAATGGAGATGGCTAAATCGTTTGAATCTAAAACTGGTATAAAAGTAGAGGTTATACCGGTAGAGGAAAAAGATTTAGGTTCTAGAGCTACAGCAGCTGCAGCTGCTGGAAATCTTCCAGATGTAATTTATCATACACTTCAATATGTACTACCTTGGGCGGAGGCAGGAATATTAGATGTGAATGCTAACAATGATGTTGTAAAAAGTTTAGGAAAAAAAACTTTTGCTCCAGGAGCATTGAACATGGCAAAGAAGGGTGGAAAAATTGCTGCTGTACCAGTTGATGGATGGACACAAATGGTTGTTTATAGAAAAGACTTATTTAAACAAGCAGGTCTTGAAGCACCGACAAGTTACGAAAATATAACAAAAGCTATAAAAGCTCTTTCAGGCGGCGACATGTTTGGATTTGTAGCTGCAACTAAAACTGATGAAAACTTTATGAGCCAAGTTCTTGAGCACGTTCTTTTAGCTAATGGGGTGAACTTTGTTAAGAAGGGTGGAACAAAAAAACAAGGTAAAGCACTTAAAAACTCTTTAGAGTTTTATAAAGTTATTGCTAAAGCTAGTCCTCCGGGAGAATTATTCTGGAAACAATCTAGAGAACTTTATTTCGCAGGAAAAACACCAATGATAATTTGGTCACCATTTATTATGGATGAATTAGCTGGTCTCAGAGACTCAGCTCCTCCAACAATCAATAGTGATCCGACATCACCTGAACTAGCATCAAAAACTGGTTTTATAACTAATTTTAGTGGTCCTAACAATAAAAAGGGCGCTGCTTGGGCAGACGTGAGATACTTCGGTATCACAGCTGACGCAGATACTGACGAAGCAAAAAAGTTTGTTGAGTATTCAATGGACGAAGGATACACAAGCACGTTGGCTATCGCACCTGAAGGTAAATTTCCTGTAAGAAGAGGAAATTCTTCGGATCCAGCTGCATTTACAAAAGCTTGGAGCAAGTTGCCAGTTGGTGTAGACAGAAAAAAACCATTAACTGAACTTTATTCACCTGATGTAATTAATAACATTGTTGCTGGATTAGACACTGCAAACAGATGGGGTGTTAAAGAGGGTGAACTTTCTAGAGCATCAAAAATCATTAATGCTCAGTTCTTGAATAGAATTACTAGAGAATACATTGATGATCAGATAACTGTTGATGAAGCTGTTAAAAAAATTAACGCTGAATTAGCAAAATTTTAGTAAATATATTTCTTAAAAGCGGATAATAAGATATTATCCGCTTTTAAATGAGCACTACGTTATCAAAAATAGAAAAAAAAACAGCATACACGCTTCTTTTGCCTGCTGTTTGCTTGGTTTTTTCAATTATTTTATTTCCAATATTTGCAAATATTTGGATTAGTTTCAAAGAAGTCGGACTAAAAGATATAAGAATTCCTGAGCCCAGGGCAAAAAAAATTGTTAAAAATATTCAAGACAATAATTCTGAGTTAAAAATTATTTATAAATTAAGAAACAGTTCTTTAACTCAGAATATTAGGGAAGTAAGATTTTCAGATAAATTTCCCAAAAATATTGAACCAATCGATTTAGATACAAGATGTGATTTTAAATCAAAAAAAATTAAATGTTTTTTTGGGGATTGGGAGGCAGGTTATCGTGAAAATTTTGAAATTATAATTAAGGATGTTAATAATAATGTTATTAATATTCAAAACATAAAGTCTTACAAGCCAGACCTAAATGGAAAATCTGACAATATTTTATTGACTACAGAATTTACTCTCAAAAATTTTAAAAGTATTTTCTTGAATAACAATTTTTTTGAACTTTTAATGACAACTTTTTACTTTACTTTTTTTGGAACACTTGGCGCTATTATACTTGGAATATTTGCTGCTCAACTAGTAAACCAAAAATTTTACGGAAGATCATTTATGCGAAGTATACTACTTTTTCCTTATGTAGGCCCTGTTGTTGCTCTGGCTTATACATGGACTCTACTCTTAGATCCAAATAGCGGTACTATAAATTCTCTACTTGTTAGTTATGGAATTATGGAAAAACCTATAAATTTACTTGGTCAAAAGTATCTAATTATCAATATTTTAGGATTTGATTTTAAACTTAGATTAGCATTAACCACAGTTATATTTTTTGAAATTTGGCGATATTTTCCCTTAGCTTTTTTATTTATATTAGCAAGACTGCAAGCTATTCCTAAGGATCTTTATGAAGCTGCCGATGTAGACGGAGCCGGCCCGTTTAGAAAATTTTTTCATATCACTCTTCCACAAATTACAGCAATTTTATCTATTTTATTTATGATTAGATTTATTTGGAACTTTAACAAATTTGAAGATATTTTTTTATTAACTGGCGGTGCTTCAGGTACATTAACTTTACCAATAAGTGTTTATCAACAAGGGTTTGCTGTATCAAATATTGGAATGGGCTCAGCAGTCTCAATAGTAATCGTATTATTACTGATAACTTTTATGATTATTTATTTTAAATTAATTGGAAAGAGGGCAAATGAAATTTAAATCTTTAATAATAACATTATTTGCATCATCTATTTTTTTAGCAACAATTATTTGTATATGGACAATAATAGCAACGCTACAAGGTTTAAGTTTCACGGCTCTCAACTTTAATTTTAATCTATTACTATCACTTGGACTTACTATAATTTCTATATTTATTGGAAACAAGTTCAATCATCTTTTAAAAATTTTTGTATTATCTATATCATTTACAATTTTATATATTTTCTTAAGCAAGAGTTCTCCTCTGTGGTTTTCGGGAGGTATCTTTTTATTAATTTTATTTTTTACTAATAAATTAAGAAAATATGATCTCAAATATTTAAATCAAGATTTTATATCTGAAAAAATAGTATTTGAGTTTTTATCTTTATTTGCAATAATATTTTTTGCATTAGTAATATTATTTCCTTTTTACATTATGTTTGTTACCAGCTTTAAAACACAGACTGCTCTATTGATTAATCCTCTTGATTTGAGCATTGATTTTTCAAAAAATATTTTCGATATATTTAAATCATACTTTGTTATTTTTAAAACTTATGATTTTGGTAGATATATTTTAACGAGTTCTTACGTTTCAATAGGAACTGTTTTAATAACTTTATTATTTGCAATTCCAGCTGCCTATGCGGTAGCAAGATTGAAGTTCTTTGGAAAAAATTTTCTTTCAACATCAATATTGATAATTTATATGTTTCCAGCAATAGTACTAGTCATTCCTTTGTACACCGTGTTTAGCCAACTAGGCCTAAGAAATTCAATTGGTGGATTGCTTATCGTCTATACAGCAACTACTTTACCTGTAGCGATTTATATGCTTCAAGGTTATTTTAAAAGTATACCTAAAGAAATTGAAGAAGCTGGACTTATCGATGGACAGAACTGGTTTGGTATAATTATTAAAATAATTATTCCTCTCAGTTTACCTGCTATCGCTTCAGTATCTTTATATGTGTTTATGATAGCTTGGAATGAATTTTTGTTTTCATTAATGTTTTTAGACAATCCTAAAACATTTACATTATCTAGAGCAATAAACCATTTAACCGGTGATGCAGAAACACCACGGCAATATCTAATGGCTGGATCAGTGATAGTTACTTTGCCGATACTTTTAATTTTTGTATATTTTGAAAAATATTTAGTAAGTGGATTAACGGCAGGAAGTGTAAAAGGATAATGAATAATACAATAAAATTTGCAAAAAAAACTTTAATAAATAATAGAAGATCAAATTATACTTTACCTACAAATACTAAACTATATCCAGCTCAATGGAATTGGGACTCAGCTTTTATTGCTTTAGGTTATTCAAATTTCAATTTAAATTACTCATTTAAAGAGATTGAAACTTTGATTTCAGGACAGTGGGATGATGGAATGATTCCACATATTCTTTTTCATATTAAAGATCTAAATTATACACCTAACTATAAAGCTTGGGGATGTGGTAGAAAAATTTCCTCATCTGGAATAACTCAACCTCCGATACTAGCAAGTATTTTAAGGATAATTATTGAAAGACAAAAATTAAAAAAAAAAGAAATAAAAAAATATCAAACCTTAATATTGAAGATTAAAAAATGTTTAGAGTGGTTTATTAGATACAGGGATCCAAAAAGAACTGGTTTAATTTCTATACTCCATCCATGGGAAAGCGGTTATGACAATTCTCCTTTATGGGACAAACCGATGAGTAAGATCAAAATAGAGTCTAAACTTAGTTACAAAAGAAAGGATAATAAGATTGTTAAAAAAAATCAAAGACCATTAAAAATAGATTACGATAGGTATGTAACGATCAAAAATCACTTAAGACAATTAAATTATGATCCGAAGAAACTTTACTATAAATCAAAATTTAACGTTGTAGATGTAGGATTTAATTCACTTTTTTTAAAAGCTTTAAAAGATTTAGATTTTTTACTTAAATTTATAGGTAAAAGTAATTCTACATTAAAAAAATATATTTTTTTAAATGAAAGCAAACTTATAAAATTATTTAATTCAAAAAAAATGAAATTTAAAAATAAAGATCTTAAAAATAATACTTCAGTAGAAATACCATCAATAACAAATTTTTTTATGTTATTTGCTGATTTAAACAATGACTCAATTAATAAAGGATTAATTAAAAGTTTAAAAAGATATTATAAAAAAGAAAAATATTTTTTTCCTTCAATAAGATCCAATCATGAGTCTTTTGAGGAAAAAAGGTACTGGAGGGGACCCGTATGGGTTAATTGCAATTGGATTATTTATCAAGGATTGAAAAATAAAGATAAAAAGTTCGCAGAAATTATAAGAAAAAAGACTATTAATTTAGTCGAAAAAAAAAAATTTCGTGAATATTATAGTTGCAAGTCAGGCTTAGGAATGGGCGCTAAAAATTTTTCTTGGACTGCTGCCTTATATCTAGATTTTAAACTTAATAGATCTTGAAATCTGGTATATACCTCTTAATACCAAATGGAATTTAAAAAATACAATCACATCAAAGAGGAGAAAAAAATCTCAGATTTTTGGATTAAAAAAGGTTTATTTAAACCAAAAAAAAGTAAATCAAATAAAAAATTTTCCATAGTAATTCCTCCTCCTAACGTAACTGGAAGATTACATATGGGACATGCTTTAAATAATAGCCTGCAAGATGTTTTAGTTAGATTTTATAGGATGAAAGGCCTCGAAACTCTATGGCAGCCAGGAACTGATCACGCTGGGATTGCAACCCAAGCAGTTGTAGAAAATAACCTTTTAAAAGAAGGAATAAAAAAAAATGATTTAGGAAGAGAAAAATTTATTCAAAAAATTTGGAAATGGAAAGAAAAGTCTGGTGGAATTATTTTAGATCAACTCAAGAAATTAGGTTGTTCTTGCGATTGGTCAAGAACCAGGTTTACTATGGATAAAGATTTGTCTAAAGCTGTGATTAAAGTTTTTGTTGATCTTTATAAAAATAAGCTAATTTATAAGGATAAAAAATTAGTTAATTGGGATACTAAACTTCAAACTGCTATTTCTGATTTAGAAGTTGTCCAAAAAGATGTTCAATCTCAATTATATTATATTGATTATTCAATCGAGAACTCTGATCAAAGAATCACAATTGCTACTACTAGGCCAGAAACTATGATGGGAGATACAGCAGTAGCTGTAAACCCCAAGGACGAAAGGTATATTAATTTAATTGGAAAAAATGTTCTAATTCCAATTGTTAATAGAACTGTAAAAATTATTTCTGATCATTACGCTGATCCTGAACAGGGCTCAGGAGCTGTTAAAATTACACCAGCTCATGATTTTAATGACTACGAAGTAGGCAAAAGAAATAAGTTAGAAATATTAAATATTTTTGAGAAAAATGGCAAAATAAATAAAAATGGGGTCAAAGAATTTCATGGTTTAGACAGATTTGAAGCAAGAAAGCTTTTAATTAAAAAATTGAAGGAAATAGGATCCTTAGTAAAAATTGAAAATATTAAAAATAAAGTTCCATATGGAGATAGATCAAACACTATAATTGAACCTCTTTTGACAGAACAATGGTTTGTAGATGCAAAAAAATTATCAAAAAAACCTATTAAGATTGTTAAAAAGGGTAAAACTTCTTTTTTTCCAAATAATTGGTCCAAAACATTTTTTCAATGGATGAATGAAATTGAGCCTTGGTGTATATCTCGACAGATTTGGTGGGGTCATAGAATACCTGCTTGGTATGATGAAAATGCAAATATTTTTGTAGCTGAAAATGAAAAAGATGCAGTAAAGCAAGCAAAGAAAAAAAATGGAAATAAACAATTTAAATTAAGACAAGAAACGGATGTTTTAGATACCTGGTTTTCATCAGCTCTATGGCCTTTCGCAACTCTTGGATGGCCAAACAAAACTAAAGAACTTAATAAATTTTATCCAACTTCAGTTCTTGTTACTGGTTTTGATATAATTTTCTTCTGGGTAGCAAGGATGTTGATGATGGGAAATTATTTCAGAAAAAATACACCTTTTCATAAAGTATATGTTCATGCATTGGTAAGAGATGAAAAGGGACAAAAAATGTCAAAGTCAAAAGGCAATGTGATTGACCCATTAGATTTAATAAATGAATATGGAGCAGATAGTTTAAGATTTACTTTAATTTCGATGGCCTCTCCAGGACGAGATGTAAAATTATCAAAAGATAGAGTTACTGGAAATAGAAACTTTATAACAAAAATTTGGAGTGCAAATAATTTTTTAAAACTTAATAATTGTAAATTAGATAAAAAAATCAATTTGAAATCAATTAAACTTCCAATAAACCATTGGATTTACAACGAATTCATAAAAACACAAAATTTAATTACAAAAAATATTGAAATATTTAGATTTGATGAAGCTGCTAGGTATGCATATCAGTTTGTTTGGCATTCTTATTGCGATTGGTATTTAGAGTTCTTAAAACCTATTTTTAATTCAAAAAATAAAATTGAAATTAAAGAGGCCAAGGCTTTCTCATCACTTATGATGGCAAATATTCTTAAGATTCTTCATCCATTTATACCTTTTTTAACTGAGAAATTGTGGTCTTTAAATGCTTACAAAAAAATTTTCAATAATTTTTTAATCTGCTCCAGTTGGCCAGATTTTAAGATAATTAATAATTTTAGCAAAAATCAAAATAATATAAATGATTTAATTGAAATAATTTCTAATATTAGATCTACAAAAGCAGAATTAAAAATTAAACCAAAATTATATTGTGACATATTTTTTGATGATAAATCAGGAAAATTACAGAAATTAGTAAACAAAAATATAAATTTGATAAAACAGATTGGTAGAGTAAATAATGTTCTTACAACGAAGATAAGAGATAAAAATTCAATAGATATCTTGGTTCTTAGGGAAAAACTTTCATTAAATTTTAATGAGGATGTAAATTTAGGATCTCAAAAAGAAAGGATTTTACAAAAAATTGAGACAATTAATAAACAAATAACTAGTTTAAATAATAAGCTTAAAAATAAGGCTTATGTGACAAATGCACCCAAAGAAATAGTTCAAAATGATAAAAATTTAGTTAAAGAATTAACTATTGAAGATGGAAAATTAAGAAGTATTGTGTCTAGTATTAATTAAATGTCTAAAATTGATAAAAAAAAACTACCCAGTCGTCATACTTCTTTAGGCCCAGATAGAGCTCCACATAGATCTTTTTACTATGCAATGGGAGAAACTGAACAGGATGTGGCGAAGCCGTTTGTCGGAGTAGTATCCACTTGGAACGAAGCTGCACCCTGCAATACAGCTTTAATGCGACAGGCGCAATCAGTTAAAAAAGGAGTAAAACAATCTGGTGGAACGCCTAGAGAATTTTGCACAATAACTGTAACAGATGGTATTGCCATGGGTCATGAAGGAATGAAATCATCTTTAATTTCCAGAGAAGTCATAGCTGACTCAGCAGAACTGACAGTGAGAGGACATTGTTATGATGCACTAGTTGGTATCGCTGGATGTGATAAATCTCTTCCAGGCTTAATGATGTCTATGTTGAGATTAAATGTACCTAGTGTATTCATTTATGGGGGATCAATTTTGCCAGGAAAATTTAAAGGAAAAGATGTTACAGTTGTAGATGTGTTTGAAGCAGTAGGTAAACATTCTTCAGGCAAAATGTCTTCTGAAGAGTTAAGAGAATTAGAATTAGTAGCTTGTCCAAGTGCTGGGGCTTGTGGAGGTCAATTTACAGCTAACACAATGGCGTGTGTATCGGAGGCGATAGGATTGGCTTTACCTTATTCAGCTGGTACGCCAGCCCCTTATGAGGAAAGAGATAAATACGCTTATGAAAGTGGCCGAGCGGTAATGAATTTATTAGAAAAAAAAATTAAACCAAGAGAAATAGTTACTAAAAAATCTTTAGAAAACGCAGCAACAATTGTGGCTGCAACTGGAGGCTCCACTAATGCAGCTCTTCATTTACCTGCACTAGCTAATGAGATAGGTGTAAAATTTGATTTAATGGACGTTGCAAAAATATTTAAAAAAACTCCTTATCTTGCTGATTTAAAACCTGGAGGAAAATACGTTGCAAAAGACATGTGGGAAGCTGGTGGCGTTCCTATGTTATTAAAAACTTTATATGACGGAGGATATATTCATGGGGAGTGTATGACAGTTACAGGTAAAACTATGAAAGAAAATTTATCCAATATTAAGTTTGATACTAATCAAAAAGTTTTAAGAGAATATAACAAACCACTTTCTCCAGATGGTGGAGTTGTTGGATTAAAAGGTAATTTAGCTCCAGACGGAGCAATCGTAAAAATTGCAGGATTAAAAAAATTACAATTTACAGGTAAAGCCAGATGTTTTGATAATGAAGAAGATGCAATGAAAGCAGTGCAGACAAAAAAATATAAGGACGGAGATGTAATAATAATCAGGTACGAAGGTCCAAAAGGTGGACCTGGAATGAGGGAAATGCTCTCAACAACTGGAGCTATTTATGGACAAGGCAAAGGTGAAAAAGTTGCACTTATAACAGATGGAAGGTTTTCAGGAGCTACTAGAGGTTTCTGTGTTGGTCACGTTGGGCCAGAAGCTGCAATGGGCGGGCCAATTGCACTTCTTAAAAATGGAGATGTAATTGATATAGACGCAAAAAAAGGATCAATTAATGTAAGGCTTACTCGAGCACAATTAAAAGCTAGAAGAAAAAAATGGAAAGAAAAAAAATCAAGTTTTGGATCGGGAACAATTTGGAAATATGCTCAAACAGTAGGACCTGCTTATCTCGGCGCTCCTACACATCCAGGTAAGAAAAAAGAAGTTAAAGAATATTCGAAAATTTAATGAAAATACGTCCAGTAATTTTATGTGGCGGATCTGGTACAAGACTCTGGTCTGATAAAAAGCATCATCAACCAAAGCAGTTTATTGATTTTGGAAATTGGACGTTATTCGGAAAAACTCTAGAGAGGATAAAAAATTCTATATTTGATTATCCAATTATAAGTACCAATAAAAAATATATAAGTGAAATTAAAAAAAATTTAAGATTTAAAGGTTTTAAGAAATATAAGATTATTCTTGAACCAGCAAAAAGAAATACTGCTCCTGCTATACTCAGTTCAGCATTAATAAAAGAAATTCCTGAAAACCAACCCTTAATTTTTTTAACAGCAGATCATTTAATTGAGAAGGTAAATCTATTTAATAAATCGATTAAAAAACACCAAAAATACCTAACTGATAAAAATATCTTTATATTTGGCATTAAACCTTCTTACCCTTCATCTGAGTTTGGTTATTTTTTATCAAAACGAGTTAGTAATAAATACAAGGTTTCAAAATTTATTGAGAAACCAAATTTAGAAAAAGCAAAAAAAATCTTAAAAAAAAATGCTTATTGGAATTCAGGAATGTTTTTCCTTACTAAAAAATCAATAATTAATAATTTCAAGAAGCATCAAAACAAAAACTTTAATTGTTGTTTAAATTCTGTAAATAAATCAAAATTTAAAAATAAAGTTTATTTTCTTAATAAAAATAACTTTTTAAAATGTAAGACAATTTCTTTTGATAATGCGATATTAGAAAAATCAAAAGATATATATGCTATAAATTTAAATATACCTTGGTCTGATCTAGGTAGTTGGAAAGAAATTTGCAAAATTTTTAATAAATTAAAAGCTAAATATCAAAAAAAGAAAAATATTTTTTACAGACCTTGGGGCAGGTATACAAATTTGTACAACGGTAAAAATTTTTTAATTAAAGAACTTTATGTAAAACCTAAAGGAGTTCTAAGTCTTCAAAAGCACTTTCATCGTTCTGAACATTGGGTTGTAACTCAAGGAACTCCAAAAATAACTCTCAACAGAAGAAAATTTTTTTTAAAGACTAATGAAACTATTTTTATACCAGTTAAATCTATTCACAGAATAGAAAACCCTTATAAAAAACCGGTAAAAATAATTGAAGCTCAACTAGGATCAATTTTAAAAGAAACTGATATAGTTAGATATCAAGATATATACGGTAGAGTTAAATAATTTCAAGTTCGATTGGGGTGTGATCGGATGGTTTTTCTTTGGATCTTGGTTTTTTATTTATATTAATTGATTTGATGTTTTCAATTAAACTGTTTGAAAGTAAAAAATGATCTATCCTCATACCATAATTTTTTTGCCAGGAACCTGCAAAGTAGTCCCAAAAGGTATACTCTAGTTTTGTTTTATTTTTAAATCTATAAACATCTTTAAAACCTAAATTAATTAATTCTCTATATTTTTTTCTTATTTCTAATCTACCTAAAGCATCGTTTTCATATTTTTTAAAATCATGAACATCTATTTCTTCAGGAATAATATTAAAATCCCCGGCGATAATTATATTTGAGTTTTTTTGAATTTTCTTTTTAACATTTGATATAAATTTTTTTAACCACTCTTTTTTATATTCATATTTTTCTGTATCTACAGGATTTCCATTTGGAACATAAATGTTAATAATTTCTATCTTTTTATTTTTTAATTTTAACTCAGCCGTAATTATTCTAGATTGTTTTAAATCATCTTTAATAAAGCTATTGTTAATTTTGTTTAATTCTTGTTTAGATATTATAGCAACACCATTGTAACTTTTTTGACCGAAAACATAAGAATTATATCCAATAATTTTAAAATCTTCGTAAGGAAAACTAATATCTTGTGTTTTAATTTCTTGGAGTAATAAAATATCAGGATTTGATTGTTTGATATAATCTAAAATGTTTGTAATTCTTGCTCTAACTGAATTCACGTTCCATGAAATTATTTTCATTAAACTGAAAAAGAAAGACCACAACCGCATGAAGCCGAAGCTTTAGGATTATTTATAGAAAAAGACTCACCAATCATTTCTTTTTTAAAATCTACTGTTGAGCCTGCTATAATATCAAGTGACTGTTTATCTATTACAGTTTTATTAAATAAGATATCATCTTTCTCTACTTTATGATCAAAGCTAAAATTATATTTAAATCCAGAACACCCACCCCCTTGGACAGAAATTCTAAAAAATTTTTTTTCTTCACTTTTAGTGATTTTTTCTATCTGGTTTTTTGCCCTATCAGTAAATTCTAATTTTTTTTCCATAATTTTCTAGTATATAATCTATATAGTAAGCATGCAAAAAAATTCAATCGTTTCATTATCTAATTTAGCTGTTCCTTTGATTTCAAAAGGACGGTTTTTTAAAGAGAATAAAACTCATTTAAGATCAGATTTTCAAAGAGATAGAGATAGAATTATTCATTCGACTGCTTTTAGAAGACTTAAACACAAAACACAAGTATTTGTAAATACTTCTGGAGATCATTTTAGAACGAGAATTACCCATTCTTTGGAAGTCGCTCAAATAGCGAGAACTCTATCAAAATATTTTAATTTAAATGAGGATTTGTGTGAGACACTAAGTTTAGCACATGATCTTGGTCATACACCCTTTGGTCATGCTGGAGAAGAAGCTTTAAATAGCTGTATGAAAAAATCTGGAGGTTTCGATCATAATATCCAAACTTTGAGAACAATTTTATTTTTAGAAAACAGGTATTATGAATTTAAGGGTTTAAATCTTACTTATGAAACATTAGATGGACTATTGAAACATAATGGTCCTATTAATAATTCAGAAAAGTACAATAAGATTTTGGGAACAAACTATTTTAAAAATAAAATAGTATTTTCATCCAGTCCATCATTAGAAGCTCAGATAGCATCTATTTCAGATGATATTGCATATAATAGTCATGACCTAGAGGATGGTTTGAAATCTAATCTATTTAAACTTAAAGATTTAGAAAATATTCCAATTTTAAAAAAAATTATTTCAAAGCATAAAAAAAAAACAAAAAGATTTTCTTTAGATTTGATTATTAGACAAATAGTAAGAGAAATTATAAATGAAATGGTGAAGGATATTATTAATACAACAAAAAATAATATAGAAGATTATAAAATCAAAAACCTAAATGATGTTTATAAATGTAAACGTGTAATAGTAACCTTTTCAAAAAAAATGAAATTATTTGATTATAAAATAAAAAATTTTTTAAGAAGGAAAATGTATTATCATAAAAAAGTAAAAACTAATACCAATAAAGGAAAAAAGATTATTTCAAAATTATTTATATTGATAAGAAGAAATCCAAAAAGATATTTAAATGTTAGTAAGTATGATAAATTAAATATTGATAGATCAATATGTGATTTTATAGCTGGAATGACTGATAGATATGCAATAAATTTATATAATAAAATTAAATGAATATATTTGATTATTATTTAACAGAAATAAATAAAGTTCTTTTTGACAATAAAGATATTTTAAATTTAAAAAATATTGATAATTTAAACAGTACAAATCTGGAAGTTCCACCCAATCATGTTAATTATGATCTATCATCCAACATCTCATTAGTTTTATCAAAAAAAAATAATATAAATCCAAATTCCTTGGCAAATTCTATCAAAGATTTATTATTAAAAAAGATTGTTCACTTTGAAAAAATAGAGATAGCTGGACCTGGCTTTTTAAACATAAAATTATCTAAAGAAGGATTAGTAAATAATATTAACATGATTTTAGAGAACAAAAATTCATATGGTTCAAAAAAATCAAATAAAACATTTAATATAGAATTTGTTTCAGCTAATCCAACTGGGCCCATGCATGTAGGGCATTGTAGAGGAGCAATTTTTGGAGATGTTTTGTCTAATCTACTATTATTCAATGGTAATAATGTAGTTAAAGAATATTATATAAATGATTATGGTAATCAAATTAATAACTTTGTAAAATCAGTTTATCTTAGAATAAGAGAAATTAAATTTAAAGAGAAATTCATTTTAAATGAAAATTTATATCCTGGAGATTACATAAAAGAAATTGCCAATAATATAATAAAAAAAAATAAACAAATTGAACTAAAGAGTTTCAATGAAAGTTTTGAAGAATTAAAAAAACTTTCTTTGGAAGGTTCAATGTCCCTAATAAAAAATGATTTGAAACAACTTGGTATCACTCATGATAATTTTTTTTCTGAAACCGAACTTGTTAAACAAAAACTAGTTAGCAAAGTGGTAGAAAATCTTAAGAATAATAATTTAGTTGTAGAGGGTTTTCTAGCCCCACCAAAAGGTGAGCAATCTAAAAATTGGAAAAAGGTAAAAAGGCTTATTTTTAAATCAACAAATTTTGGAGATGATTCTGATAGAGCTTTACAAAAAGATGATGGGTCATGGACTTACTTTGCAAATGATGTAGCCTATCATTCTCATAAAATAAATAGAAAATTTAATAACTTAATAAATATTCTCGGTGCAGATCATACCGGATATATAAAAAGAATCTCTGCAGCTGTATCAGCGTTATCAAATGAAAAAGTAAAACTTAATTGTAAAGTTTGTCAATTAGTTAAACTCTATAAAAATGGTAAACCTTTCAAGATGTCTAAAAGAGCAGGGGAATTTATTTCAGTTCAAGATCTATTAAATGAGGTAAGCAAAGATTCAATTAGATTTATGATGTTAAGCCGAAGCAATGATATGGAATTAGATTTTGATTTTGAAAAAGTAAAAGAAAAAACTAAAGATAATCCAGTTTTTTATGTTCAGTACGCTTATGCGAGAATAAATTCTATTTTAAGAACACTTAAGAAAAATCTAAATGATAAAATATCGGTCAACCTTGAGTCATTTTCTCCAAATGAATACGAAATTAAGATTTTAAGAAAGATATTTGAATGGCCAAAAGTAATAGAGTCGGCCGCCTACAAGCTAGAACCTCACAAAATTCCTTTTTATTTATATGAACTCTCAACGCTATTTCATTCATATTGGAGCAAAGGAAATGAAGATAACAAATTTAAATTTATTGAAAAAGGTCAAGTTAAAAGAGTCGAATCCCTAGCTTTTATTTATCTTATAGCCACAGTTATTAAGAATGGCTTAAATATTCTTGGCGTTTCACTGCCAGAAAAAATGTGATGTATAAGATTTTTCAATTTCTATCTATTATAATTATTATTTTATTTATATTTAATATTTTTAAATATTATTTATCAAGTAAAAATATAAGTAATAAAAATTTTACACGTTCAAATATTGACCAAATTTTAAAAAAAAAAATTAAGGAATTACCTATTTTATACAATGATACAAATAATGTAATTCAATTTAATGATACTTTTGAAATCGAGACAAAAAGTGAAAAAAAAAGAAGTTTTTGGAATTTGTTAAAAAATAAATGAAACGAAAAGCTATAATTATTAGCATTAATGGAACAAAACTTTCTAAAAGAGAAAAAATTCTTATATCAAAAGAGAAACCTTGGGGTGTTATTCTTTTTAAAAGAAACCTTAAAAATTTAAGTCAAATTAAATCTTTAACATCGGATATTAGGAAACTTTCAAAAAATAAAAGATTTCCAATTTTAATTGATGAAGAGGGTTCAAATGTATCAAGATTAAGCAACATAATTAAAAATAATTTATCCTCGAATTTTTTTGGAATTTTATTTAAAAAAGACAAAGTTCTCTGCTTAAAAATTTTACTTTATTATATTAATTCAATTAGTGAAATTCTCCGTGATTTGGGAGTTAACATTAATACTATTCCTGTACTTGATGTTCTAAGAAAAAATACAAATAAAATCATTGGTAATAGAAGTTTTTCCAATGATAGAAAGGTTGTTAGTGAATTAGGTAAATATACTATTAAATATTTACACCAAAATAATATAGTTGGAATTGTAAAACATATTCCAGGTCATGGCCCCGCAACTTCTGATAGTCATTTAAAAATGCCAAAAGTAAATCTAACCTTTAACGAATTAAATCTAATTGATTTTTATCCCTTTAAATTATCACAGGCGAAATTAGCAATGACTGCTCATATACTATATACAAAAATTGATAAAAGATATGTTGCTACTTTATCTAAAAAAATTATCAAAAACATAATTAGAAAAAAAATTGGATTTAAAGGAATTTTGATATCAGATGATATTTCAATGAAGGCCCTTAAGTATGATTTAGTTACAAACGCAAAAAAATCTCTGAATGCTGGGTGCAATTTAGTATTGTATTGTGCGGGAAATACAAATGACAACTTTAAATTGATAAAATCTCTTCCCTATATTGATAAATTCACGTCCAAAAAAACTTCAGAAATTTATAAAATTTTAAGGTAAAATTGATTATGGAATCAAAAAAAACTAATCAAATTTCAGTTGAGATTCCCAATTTTAGCGGACCTTTAGAAGTTTTGCTAGATTTAGCTAAAACCCAAAAAGTTGATTTAGCTGAAATTTCAATTGCAAAACTAGCTGACCAATTTCTTGAATATATTAAAAAAAATAAAGATTTAAATTTAGAGACGGCATCAGAGTTTTTATTAATGGCGACATGGTTAGCCTATTTAAAATCGAAGTTGCTTTTGCCAGATGATAAGGACGATGATTTTAAAGCCCTTGAAGTTGCAGAAAGATTAAAGTTACAATTAAAGAAATTAGCATTAATAAGAATTTTATCAGATCAAATGCTTCAAAAAAAACGATTAGGAGTACATATCTTTACAAGAGGTATGAAAGGTGGAATTAGATCAATAAATACACCGATATATGATATTTCACTTTATGAACTTCTTAAAACTTACTCTAATATTCAAATGCAAAAAACTTTTCAAAATATTAGTATTCCAAAGTTACCTGTTTTTACAACTGAAGAAGGAATTAAACAAATTAGGAATAATCTAGAAAATATTAAAGATTGGAAAAATCTAATTGACTTAATTCCAAATTTTTATTCAGATAATAAAATGAAAAGAACAGGAATAGCCGGTATATTTGCAGCAAGCCTTGAATTAACAAAAGAAGGAATTGTATCAGTCCAACAAGATAAAATTTTTGAAAAAGTAATGATTAAAAAAGTTTAAATGAAAAATAAGAAAAAAAATAATGTTATTGATTTCCCAACTTCACCTTCCAAACTCGAAAGACAAGTCGAAGCAATTTTATTTTCTGCATCTGAGCCTTTAGATGTTGAAACTATTGAGAAAAGAATACAAACTTCTTCAAATTTAACTAAAATTCTTGAAGGACTTCAATCAATATATAGAAAAAGAGGTATTAATTTAGTTTGTATAAAGAATAAGTGGTCATTTAGAACTGCTGATGATTTATCAAAGTTGATGGCATTACAAAAATCTTCTCAAAAAAAATTATCTAAAGCTACTGTTGAAACTTTAGCTATAATTGTTTACCACCAACCTGTAACAAGATCTGAGATAGAAGAGATACGCGGAGTTTCATTTGCTTCTAATACTTTAGAAATTCTCCTTGAGTTAGATTGGGTAAGGCCTGCTGGTCGTAAGGATGTACCAGGAAAACCTATTCAATACGGTACAACTGAAAATTTTTTAAATCATTTTAATATTCAAAAACTATCAGACTTACCTACAATCGAAGAACTTGGCTCTGCTGGACTTATTGATACATCCAATATTGATAAATCTATTTTTGGAACTGGCAAATTCTTTAAGGAACAGTCAATTTCTGAAAAGCAGAATATTTATGAAGATATAGATGAAGCTATAAAAAAAGCTCCTGAAGATGAAAAATAATTATATTTATTTAGCGATTTTTATTGTATATATTTAAGTCTATGGGAATTAGTTTTTGGCAAATAGCAATAGTTGTTGTTCTAGTTGTTTTGCTCTTTGGTAGAGGAAAAATATCTAGTCTAATGGGGGATGTAGCAAAAGGAATAAAAAGTTTTAAAAAAGGCATGTCAGACGATAACCCAACTAGCAATAATGAAGACAATTCTAAGTCAGATAATTCTGACTCTGAAAATAAATAGTCAAAATGCCTCAAATTGGTTGGTTAGAGATTTTATCGGTAGTTATTATTGCAATATTAGTTTTAGGACCAAAACAATTTCCCATCGCACTTAAAAAAATTGGATCTTACATAGGAAAATTAAAAAATACATTAAATAATTTTCAAAAAGAAGTATCAAATGTTACTGAAGAAATTGATTTAGAAAAAGATATTAATTCTAAAAGTGGCAATAATAAAAAAGATGTAAAATAAAATGGGCGATAATAACTCTTTTACGAGTCATTTTGTTGAATTACGTTCTAGACTACTTAACTCTATCATTTTCATTTTTATCGCTTTTGTTATCTCATATATTTTTGCTGAGAATATTTATAATTTTTTAGTAGAGCCATATGCTAAAGCTGTAAAAGATGATCAAAACTCTCGTAGATTAATTTTTACTGCGTTACATGAAACATTTATAACTTATATAAAAGTAGCTTTTTTTTCCGCAATTTTTTTAGGAAGCCCAGTTCTATTGATACAAATTTATAAATTCATTGCTCCAGGATTATATAAAAATGAAAAAAAAGCTATTCTTCCATATCTTGTATCTACACCAATACTTTTTTTATTAGGAGGTTTATTAGTCTATTATTTAGTAATGCCACTAGCTATAAAATTTTTTTTATCATTTGAAAGCCTAGGTTCTAATACAACTCTACCAATTCAACTTGAAGCTAAAGTAAACGAATATCTGTCTCTAATCATGAGACTAATTTTTGCGTTTGGAATAAGTTTCCAGTTACCTATACTTCTTAATTTATTAGCTAGAATTGGAGTAGTCAATTCGGAGTACCTTAAAACAAGAAGAAGATACGTGATAGTAATTATTTTTGCTTTAGCAGCTATTCTGACACCTCCTGACCCTATTACACAAGTAGGACTAGCAATCCCTTTGTTATTACTTTATGAATTATCTATATTTACTGTAAGATTCATCGAGAAAAAAAAAGATAAAGATAATTTAAAAGATGCATAATATTAAAGATTTAAGAAAAAACTTAAAAGAATACAAAAAAAAATTTCTTGAAAGAAATTTTAATTTTCAAATTGATGTTTTTAACGATTTAGACAGCAACAATAGAAAATTAATAAATGAAAAAGAAAAATTAGAACAAGAGAAAAAAAAATTATCAAAATTAAAAGATACGTCAAATTTTGAAAAATCAAAAAAAATATCAGAAAAAATATTAGAAATATCTAATTTGCAAAACAAAACACAAATTAAACTTAATGAATTTTTAAATATTTTACCAAATTTAGCCCTTGAAGAAGTTCCTGTTGGTAAAGATGAAAAAGCAAATAAACTGATAAATCAGTCTGGGATTAAAAAAGAGTATTCTTTTGAACCCAAATCTCATATCGAAATTGGATCGAAAGGCAATATGATAGATTTTGATACGTCGATCAAATTATCTGGTTCAAGATTTGTAGTTCTTAAAGATAAAATTGCATTATTGGAGAGAGCTTTAATTAATTTTATGATGGATATTCATACCAATGAATTTGATTATATGGAGATCTCTCCCCCTTTAATTGTAAATGAGGATGTAATGTTTGGTACAGGGCAACTCCCAAAATTTGAAGAAGATCAATTCGAAATTAAATTTGAAAACACTGATCAAAGAAAGTTTTTAATACCAACTGCTGAAGTAGTTTTAACAAATTTAGTTAGAAAATCTTTAATAAATAAAGATCATTTACCATTAAGATTTGTGGCTTCAACACCTTGTTTTCGAAAAGAGGCCGGTAGTTATGGAAAAGACACAAGAGGAATGATTAGACAACATCAGTTTTATAAAGTTGAGTTAGTAAGTATTGTTGAACCTATAGACTGCAAACAAGAATTAGATCGTATGTTAAATTGTGCAAAAAGTGTCCTAGATAAATTAGAAATTCCTTATCAAATAGTTTTATTATCTTCAGGTGATATGGGATTTAGTTCAGAAAAGACATTTGATATCGAAGTATGGATACCCTCTGAAAAAAAATATAGGGAAATCTCAAGTTGCTCATCATGCGGATCTTTTCAAGCAAGAAGAATGGGTGCTAAATATAAATCTAGTAATGGCAACGATTTTGTTGGCACATTGAATGGTTCAGGTCTAGCTGTAGGAAGACTTTTAATAGCTTTATTAGAAAATAATCAAAATAAAGATGGCTCTGTTACTATACCAAATGTTTTAAAAAAATATATGAATAATCTAGATAAAATTTGATAAAATTTAACTTGTTTATCTAATACATTTATTATATTTGTCTCCTCATGAGTGGTCAAGGCATAGCACAATTTATACCCTTAATACTAATATTTGTAATTTTTTACTTTTTTCTAATAAGACCTCAGCAAAAAAGGGTAAAAGATCATAAAGCAATGGTAGAGGCTTTAAAAAAAGGTGATGAGGTAATTACTTCAGGAGGAATAATTGGGGTTGTAGATCGTGTCATGGAGGATGATAGAATTGAAGTGATAATAGGTGAGGGCACAAAAGTCCAAATTATACGATCGACAATTACAAGCTTGCTTAAAAAAGAAGAAGTAAAAAAATAATTCTTTTTCGTGTTAAATTTTTCTAAAATAAATATTTTACTCATATATTTAATTTTTTTTATTACATCAATTTTTTCATTTTTAAATCTTCAAAAAAACGAAAATATAATAATAGATAAGAAAGTAAATTTAGGTTTAGACCTTCAAGGAGGATCTTACTTATTATTAGAAATAAACTCAGAGTCTCTTATTAAAGAAAAAATTCAATCAAAAGTTATTCCAATCAAAAAATTATTGAAAGATAATAATTTGAATTATAGTGATTTTAAAATTGATAAAAAAAAATTAATTTTTAAGATTAATGATTTTGATAAATTAGAATTAATATTATTTTCAAAAAAAGATAATTTAATAAACCCTTATATTGATCAATATAGATCTTTTGAATTAGATTATAAAAAATTAAATGATAATTATGTAGAAGTTTCTCTTTCAAAATTTGGAATTTTGACTATTAATAACGCTGCATTAAAACAGTCAATTGAAATTGTAAGACGCAGAATAGATGATGTTGGAACGAAGGAGCCAACTATATTACAAAGAGGAGAGAAAAGAATTTTAGTAGAATTACCTGGTTTAAAAGATCCAGAAAGAATTAAAAAACTTTTAGGCAAAACAGCACAATTGAATTTTAGGCTTGTTAGTGAAAATTCTGAATTTGGTATTGATGAACTTATTTCAGAGGATGGCGAGACTTTAAAGATAAGTAAAAGAATTGTTATGAGTGGAGAAAACTTAATGGACGCACAACCAAGTATACAAAATCAACAAAATGAACCAGTAGTTTCTTTTACTTTAGATAGACTTGGTGCACAAAAATTTGGTAGAGCCACTACCGATAATGTTGGTAAGAGATTAGCAATTATTCTCGATGGTAAAATAATTAGTGCGCCAAATATAAATGAACCCATAACTTCAGGAAACGGAATGATATCAGGAAATTTTACTTTTCAAGAAGCTACGGATTTGGCTTTACTACTTAGATCTGGTGCCTTGCCAACCCCATTAGAGGTTGTCGAAGAACGGACAGTTGGTCCTGATTTAGGAGAAGACTCAATTAGATCAGGGATCACCTCACTTATAGTTGGATTTATTTTAGTAATATTTTTTATGTTTTATAAGTATAAAATATTTGGATTAATTGCTAATACAGCTTTAATTGCTAATTTATTAATGCTAGTAGGAATTTTGACAATTTTAGAGGCAACATTAACGTTACCAGGTATTGCAGGAATAATTTTAACAGTAGGAATGGCTGTGGACGCAAATGTTTTAATTTTTGAGAGAATTAAGGAAGAATTAAAAACAGAAAAATCAATAATACATGCATTTGACACAGGATATTCTAAGGCGAAAATCACTGTTCTTGATGCAAATATAACTACACTTATCGCAGCTGTAATATTATTTGCTTTTGGATCAGGACCAGTAAAAGGATTTGCAATAACTTTGGGTATAGGAATCATAACCACTTTATTTACTGCATACTTTTTAGCAAGACATTTAACGTCAATTATAGTTTTAAAGAACGATAGGAAAGAAATAAAAATTTAATGATAAAAAATATTAATTTTGTTTCAAAATTCAAAAAAGCAAATGTTGCCTCGATCTTAATTTTTGTTTTTAGTGTGTTTTTTATTACCTTAAAAGGCTTAAATTATGGTATCGATTTTAAAGGTGGAACTTTAATAGAGTTAAGAACAGATATTTCTGTTAATGCATCTTCAATAAGAGACTCATTAAATAGTATGAGCTTAGGTGATGTTAATGTAAAAAAATTTGGAAGAGACGGTGATTATTTAATAAAAGTAGAGCAAAAAAATACTAATAATAGTAATTTAATTCCACAAATAAAAAAAACATTATCTGATAGCCTAAACTCAGAAGTTGATTTCAGAAGAGTCGAGAATGTTGGTCCTAAAGTAAGTTCTGAATTATTAGAGTCATCAATAATTGCAATTTCACTAGCTTTAGCTGCTATGCTTTTTTATATATGGATAAGGTTCGAATGGCAGTTTAGTGTTGGTTCAATCATTGCTTTATTTCACGATGTAATAATTACTTTAGGTATTTTTTCGATATTATCCTTAGAAATAAATTTATCAATAATTGCAGCAGTGCTTACAATAGTTGGTTATTCAATGAATGACACAGTTGTAATATATGATAGAATAAGGGAAAATCTATTCAAATATAGTAAAATAAGTATAAGTGATATTGCCAATCTTTCTATTAATGAGACATTGGCGAGAACAATTATTACATCAGTTACTACATTGTTAGCATTACTATCTATTTTTATTTTGGGAGGTGAAATTTTAAGAGGGTTTTCTTTTGCAATGATTTTAGGTGTTTTAATTGGCACTTACTCATCTATTTTCGTAGCATCACCAATATTAAAGTTTTTTAAAGTGAGTTCTAAAACTTTAGAAAAAGATGAGGAAAAAATTGTCCCTTAATTAATAAAGGTTTTGTGCAGCTACCATTGAAAGCAACATAGGAAAAGATAACAAGGTATTTGCTCTTGAAAATAACATTGCAGTTTTTGCAGATTTAGCTTTTTCTTCAGTAGAACAATCAACTATACCTAATGCTTTTTTTTGGTTAGGCCAAATTACGAACCACACATTATAAGCCATTATTATTCCTAGCCACATTCCTATACCTATTGCTGTAGTTTTCGGATCTCCACTGCCAATTCCAAGGATCATTGCTTGATGAACGTATCCTTGTAGATAAGATACAACTAGTCCAGTAATTATTGTTCCTAAGGCCGCCCACCTGAACCAGAATAAAGCTTTAGGAGCAATAACTTTACCTATAGCTGGCTTCTGCTCATCAGGTATGTTTGGCATAGAAGGAATTTGGACAAAATTAAAATACCACAATAGACCGATCCACATTATGCCCGTAAGAACATGGAGATATCTAAACAACCAACTAAAAAAATACCTATCTAAAACAAATCCATCACCAAAAAAGTGCAAACCTATTAATAATAAAATTGCAATACCAAGTGAAAGATGAACAGTTTTTGATAACGATTGTAAGATATTAGTCATTATTTTTTATATCATAAATTATACTTTTAAGCAGTCTTTTTCATTGACCCGTTTCCAATTAATTCTCTAATAAATTTACCTGTGTAACTGCCTTTTATGCTTGAAACTTTCTCAGGAGTGCCTTCTGCAATAATTTTACCACCATTTATACCTCCTTCTGGACCCATATCAATTATATGATCAGCAGTTTTAATTACATCTAAATTATGTTCTATAACGACTACAGTATTACCAGTATTTGCAAATGCTTGTAATATTTCTAACAATTTTTTGATATCATGAGAATGTAATCCTGTTGTAGGCTCGTCTAAGATATACAAAGTTCTTCCAGTTGGCCTTTTCGATAATTCTTTCGCTAATTTAATTCTTTGCGCCTCACCTCCAGATAAAGTGGTAGCTTGTTGACCAATTTTCATATATCCAAGTCCTACATGTTTTAGAGTTATTAATTTAGATTTAATGCTTTGAATATTCTCAAAAAATACACAACCCTCATCAACTGTCATATCTAAAACATCAGCTATATTCTTATTTTTAAATCTTATTTCTAAAGTTTCTCTATTATATCTTGCGCCTTTACAAGTATCGCAAGGTATAAAAACATCAGGTAAGAAATGCATTTCATAAGTTAAAACACCATCTCCCTCACAAGTTTCGCATCTTCCACCTTTAACATTAAAAGAATATCTTCCAACTTTGTAACCTCTCGCTTTTGACTCAGGAAGACTTGCAAACCATTCTCTTATCGGTCCGAATGCACCAGTATATGTTGCAGGATTTGACCTTGGCGTTCTTCCAATAGGTGACTGATCAATATCAATAATTTTATCTATTAATTCATTTCCTTTAAATCCGGTAAAAGCTTTAGGTACTTTTCGACTTTTATTTTTGTTTAGTATTAAGTTAAAAGCATTGTACAGCGTATGCAAAATTAAAGTTGATTTACCACTTCCAGATACACCTGTTACACATGTAAATGTTCCTACAGGTATTTTTAAATTCACTTTTTTTAAATTATTTCCACTAGCTCCACTGATTTCAATAAATCTTCCGTTTTTTGCGGACCTTCTTTTTTTGGGGATTGGAATAAATTTTTTACCCGATAAATAATTTCCAGTTATACTTTTTTCATTTTCAATTATTTTTTTTACTTCACCCTCTGCAACAATTTTCCCACCATTTAATCCTGCTTCTGGACCAATATCAATTATATGATCTGAATTTTCCATTGTCTCAATATCATGCTCAACAACAATGACTGTATTTCCTAAGTCTCTTAATCTTTTTAAAGCTGAAATTAATTTTTTATTATCTCTTTGATGTAATCCTATTGAAGGTTCATCTAAAACATATAATACACCAGTCAGCCCCGATCCAATTTGAGATGCAAGTCTTATTCTTTGAGCTTCTCCTCCTGATAAAGTTCCAGACTCTCTTGATAAAGTTAAGTAATTTAAGCCAACATTCAAAAGAAAGTTTAATCTTTCGTTAATCTCTTTTAATATATGTTGTGAAATTTTTTTTTCTTTTTCGTTCAAAATACCTTCTAAATCGGTAAACCATTTTTGTGCAATATCTATTGACTTTTCCGTCACCTGACTAATATTTAAATTATTTATTTTTACACAAAGAGCTTCATCTTTTAATCTCATCCCTTTACATTTTTCACAGTTAGACTCGCTTTGATATTGAGATATTTCTTCTCTTTTCCATTCACTATCAGTTTCTAAATATCTTCTTTCTAAATTATTAATAACACCTTCAAAAGTCTTTTTGGTACTATAAGCTTCATATCCATCATCGTAAGAAAACTTTATCTCATCTTCGTCTGAACCATATAAAATTATATCTTGGATATTTTTTGGGATTTTTTTCCATGGGTCTGATAATGAAATTTTGTAGTGCTTAGCTAAAGACGCTAAGGTTTGAGCATAGTATAAAGATGTTGATTTTGACCATGGTTCAATTACTCCATCTTGTAGGCTTTTTTTGGGATCTGTCACTACAAGATTTGGATCTACGTTAAGGTTGTGTCCTATGCCCTCACATTCTTCACAAGCACCATAAGGAGAATTAAATGAAAATAATCTTGGTTCAATTTCCTCAATAGTGAAACCACTTTCAGGACAAGAAAATTTAGATGAAAAGGTAATTGACTCCATTTTTCTAAATTTTTTTGGCAAAGTCTCATTCTCATATTCTACTACCAACAAACCATCAGATAAATTTACAGCTGTTTCTACACTGTCCGCAAGCCTATTTCCTAAGTTTGAATTTAATATAATTCTATCAACTATTATTGAAATATCATGTTTAACTTTTTTATTTAAATTTGGAAATTCATCTATATTTAAATATTTTCCATCAACCTTAATTTTAGAAAATCCTCTTTTTTTATAATTTAAAATTTCTTTCTTATATTCTCCCTTTCTTCCTCTTACTATAGGAGCTAAAATATAAATTGTATTGTTTTTTGGAAGTTTTTTTATTTTATCTACCATTTCGCTTATTGACTGAGATTTTATTGGTTTCCCTGTGAAAGGCGAATATGGAATACCAATTCTGGCAAACAGTACTCTCATATAATCGTAAATTTCGGTTACTGTAGCAACTGTTGACCTCGGATTTTTGGACGTATTTTTTTGTTCAATTGAAATTGCAGGACTTAAACCCTCAATAAAATCCACATTGGGTTTTTTCATTTTATCTAAAAATTGTCTTGCATAAGAAGATAAACTTTCTACGTATCTTCTTTGTCCTTCAGCGTAAATTGTATCAAAAGCCAAAGAGGATTTGCCAGAACCAGAAAGTCCTGTTATCACAACTAGTTTCTCTTTTGGAATTTCAAGAGAAACATTTTTTAAGTTGTGTTCTTTGGCCCCTTTTACAACGATTTTTTTCAACATTTTTTTTAAACTAAATAATTATCACCTTATATTTACTTATCAAATATGATATAAATAAAAGACTTTAAATAATATAAAATCAACTTTAATTCAAAAATATTATGGCTGGAAGTTTAAATAAAGTACAATTAATAGGTCGTTTAGGCGCAGACCCTGAGATTAAACAAATGGTTAATGGAAAAAGTGTAGCAAGACTTAGTATTGCTACAAGCCAATCTTGGAAAGATAAATCTAGCGGAGAAAAAAAAGAAAAAACTGAATGGCACAGAGTTGTAATATTCAACGAAGGTCTAGTAAATGTTGTTCAACAGTACGTTAAAAAAGGAGCAAATGTCTATGTTGAAGGTCAATTAAGCACTAGAAAATGGAAAGATGAAGCCAGTGGTCAAGATAAATATTCTACTGAAGTAGTCTTACAAGGTTACAATTCTAGTCTAACAATGCTTGATAGTAAAAATAGTAATAGCTCAAATTTAGTTTCAGAAAATAAAAGTTCACTTCCAAATGATAATATTAATCAAGATAATTCTGATTTAGACGATGAAATTCCTTTCTAAATTTCCATGGAAAAAAATACCCTAGAAAATAAAAAAATATTTAAACCTATTTTTGTTCAAGATGAAATGAGTTCATCCTATTTATCTTACGCAATGAGTGTAATTGTAAGTAGAGCATTACCAGACGTAAGGGATGGATTAAAACCAGTTCATAGAAGAATTATTTACGCTATGTACAAAGGTGGTTATGATTGGTCTAAGCCTTTTAGAAAATCAGCTAGAATAGTTGGTGACGTTATTGGTAAGTACCATCCTCACGGGGATCAATCAGTTTATGATGCATTAGTTAGATTAGTACAAGAATTTTCAATGAGTGTTCCGTTAATATCAGGCCAAGGAAATTTTGGATCAATCGATGGAGATCCGCCTGCTGCCATGAGATATACAGAGACTAAACTTGGAAGAATTTCACAATTTTTAACTGAGGACTTAGAAAAAAACACAGTAAATTTTAGAAGTAATTATGATGAAACAGAAAAAGAACCAGAAGTTTTACCTTCTCAATACCCCAATATACTAGTAAATGGAGCTGGAGGCATAGCTGTAGGGATGGCTACTAGTATACCTCCACATAATCTAGGTGAGATTATCAACGCTACAATTGCATATATAAATAATAAAGATATTACCATCTCTCAATTAATGAAACACGTCCCAGGTCCTGACTTCCCTACTGGCGGAGTAATAATTGGCAAAGAAATTATTAAACAAGGTTACAATAAAGGTAGAGGATCTTTTAAGATAAGAGGGGAAATAGATTTAGAAGAAAAAAAAGGAGGACGAGAAAAATTAATTATAAAATCAATTCCTTATCAGGTAAATAAATCAATTCTAATTGAAAAAATTGCACAGTTAGTCAGAGATAAAAAAATTGAAGGCATTAGAGATTTAAGAGATGAGTCAAATAGAGAGGGAATTAGAGTAGTAATAGAACTTAGAAAAGGAGTTGAACCTGAAACTATTAGAAGACAATTGTTTAAATTGACTAGTATAGAAAGTTCTTTTGGTTTTAATACTCTAGCAATTGTTAACAAGAAACCAAAAATTCTTAATCTAAAAGAATTTATTTCAGAATTTTTATCCTTTAGAGAGGATACAGTTATAAAAAGAGTAAAATTTGATCTAAATAAAGCTGAGGAAAGAGCTCATATTTTAATTGGTTTAGCTGCAGCAGTAGAAAATATAGATGAAGTAATAAAAATAATAAAAAATTCTAAAGACGCAGGAATAGCAAAAAAAAACTTGTTATCAAAAAAATGGAGAATCAAAAAAAGTTTAAAATTAATTAATTTGATTGAAAACAAAAAAAGTATTTCAGGTTACCAATTATCAACAAATCAAGTTGACGCAATTTTAGAATTAAGACTTCAAAAATTAACTGCTTATGGAATAGGTGAAATTGAAAGCGAAATTACAAAACTTTCCGAATTGATTACTCATTATAATAAGATTATTAATTCAAAAAAAACATTATATAGTTTGATAATTGATGAACTAGAAAAAATTAAAGATAAATTCTCTACACCAAGGAGAACTAAAATTATTGATGCAGTATTAAATTATGATATTGAAGAAACTATTCAAAAAGAATCAGTAGTAATTAATATTACAAATCAAGGTTATATCAAAAGAGGACCTTTAAGTTCTTTAAAAACTCAAAAAAGGGGAGGTAAAGGTAAAACAGGGATATCAACCAGAGAAGATGATTTTGTCGTACAGATCTTTACTGCTAACACGCATACACCGGTTTTATTTTTTTCAACACAAGGATTAGTTTATAAAATCAAGGCTCATAAAATTCCTGAGGGAACAGCTGCATCTAAAGGTAAATCAATATTTAATTTGTTACCACTCAAAAGCCACCATTCAATTAGTTCAATAATGCCTTTACCTGAAGATGAGTCAGAGTGGAAAAATCTTATGGTTATTTTTGCCACTTCTAAAGGAAATATAAGGAAAAATACATTAGAAGATTTTGTTAATATAAATAACAGTGGTAAAATTGCTATGAAACTTGATCAAGATGATAAAATAATCGGAGTAAAAATTTGTAATGATAATCAAGACATATTACTTAGTACTCAATTTGGGAAATGTATAAGGTTTAAGTCAAAAAAACTAAGATTATTTAAAGGTCGATCATCTAAGGGGATTAAAGGTATTCAACTCAAAGAGAAGGATAAAGTTATTTCGCTTTCAATTTTGGATAATACACAAATTGATAACAAAATTTTAAATAAGGATAAAAAAATCAAAAGCGCAGTTGATAAATTTATTTTATCAGTCTCTGAAAATGGATTTGGAAAAAGATCTTCATGTAATGATTATAGGGTTACTAACAGAGGAGGAAAAGGCATTATAGGAATAATTAACTCTCCAAGAAATGGAAATATTGCATCTTCTTTAGTAGTAAGTGAAACTGATGAAATACTTTTGTCAACAGGTAAAGGAAGCATAATGAGATGTCCTGTAAAAGAAATCAGAATAGCAGGTAGAAACACTCAAGGTGTAAGAATAAAAAAATTAACAGGATCTGAAAAAGTAGTATCAGTAATAAAAATTGAAGATAATATCCAATAAATGAAAGTAGCAGTCTATCCAGGCACCTTTGATCCAATGACTTACGGTCATATAGATGTAATAAAAAAATCTTTAAAAATTTTTGACAAACTTATTGTAGCTACAACAGACAATAATGATAAAAATTATTTTTTTTCTGTTGCGGAAAGAATAGATATAATTAAAAATTCTTTATTTAATGATTTGAATTTTGATAAAAAAAAAATAAAGATCATTTCTTTCAATAATTTAACTATTCAACTCTGTAAAAAATATAAAGCCTCAGCAATTGTCAGAGGCTTAAGAGCTGTCTCAGATTTTGAGTATGAATTTCAATTAGCAGGAATGAACAAAAAACTTAATTCGAAAATTGAAACAATGTTCTTAATGTCGGATGTAGAGAATCAAATTATTTCATCTAAATTTGTAAAAGAAATAGCAAATTTAGGAGGTAATTTAGACAGATTCGTTACCAAATCGACTGTGAAAATGTTAAAAAACAAATATTAATGAAAAAATTTATTTATTTATTTATAATTTTTTTTAGTTTAGTAAATACAGATCTAATGGCAGAAAATAAAATGATATTAAAACTTTCATATGGAGAGGTAGAGATTGAACTTTATCCAGACAAAGCTCCAAATCATGTAAAACGATTTGTAGAACTTTCAAATAGTGGCAAATATGATGGTGTAGTTTTTCACAGGGTTATAGATGGTTTCATGGCACAGACTGGTGATGTTAAGTTTGGAAATTCTAAAAGTTCAGAATTTAACTTAGCACTTGCTGGCACAGGTGGTTCAGACTTACCTAACTTAAAAGCAGAGTTTACTGATATTGCTCACACAAGAGGAACTTTATCAGCCGCAAGATCTGCAGATCCTAATAGTGCAAACAGTCAATTTTTTATATGTTTTGAATCTGCCCCACATTTAGATAGACAATATTCTGCTTTTGGGAAAGTAGTTAAAGGAATGGAATTTGTAGATAGTATAAAAAAAGGAGACCCCAATACCGGCGCTGTTTCTGATCCTGACAAAATAATATCTTTAAGATCAAAATAATTAAATGCCTAAAACCAAATTTTTTTTTGAGTTAATAACTCAAAGAGGAAAAGCTAGAGTCGGTAAGATAATTACTTCAAAAGGTGAAATAGATACTCCTACATTTATGCCAGTAGGGACTCAAGGAACTGTCAAAGGAATTTTCTTAGAGGATATTATTAAGACTAAAACACAAATAATTTTAGGCAATACTTATCATTTATTACTCAGACCGGGGTTAGAAATTTTAAAAAAATTTAATGGTCTACATAATTTTATGAATTGGAACCATCCAATTCTAACAGACTCGGGTGGTTATCAAATTATGTCATTATCAAAATTCAATAAAATTGATAAAAAATTGGGTGCAATTTTTAAATCTCATTTAGATGGTAAAAAAATTATTTTAAGTCCAGAAAAAAGTATACAAGTCCAAAAAATAATCGGATCTGATATTTTGATGGTCCTTGACGAATGTCCAAAGTTAACTAGTGATAAAAAAGTTTTGCATAACGCAATTCAAGTATCAACAGAATGGGCTAAGCGAAGCAAAATTGAATTTGGAAATGATAAATACAAAGCATTGTTTGGAATAGCGCAAGGAGGGTTAAGTAAGGATCTGAGAATCGAAAGCATAGAAAAATTAGTGGAAATAGGCTTTGATGGTTACGCGATGGGTGGTCTTGCAGTAGGTGAAAAACAGTCAGAAATGTTTAAAATTTTGAAAGAGACAGTAAATTTTTTACCCAGAAATAAGCCAAGATATTTAATGGGAGTGGGCACTCCATCAGATATATTAGGAGCAGTAAATGAGGGTATTGATATGTTTGATTGTGTAATGCCAACAAGATCAGGAAGAACAGGCTTAGCTTTTACATGGGAAGGTAAATTAAATCTGAAAAATTCAAAATTTAAAAAAGACAAATCACCTTTAGACGACAACTGCGACATAAGAGATCTAAAAAAATATTCCAAAAGCTATCTTCATCATTTAATCAAATGTGATGAAATACTTGCATCAATGCTTATTTCTCTGAATAATGTTTATTTTTATCAACAATTTATGCGAGAAATTAGAAAGAATATTAAAAAAGGGACTTTTGAGAAATTTTATAAAAAATATATAAATTTTTTTGATTAATTATTTGAATTTTTAACAATATGTATATAAAAGATCCATTCTAAGGGCCCTTAGCTCAGTTGGTAGAGCACCTCCCTTTTAAGGAGGGTGTCGATGGTTCGAGTCCATCAGGGCTCACCATAAAATTTAAATTTTAATTGGTGGGTATTTAATAATTACTTCGTCGATCCAATTACTTAAACTTTCAATTCTTTTTTTACTACTAGGATGAGTACTTAAAAAAACAGGTGGTTCTTTACCTTTATTTTTTTCAGACATTCTTTTCCACAAATTTACTGACTCTCTAATATCGTATCCAGATAACGAAGAAAAAATTAATCCTAAATAATCTGCTTCGCTTTCTTGTTTTCTTCCGAAAGGGTTCATTATACCCAACTGAAAAATATCTAATCCAGTGTTTTGACCAACTGTATTTCTTGTTCTATTGATAGCACCACCCAAAAAAATATCAGCAACTGTTGTGCCAAGGTTTATTGTCATGGCGTGACTCATTCTTTCAACAGAGTGTCTAGCAACTGCATGAGCAATTTCATGCCCCATAACAATTGAAAGCGCATCAGTATTTTGAGTTACTTTTAATAGTCCAGTATAAACAGCAATTTTACCTCCAGGCATACACCAAGCATTTACGATCTTATCATTATCTACTAATATATAATCCCACCCAAAATTTTTAGTTGGATCATTTTTACCTTGATTAATAAAAAAAGCGCTAACAGACTTTTCCATTCGTTTTCCAATTTTTCTTATTTCTTCTAGTTTTGAACCATTTGTTACTAATTTGGATTTATTTCTAAAATTCTCATACGCTGCTGCTGCTTGTTGATTGATTCTTGACTCAGGGATTATACTTAATTGTTTTCTCTCTGTAATCGGAACTGTTGAACAAGATGGTAAAAATAGTGAGCAACACCCACAACCAAATAAGCCAAGAAATTTTCTCCGGTTTGTGTTATACATATAGACTCATGATTTTAAATAATAAATTATTAATTGCAATTTTTATATTAATCATATTATTTATAGTTTATTCAAGCTATTCTTGATTTATGGAAAGTAAAAATATTAAAAAATCAATATTTGCAAAAATTAGGAATAATTTTATAGCTGGAGTTGTGGTTCTTATCCCTATCGGTATAACTTTATATCTAACTCTTTTTTTTGTAAGAATATCTGGGAATATAATACCAAAAGAAATCAATCCTAATAATTATCTTCCATTCAATATCCCTGGCCTTGAAATTTTAGTGGCACTAATATTTATTACGCTGACAGGATGGTTATCTCTTTCTTTTCTGGGTAAAAAATTTTTTGAAATATTTAATAATATTCTAAAAAAAATACCTATTTTGAGAACAATATATTCTGCAATAGGCCAAATGACAGAAAGTTTTACAAAAACTGATAATAAGCAAAAAAGTGTCGTTTTATTAGAATACCCAAGAAAAGGTATCTGGGCGGTAGGCTTTGCGACTAAAGAAAATCAAGGTATTATTAAAGATAAAGTTCAACAAGAATTAGTAAACGTATTCGTTCCAACAACACCTAATCCTACTAGTGGTTTTTTGCTTATGGTACCTAAAAAAGATGTAATTTATTTAGATATATCATTCGAACAAGCTTCTAAATTTATAGTATCTGCGGGCACTACAAATATAAATTAATCCTCATTTGAATTTATTATTTCTGCTTTATCAAATAATTTTAAAAGAAAATGATATTTCTTATGATTAATTTCTTTATTAATATTAAATATTAAATTTTCTGCCATTTTAAATAAATCATCGTGTACAAAGGGGTCAGCAAATCTAAAATTTTTTTCTCCACTTTGTTGGTATCCGGTTAAATCTCCAAAACCTCTTAATTTAAGATCCTCTTCAGCAATGAAAAAGCCATCTTCGGATTCTTTTAAAATCTTTATTCTTTTAATAGCATTTTTACTTAGTCCATCTTTAAATAATAAGATGCAAATTCCTTGTTTATCACTTCTCCCAACTCTACCTCTCAGCTGATGTAATTGTGACAAACCGAATTTATTTGCATTTTCAATTATTATTAAATTTGCATTGGGAAAATCTATCCCAACTTCAATAACCGTTGTTGAAACTAATATACTTATTTTTTTGTTTAAAAAATTCTTAAGGACTTCATCTTTTACTTCTTTCTCAAGAGATCCATGAATTAAACCAACTTTACCAGGAAACTTTTTATTTATTATTTCAAATTTTTCATTTGCAGATGAATAATCCAAAAATTTAGACCCCTGAATTAATGGACAAACCCAAAATATTTGATTTTTTTTTTCGATTTGTTCCTTTAAAAATGTCCATAATTCATTTATTTTTTTTTCTGGCTTGCTTAAAGTTATAATCTTTTTTCTTACTGAGGGTTTCTCAGTAATTTTTGATATATCCATATCACCATAAAGAGACATCATCATTGTTCTTGGTATTGGAGTTGCAGACATTAGCAAAACATCACAATTTTTTCCGCCTTTTTTTGCTAAATCAGATCTTTGTTTTACACCAAATTTATGTTGTTCATCTATAACTACAAATCCAAGATTTTGAAAATCAATTTTTTTTTGAAATAAAGCATGGGTTCCTATTAAAAAATCAATTTTCCCATTGTATATTTTTTTTAAAATTTCTTTTCTTTTTTTCGAATCTGTTTTTCCTGATAAAAATTCAATGTTTATATTATAATTTTCAAAGATTTTTTTAGCTAACTTAAAATGTTGTTGGGATAGTATTTCTGTTGGAGTCATCAATGCGCATTGATATCCATCACTAATTACGTTTGCAATAGTCAAAAGCGATATTATAGTTTTACCTGAACCGACATCACCTTGGAGTATTCTAAACATCCTTTCATCACTTTTTAAATCTGAGTTAATTTCTTTTAAGACTTTTTCTTGACTATCTGTGAGACTGAAAGGTAAATGACTTATTATTTTTTTTTGAAAATTTTTATTTATTTGTTTAGAAATTTTTTTTCTTTTTAATCTTTTTCTATTTTCCGACAAAGTGATAAAATTTGCACAAATCTCATCAAAGACCAGCCTTCTATAACTTATTGATTTTTTATTTTTACTATCATCTGAGTTATGTAATCTTTTAATTGCCTCATTCCAATTCATCAATTTATTTTTTCTTTTAAAGTCTTCATCTAACCAATCTTCTATTTTTGGTAAATTTTCAATAATTTGTTCACTTATAAATCTATATTTTTTTTCATTAATACCTTTTGTTAATTTATATTTTGGAATATTTTTTACAACGTATCCCCGATTTTCAATAGGAGTAACGTAATCAGGATTTGTTATTTTCAATTTGTTTTTAAAATAACCTACTTTCCCACTAATGATTACTATTTGGTTAAGAGGATAAATCTTTCGTAAATATCCTTCAAAACTATTAAAATAGCTGATATCAATTTTACCAGTTTCATCTTCACATTGAATTGTATTAGGAAGATTTTTAATTCTTGGAAAGTTAAGTTTTTTGACTACTACTTTGATTGTTTGAATCTTTCCTGCTTCTAATTCATTGATGTTTGAAATTTGTGACCTATCTGTTTCAGAATAAGGTAAATTTAATATAATGTCTTTAATTTTTTCAATTTTTCTTACCTTTAAGTATTTTGATAATGTTGGACCAACGCCTTTTAGTTTCTTTACATTTTCAAATATAAAATATTTTTTAACTAGAGTCATTTTAATGTATATATAATATTTTTATGGTTGAAAAATTAGAATTATTTAAAAAAAAACTTTTATACAGATCTTTATATAGAGGCACTAAAGAAATGGATATTTTATTAAGTTCTTTTGTAAAATCACATATTGATGACTTTAATGAGCTTCAATTACAGGCACTTAGTGATTTTTTAGATTTTGAAGATGATATAATCTTAAATTTTTATAATCATAATGTTGTAAAAAAAAATATTGATCAAAACGAAATTTCTAAAATTTTTAAAAAATTTAAAATCTAATGGCGGAGAGGGTGGGATTCGAACCCACGAACGAGTTGCCCCGTTGCTGGTTTTCAAGACCAGTGCTTTCAACCGCTCAGCCACCTCTCCTGTGAAAATCGCTTCTATTTATTACTATCAAAGTAACGAAATAACAATAAATAAGTATACAGATTTCTTATGCTAGTTAATAAATATTAAATATGATAATTAAAAAAATGATTAAAAAAATTAGTTTTATTACAATAATATTTATTCTTTCTATCATAAAAGTATTTGGTTCAGAGAAAAATTTTGATAGTTGGGTAAATGATTTTAAAATTCAAGCTATTGACTCAGGAATTTCAAAAAATGTTGTAGAGGATATAATGTCAAAAGTGAGGTTTTTACCAAAAGTTATAGAATATGATAGATATCAACCAGAATTCTATGAAGATACTTTTACATATATAAAAAAAAGATCCTCTAAAAAAAAAGTAAAAGAAGGATTAAGATTATATAAAAAAGAAAAAATTATAATTGATAAAGTTGAAAATGAATTTCAAATTGAAAAAGAACTATTGCTTGCACTCATGGGGATTGAAACTAATTTTGGTAAATATTTAGGAAAAATGGATATCGTATCCTCATTAGCAACGTTGAGTTATGATAAACGAAGAAGTGAATTTTTTACAAAAGAATTAATAATTTTACTTAAACTCGTAGACAATAAAATTATAGATAAAAGTATTTTATTTGGTTCATGGGCAGGTGCTTTTGGTAATTTTCAATTTATGCCTCGTACAATAAGAAATTATGCGATTGATTTTAATAATAATAAAACAATAGAATTAAAAAAAACAGAAGACTCATTTGCTTCAGCAGCAAACTATTTAAAAAAGATAGGTTGGAAAAAAAATCAGCCATGTTTTTATAAGATTGATTTGAGAAATAATATTCCAAAAAAATATTTAAATTCTTCAGCTAGAAATATTAAAAATAAAAAAAAGGCATTTTTTTTTGAAAAGTATATTCTTAATTTTAAAAATTTAGAAATTGATAAAAACTCAAATGTAGCAATAATAATACCAGATAAAGATATAATACCAGGAGCGGAAACATTAGCTCCAGCATTTATAGTATTTGAAAATTATGAAAAAATCCTTAAATGGAACAGATCTTTAAGATTTGCACTGGCAGTTTGTACTTTAAAAAATCAATTTAAAAATGAAATTTAATTTATTAATTTTAATTCTATTGTTAAGTTCTTGTACAACCAATTATACTAAAATTGATAATCGTAAGCCTTATTATGCCAAGGGTTTCGCTTATATTTACAGTATTAAAGATTACGAAAATAAATTGATTAAAGTAAAATTGGATAATAATTTGCTTCAAATCTCACATTCAAATCTTAAATTAGGGGCAATGGTAAAATTAATAAATCCAAAAACAAAGGAACAATTAACAATTAAAAATACTAAAAAAATTAACTATCCAGATTTTTATAAAATTCTTATAACTAAGAAAGTCGCTGATGAATTAAATATTGATGATCAATTACCCTTAGTTGAAGTTTTAGAAATAAGAAAAAATAAATCATTCATTGCTGAAAAAGCAAAGATTTATCAAGAAGAAAAAAAACTTCCTGAGAAAGCTCCAGTTGCGTCCGTACAAATTGATAACATCTCAAAAAAAAAAGATAAAACTAAGAAAATAAAAGATAAAGAAATTTTTATTCTTGTAGGTACTTTTTATTTAATTGAATCAGCTGAATTTTTAAAGCAAAGAATCGCAAAAGAAATAGCGAACTATGATAGAAACAAAATAAAAATTAAAAGAAAAAATTCAAAGGAAATTGAAGTAATATCAGGACCTTATAAGTCTGTTAATTTACTTAAAAATGACTACATTAAACTTAAAAATATAGGTTTTGAAGAAATGGATATTTTTATAAATGACTAAAAAAATTTTTATATTGCTTACATTTTTATCTTTGAATTTTAATCTTCTAGCTAATCCGAATATTCAAGCGCGGACTGGTATTTTAGTTGATTTTCATTCTGATGAAATTCTATTTGAACTAGATGCCGACTCCGTAATATATCCTGCGTCTATGACTAAAATTATGACTGCAATTATAGCATTTGACCTTTTACAAAAAAATAAACTCTCGTTAGATGATAAATTTGTAATATCTGAAAATGCTTGGAGACTATCTCAAGCTGGTTATTCATCAATGTTTATAATGATAAATGATCAAGTTTCAGTAGAAAATTTACTAAAGGGAATTATTGTTGCTTCAGGTAACGATGCCTGCATTGCTTTAGCAGAGGGAATTGCAGGATCAGAGGAAAATTTTGCTCAAATGATGAACGAAAAAGCAATAGAAATCGGGATGACATCTTCAAACTTTACAAACTCTTCTGGAATAAATGATCCTGATAATGTTTCAACTGTTCGAGATATAGCTTTAATGTCAAAATATTTAATTCAGAATTATCCAAATTATTATGAACTATTCAAGGAAACAACTTTTACCTGGGATAGGACAGGCGGCGATCCAATAAAGCAGGGAAATAGAAACCCACTCCTTTATAAAAATGTTGGGGTAGATGGAATTAAAACTGGTTATTTAGCAGTTGAAAAATATTCTCTTGCTAGCACAATGAAAAAAAATGACAGACGGGTAATAGCAGTTGCGTCAGGCTTTCAAAATAAAAATCAAAGAAGCAAAGAGTCGCTCAAATTATTAAACTGGGGTTTTAGAAATACTAATACTTTTGAAATATCAAAAAAAGATGTAACATTTTTTGAATTAGAAACTTGGCTTGGAAAAGATGAAAAAATTAAAGCTATATCAAATGATGATTTTTATTTAACTATAAATAAAAAAGATATAAGACATTTAAATATATTTCTACAGTATGATGGTCCTATTAAAGCACCTATCTCTAAAGGCGAAAAAATAGCAGATTTAGTTATAAAAAAAAAAGATCAAATTATCAAAACTTTACCGCTCTTTGCTTCAACAGATTTAAAAAAAGTAAATTTCTTTAAAAGTCTTGTAACCTCAATAAATTATTTAATTTGGGGTGATGTATAAAAAAAAACCTTATTTTATTGTTTTTGAGGGTGTTGAAGGTTGCGGAAAATCTTACCAGAGTAAAAAACTTTTTTTTAAGTTAAAACGAGCAAATATTAGTGCATTACTAACAAGAGAACCAGGGGGCACAAAAAGTGCTGAATTAATTAGAAATTTAATTCTAAAGGATTATTTTAATAAATCTAAAAAAGAAAAATTCGACAAATATACAGATACTTTGTTGTATTTAGCAGCAAGAAACGAACATGTTAAAAATAAAATATTTCCAGCTTTGAAAAAAAAACAAATAGTAATTTGTGATAGATTTATAGACTCTACTATTACTTATCAAGCAATTGGAAAAAAAGTAAATTTAAATTTTATAAACTCTATACATAAATATATATTAAAAGGACTTAAACCAGATTTAACTTTTGTTTTGAAAGTATCTGCAAAATCATCTAAAAAGAGATTATTAAAAAGAAAATCAAAAAACAGATATGATAATTTTCCACAATCTTTTTATAACAAAGTTCAAAGATCGTTTCTTAATTTAGCAAAAAATAAAAAAAACTATTATATTTTAGAATCATCAAAAAATGATAGATTTTTAGAGGAAAAAATTTTTAAAATTACGTCAAAACACTTAAATTTAAAATGAAATTATCAGAATATTTTGATCCTAGGAAAAGCATCAAATTAATTGGACATTATAATGAATTTAACTTGTTAAAGAACTTAATTGATAATGATAAAATTCCTAGAGTTATTATGTTAACCGGTGATAAAGGAATAGGCAAAGCAACTTTTATAACTCATATTCTACACTATTACTTTGATAAAAATAATTACGACTTACCAAATAATATGATAGTAAAAAAAGATAATTTTAAAAACTTATTTTTAAATAATTTATATCCTAATATTAATTACTTGAATAATGATACTTCTGTAAATATCGGTATAGATAATGTACGAGATCTAAAAAAAAGACTTACAAAGACTTTAATGAATAATAAAAAAAGATTTATAATTTTGGATAGCATTGAAACTTTAAATATTAATACTTTAAATGGTTTGTTAAAAACTATCGAGGAACCAAGCGAAAAAAATTTTTTTATATTAATAAACAATAAATCTAAACCAGTTTTAGAAACCATAAAATCAAGGTCTTTAGAAATACATATGAACTTAAATAAAGATGAAAGAATAAAAACTATTAATTATTTATTGGAATTATTTGATCAAGATTTAAATTTTAAAAAAGATCTTCTGAAAGTTTCTCCAGGAAATTTTATAAAATTCAACTATATTTTTAAAGAGAAAAAATTAGTGTTAGAAGAAAAACTTTTAAAAAATATTGACTTAATTTTAAATCTTTATAGAAAAGAAAAAGAAACATTTTACAGAGACTTTCTTTTATTTTTTATAGATTATTTTTTACAAATAAACTTTATTTCTAAAACTATTAATAAAGATGAACTTATTAAAAATAGAACTTTTTATATCAAAAAAATAAATGAATTTTTTTTATATAATTTAAATCAAAATACTTTATTGAACTCATTAGAGAGAAGTTTTTAATGAGTAAAAATTTTTATATTACAACGCCTATCTATTATCCATCGGGTAAACCTCATATGGGTCATGCATATTCAAGTATTGTTGCAGACATTTTTGCTCGTTTTAAAAGAATAGAGGGTTCTAATGTTTTATTTTTAACTGGAACTGATGAACATGGGCAAAAAATTCAAAAAGAGGCACAAAAAAAAAACAAAGATCCAAAAATATTTTGTGACGAATTATCAGAAAAATTTCGATCATTAACAAAAATATTAAACTTAACTAATAATGACTTTATTAGAACTACAGAAGATAGACATTTTAAAGCAGTCAATGAAATTTGGAACAGATTAACCAAGTCTGGTGATATATATCTCGACAAGTATAGTGGGTGGTACTCTGTTTCAGACGAGGCTTACTATGATACAGACGAGATTGAAGAAGTGAATGGAAAGAAAATTTCAAAAATTTCAGGATCACCAGTCGAATGGGTGGAGGAAGAGTCTTATTTCTTTAAGTTATCAGCATGGCAAAAAAAACTACTTGAGTATTATAATAGTAATAAAGAATTCATACTTCCAGTTTCAAGAAAAAATGAGGTTATAAAATTTGTTGAAAAAGGTTTGAAAGATTTATCAATAAGTAGAACTTCTTTTTCATGGGGCATACCTGTACCCAATAATTCTAAGCACATAATTTACGTTTGGTTAGATGCACTTACAAATTATTTAAGTGCACTTAACTTTCCTGATATTAATAATGATAAATATAAAAGTTTTTGGCCAGCCGATGTTCATATTATTGGAAAAGATATTCTAAGGTTCCATGCAATTTATTGGCCAGCATTTCTTTTAGCTGCGAATCTTCCATTACCAAAAAGAGTTTTCGGGCATGGTTGGATTTTATCAGATGAAAAAAAAATGTCTAAATCATTAGGAAACATATTAGACCCATTAGAAATAATAAATAAATATGGAATTGATCAGTTGAGATATTATTTAGTTAAAGAAGTGTCTTTAGGTAATGATGGTAGCATATCGATGGAAAACTTAAAAAATTGTATTAATAACGATTTAGCAAATAATTATGGAAATTTATGTCAAAGAGTTTTTTCTTTTATAAAAAAAAATTGTAATAACAAAATTCCATTTTCAAAAAATTTAATGAAAAATGATCTTAATTTAATAAATAATATTAAAAAAAAAATACCTGAATTAATCAAATTAATTGACAAGCAAAATTTAAATGAATACATAAAATTAGTAGTTAGTTTCTCATTCGAAGCCAACAAATACTTTAATGACTCAGAACCTTGGTCTTTCAAAAAAAAAGATCCAGATAGAATGAATGCTGTTTTGTTTACTATTTCAGAACAAATAAAAAATATATCTATACTTTTAAATCCAATAATTCCTATATCGACAAAAAAAGTTTTAGAGGCGATGAATTTAAATGAAAAAGATATATCTATTGATACAATTAAAAAAGAAAATGTCTTTGATAATACAAAAGAATTAAAGATGTTAGATATTCTTTTTAGAAAGATAGATGATGATAATTGATTCTCATTGCCATTTAACTTATGAACCCATGTCTTTATCATTAAAAGAAACAATTCATAGAGCAAATAATGACGGTGTTAAATATATGCTTACAATTTCAACAGAAGATAAAAGTTTTGAAAAAATTCTTAAAATTGTTGAAGAATTCAAAAGTGTATACGGCACATATGGAATTCATCCTCATGAAGCTAAATTTCATAAACACATTAAAAGCAATGTTATAATAAACAAAATTAATTCTAACAAAAAAATAATTGGGATAGGGGAAACTGGTTTAGATTTTTATTATAATCACTCTGAAAAAAAAGATCAAATAAAATGTTTTGAAGAACATATATTAGCAGCGCAAAAAAATAATATGCCATTAATTGTTCATTCAAGATCTGCTGAAAATGAAACATTTGAGATTTTAAAAAAATTTAAAAAAGACAAAGATTTTAAGATATTAATTCATTGTTTCACAGGAACAAGAAACTTTGCATTTAAACTCCTAGATTTAGGAGCCTATATTTCAGCTAGTGGTGTTGTGACCTTTAAAAAATCAGCGGAACTTGCAAATGTATTTAAAGATATTCCAAATCAAAAAATTTTGGTTGAAACAGATTCTCCTTACTTAGCTCCGGTACCTTTGAGAGGTAGACCAAATGAACCTAGCTATATTATACATACAGTTAAATTCTTATCTGAACTCAAAAAATTAAAATTTGAAGAATTCTCTTCTATTACATCTAAAAATTTTTTTAATTTGTTTGGTAGTTTAAATTGAGCAACAAGTTTACAATTTTAGGCTGTGGAAGTTCACTTGGTTCTCCTTGGATTACAAATTATATAGGTAAATTAAAAAGAAATACAAAAAATACAAGATCAAGGTGTTGTGCTCATATACAAAAAGGGGATTTATCTGTACTAATAGACACATCTCCTGATATTAGAAATCAACTATTAACAAATAAAATATCAAAATTAGATGCAATTTTATATACGCATGAACATGCAGATCAAACATCTGGTATTTTTGAAATAAGACCCTTTTATTGGAAAAATAAAAAAAAAATACCAGTTTATGGAAGTAAAAGGACAATTAATGAATTAAAAAAAAAATATACCTTTTGTTTTAAAGAGAAACATGGATACAAGCCAATAATGAAAGCAAATATTTTAAGTGGAAATTTAATTTTAAAAAAAAAAAATAATTTCCTTAAAATTAAATCATTTAATGTTTTTCACGGAATGATAAAAGCTACAGGATTTATTATAGATAAGATTGGTTACATAAGCGATTGTAATAAAATACCAAAAAAAAATTTAAAATATTTATTTAATTTGGATTATTTGATTATAGACTGCCTTAGAAAAGAGAAGCATCCATCTCATTTTAATTACGAAGACGCAATGGACTTGATTAATTTAGTTAATCCAAAAAAATCAATACTAACTAACTTGCATGTTGATTTAGATTATCACAAACTTAAAAAGCAACTGCCAAAAAATATAATTCCTGCTTTTGATGGCTTAAGCTTTAAATTTTAAATCAATTTTTCGATAATTTTGATAAATTTTTTAGATGATGGTTTAGTAAATGAATTGAATGTATCGATGATTTTACCATTTCGGTCAATAATAATTTTGTGGAAATTCCATTTAGGAATAGCTCCCATTCCATAACTATTTTTAGCCCATTTATAAAAAGGATGAGAATTATTTCCGATTACATTAATTTTTTCAGTCATTGGAAATGAGATACCAAAGTTAGTCTCGCAAAAATTTTTAATTTCTTTATTTGAACCAGGTTCTTGCCTAAAATTATTTGTAGGAACTCCTATAACAATTAAATTTTTTTCTTTATATGTTGACCAAAGATTTTGAAGATCTTCATATTGAGGAGTATAACCACATCTACTTGCAACATTTACAATTACAATCACTTTATCTTTAAATTCACTCAATTTAATAAGACCTCCATCTAGACCATTAAATTCATAATTGTAAGCTGTCTTATTTTCCGAAGCAGCGACTTTTGTGAGAAAACTGAACATAAAAAAAAGTATTGTTATTTTTTTCATAATTTAAGTGCTTTTATTACTGCATCAAAAGGTAAAAATATACATTTTAATCTACTAAAATTGTCGCTATTTAATAATCTTTTAAAATCAGAGTATTTTTTTGGTAATCGAATATTTTTGTGTTTAGAAATCCTTTTTAATTCTGCAAAGTCATTCTTTATATCCTCTATATATAATTTCTTTATTTTTCGAGAAAGCAAGCTAGCTGATGCTTCACAATAAATACATGACTCTGTTTCATAATTCATTGAGCTTATTTTTTTTTTATTAGCAACTATTTCTAAAACTATCTTGTCACCACAAAAAACATTTTTTAAGGAAGCTTTATGTGAATATTTATTTTTTAATCCAACATTGGATGTATTAGATGCTAATTTGAAGATTTCATCATTAATCATTTTTTAGAGAATAATAGTAATAAAAAATATCCAAATAATGTTGAAAGGAGTGAACCAGTTAATACACCAATTTTTACGCCGTCCATATACTCTAAGTTATTTGCAAAAGCTAAGTTTCCAACAAATAAGCTCATCGTAAAACCTATTCCAGTTAATATTGAAACGGCATAAAAGGCCGGCCAAGTTGAACCACTAGGTTTATCAGCTATTTTAAGCTTTACCGAAATATAAGAAAGCACAAACACACCAATTTGTTTTCCAAAAAATAATCCTAATACAATACCTAGAGGAACAGGATTTAATAGCGTAGAAAAAGTTAACCCATCGAGCGATACACCAGCATTAGCAAAAGCAAAAATCGGCATTATCCCAAATGCTACGTACGGTGACAATCCATGTTCTAATTTAAGAAGCATTGATTTTTTACTATCTTTAGTATTATGAGGTATAGTAAGAGCTAGTAATACACCGGCTATAGTAGCATGAATTCCTGAATTATGCGTAAAGTCCCACAAAAGAATTCCTACTATTAAAAAAGGAAAAAAGTTTTTAACTTTAAATTTATTTAATAAAATTAAACTTATTACTGATATTAACATTAAAATTAGATATTTTATCTCAATATTTCCTGAGTAGAAGAATGCAATTATTACTATAGCTCCTAAGTCATCTATAATAGCTAAAGCTGTCAAAAAAACTTTTAAAGAAACAGGAACTCTTTTACCTAAAAGAGATAAGACTCCTAAAGAAAAAGCAATATCAGTAGCAGATGGTATAGCCCAACCATTAAGTGTTGTGCTGTCAGAATAATTAATTACAATATAAAATAATGCAGGGATAGCCATACCACCAACTGCACCTATTATAGGTAACATCGCTTGCTTTGGATTAGAAAGTTCACCTTGAACAAATTCTCTTTTAATTTCCAAAGAAACAAAAAAGAAAAATATAGCCATTAAAACATCATTAATCCAATGTAGAACACTTAGTTTTAATCCAAAATTTTTTGTACCAAGAACAATATATTTTTCTAGAGTTGAGAAATAATATTCACTTAAATCACTGTTACTAATAAAAAGAGCTAGTATCGCTGCAAACAGTAAAACTAATCCAGAAGCAGCCTCAAGTTTAAAAAAGTATTTAAATGGTTTTGTAATGTACTGGATCATTGGTATTATTTACTTGTATAGAGACTATCTTTCAATTGCCAAAATCACTTAATTAACCTATAAAAAAGATGTTCGGGGCGTAGCGCAGCCTGGTAGCGCATCTGGTTTGGGACCAGAGGGTCGCAGGTTCAAATCCTGCCGCCCCGACCATTAAATATTATGAAAAAGGCTAAAATTTATATACCTTCAAAAACTGCCATGCAGTCGGGTAGGGGTAAACAAAAAGATTGGATACTTGAGTTTGAAACTAAAGATACTTCAATAAATCCTCTTATGGGATGGGAAGCATCTTCAGATACTTTAGAAGAAGTTATTTTAAAATTTTCAAGTAAAGATAAAGCCATAGAATATGCTGAAAAAAATAATATTTCTTTTAAAGTTATTGAACCAAAAAAAAAAGAATTTGTTATCAAATCGTACGCTGACAATTTTCTTAAAAATTAAAAATGTGGCGTAGTTATTTTACAGAAAAAAAATGGTTACTTTGGTCTTGGGGTGGTTTTACATTTATTATTCTTTCCCTACTTGCTCAAACGTATATAGATGTAAAAATTAACGAATGGTATAAAGGCTTTTATGATCTTCTACAAAAAGCTCCTGAAAGAGAATTATCTGAATTTTATGATGGCATAATCTTATTTATGAAATTAGCTATACCTTATGTGATAATTTATACTGTAACTAATTATTTTACTAGACTCTGGGCTTTTAGATGGAGAGAGGCTATGACTTTCTCTTACATGCCTTACTGGAGAGCAGTTGATGCTAAAGTTGAGGGTGCATCTCAACGTATTCAAGAAGACGCAATGAATTTTGCTAAAATTGTTGAAAGCTTAGGTTTACAAATAGTCAGAGCTATTATGCTATTGATTGCCTTTTTGCCAATTTTATGGGGATTGTCATCTAATGTTGTGATACCTTTTTTTAAAGATATTTCAGGATCGTTAGTATGGGTATCTCTGGTTGCTAGTTTAGGTGGATTAGTTATTAGTTGGATTGTAGGTATTAAATTACCAGGTCTTGAATACAACAATCAGAAAGTAGAAGCAGCTTTTAGAAAAGAATTGGTTTATGGTGAAGATGATAGAAGGAATTATGTTCAAGCTCCAACCATTCTTCAATTATTTACAGGCATAAAGTTTAATTATCACAGGCTTTTCTTGCATTACGGATATTTTGATCTTTGGTTAATTATGTATAACCAAACAATGATAATTGTGCCATATTTATTAATGGGACCTGGTTTATTTACAGGAGCAATGACGTTAGGTGTATTAATTCAAACATCAAGCGCTTTTAGAGAAGTGCAAAGTAGTTTTTCTTTATTCTTACAAAATTGGACAAGAATTACCGAATTAAGATCTATTCATAAGCGTTTAATGGAATTCGAAGAAGCTATTAACTTTAAAAACAAGTTGAGAAAACCGAGAAAATCTGATGTAAGAGTTTAATGGAACTCTACCTCAAACTAATAGATGTAATCGCACCTGTCTTTTTTGTTATTGGAATAGGATATTATCTAGGAAAAAAAAATCCTGAAATAAGTACTGATTTCATAACTACATTTGCTGGAAACGTTGGAACACCAGCTATGATATTTTACACAATAACTACTACAGGGGTAACTTTAGCTGTTTTTATTGAATATTTTATTTACGCATTAATAATAATTACTGGTTTTTCATTAGTTGGAATTTTATTTTTATTAATATTAAAGAAAGATTTTATCAGTGAGTTACCACCATTGATTTTACCGAATACTGGAAATATGGGCATTCCGATTTGTTTATTTGCATATGGAACGGCTGGGCTAGGGGTTGCTTCAGCCATAGCTTCTGTAATTATTTTGCTTCACTTCACATTAGGTGTATTGCTGGCCAAGAAAAGTTTTTCTGTAGAAATATTAATTAAAAATATGCCAATTTATGGAATAATAGTTTCTGTTATTTTTCTGTATTTTGAATGGGATGTTCCTGGGTATCTAGAAAACACAACATTTTTACTTACATATGCTACAATATTTTTAGTTTTGATGTCACTTGGTATTGCCCTTTCACGAATGAAAGTAGTTTCATGGACTCATGCATCAATTCTAGGATCAGTAAGAGTCATTATTGGACCTTTAATAGGATTTGGATTAATAAAATTTCTTAATTTAGAAGGGTTCGCAGCTGGTGTTCTTCTTATTCAATCATGTATGCCAAGTGCAGTTCTAACTTATTTAGTTGGCTCAATGTACTCAGAAAAAAGGGTAGTAGACAGCGTAGCTAGTGTTATTGTTACCTCAACTGTTTTATCTTTTATCACCATTCCAATAGTAGTATTTTTAAGTCTCAAATATTTTCAATAAATACAGTAACTTATTATATATTGTTAAAGTATAAAATTAATAAATAGGTAAATATTACTTATATATTTCATAGAAAATGTAAAAAAACATTGAAAAATAATGCTTATTTTAGATAAAAAGTTATTAAATTAGTTTAGAAAAGGGCTTAAAAGTATCTTTTTAGTTAAATGAAACTAGAAAATTAAAAAGTAAAAGGGCTAAAATTAAGCAAAATAGGTTATTTTGGACAATTCTAAAAACAGCGATAATCAATAATTCTGCAAGCATTGCGTATTCGGAATATGCTATTTAAACGGCCATAGAGGTCGTTTTTTTTGCAATCAGTGATTTTAGAGTACAACTGACTGGTGTGTGGGTAAAAAATACAATGAAATAGGGGGTAATAGACCCAATCGCCCGTCAAATAAGAATTCTAGAGCGTTATACCCTCTTTTTTTAGCAATAATTTCTTTGTTTTTAGACCTCCTTTGCCTGAATAGCCTCCAAGCGACCCGTCAGATCTTATAACTCTATGGCAGGGTATTTTGGGTGCATAGGGGTTTTTTCCTATCGCATTGGCCACAGCACGTACTGCAAGGGGTTTACCAATGGCTTTTGCTACCTGAGAGTAGGTTTTAACGTTTCCACGAGGTATTTTCCTCAAATAAGCCCATACTTTTAGTTGAAATTTAGTACCTGCTAGCTTCATTAGTCAAAAATTAAGTAAATTGTTAGAGATATGCCTATTATAAGGGCTATTATTGAGCCTAAAGCTATCATTTTTTTTCCTTTTGAGCTTGAGTTAGTCCAGAAGTATGAAATTCCATACACAGCAGCTATAAATACTACTATAGGAAGAATAAATTTAATCATCAGTTTTAAAATTATACGTATTGACATCTAAAATCACTTAATATATTACTAATGATAATTAATGGTTATCAATAGTAATAATAAAATATGAATGAGTTAGTTACAGATTTAAAAAAACTCCATGAGGATACTTTAAACAACCTCAAGTTATCTAAGGCTAATAATACACTGAGAGCTTATAAATCGGACTTTAAAGATTTCGGAGCGTTTTGCGCAAAACATGGATTTAATTCTATGCCAACAGAACCTAAAGTTGTGTCTTTATATCTAACACATCTTTCTACTTACTCAAAAATAAGCACTTTAAGACGTAGATTAGTATCTATTGGAGTGGTTCATAAGTTAAAGGGACATTATTTAGATACAAAACATCCTGTAATTATTGAAAACTTAATGGGTATAAAAAGAAAAAAAGGAAGCATTCAAATAGGAAAAAAACCCTTATTAATCAATCATTTAAAACAAATTATCAATGTGATAGAGGATCAAAAAATAGAAAAAATAAAAAAATTAAGAAATAAAACTTTAATACTTATAGGTTTTGGCGGAGGATTTAGAAGAACAGAATTAATTTCTATTGATCATGAAGACTTAGATTTTGTCCATGAAGGTGTTAAAATATCTCTTAGAAGATCTAAAACAGATCAATTTGGAGAGGGTCTGATTAAAGCACTCCCCTACTTTGCTAATGAAAAATATTGTCCAGTAACAAATTTAAAAAATTGGTTGAACTTATCAAAAATTAAATCCGGTCCAATATTTAGAAGATTTGCTAAAGGATCAATATTAACTACCCATAGATTAACAGATCAATCAGTAGTATTAATAATTAAGGATTGCTTAAAATTAGCAGGTATAGAAAATCAAAACTTTTCAGGCCATAGTTTAAGATCTGGTTTTGCAACTGTAGCTGCAGAGTCTGGCGCTGATGAAAGAAGTATAATGGCAATGACAGGACACAAAACAACTCAAATGGTAAGAAGATATATAAGAGAGGCTAATTTATTTAATAATAATGCATTAAATAAGATAAAATTTTAAAATGATTAATTACTTTAAAAAAGTATATTACGAAAAATATTCAAAAAAATCTTATTCATTAAGTAATGTTGATTTAGTAATTGAAAGAATATTTAAAAAAAAAGAAAATGGAGTTTTTATTGATGTAGGATGCAATCATCCAATCAAGTATAATAATACATATTTATTATATAAAAAAGGTTGGCGAGGTATAAATATCGATCTAGATCAGGAATCTATAGATCAATTTAATAAATTAAGATCTGAAGATGATAATATACAATCATTAGTTACATCATTTGATGATGAAGAAAAAGAATTGTATTTTTATCATAATAGATCAGCTATAAATACAATAAGTAAAGAATTAGCTGAAAGTAGAAATAAAAAATTTAAAAAAATTAAAAAATTGAAAGGAAAAACTTTGAATAGTATTATTGAAAATTCAAAGTTCAAAGGTTCAAAAATAAATTTTCTATCTATCGATATTGAGAATTATGAATATGAAGCTTTAAAAAATTTTAATTTCAGCAAATATAATATTGATATTATTGTAACCGAAATAACAGATACAAGTATTAAAGATTTAGAGGTATACAACTTTTCATTAGAAAATGTTGTAAAAACTGATTTATATAAATTACTGATTAAAAATAATTATAAATTAATAAATTGGATAAACGCTGATCTAATTTTCGCTAAAAATAACTAAGTTTTAGTTCTTTAGACGAAAGTACTCTTTCATTTTTTAATCTTTTTTAAAACATCAAATAATATCTTTTCTATTTTAAAATTTTTTTTATCATCGGACTTAAAGACAAATTGGTGAGATGTATTTTTAGGAACCCAACAACTATACCAGATCAAATCTCTCTTATTAATTATATCAATTATTTTGCTATTATTAGCTCCAGAAATTTGAACAAGAAAGCCTGAGTGACAACTAATCGAAAATTTTGAATGATATATCAATCTTTCCGTTATTTCCAAACTACTATCTTCAAATAGTTCTATATTTTTATTCTTTTTATTTTTTAATTTCTTTTTAAAATTAACAAAATAATCAAAAGAATTCTTGAAAGAAGTAATTAATATTTTTCTTTTTATTTTTTTTTGAAAAATTACCAAATTTTCATATAAATTTTCTTTAATATCGTTTATATCCAGCCATTTTTCATCTAAATGAATAAGAATAAATTTCTCTTTATTCATCATATTTTTATATTGTTTTGATAATTTTTTAATTTTTTTAGGAGGTGAATAAAAATAACTGTCTTCTTTTTTAATTTTAAGTCCAAGATAATTTCCCAATTTAATAAATTTACTTGGCAAGTGTTCTATCTTTTCTAAATATTTCTTACTCGTAAATGTTTCATATTTATCGAAAAAGAGAAAATTTAAAATATTAGGTTTAAAAAAAGATAAACCTAAAAATTTAAATTTATAAAAAAGCCCAAATTTAAACTTTGACTTTAAAAAAAAATTACATAAAAAAGAAAATGATTTTCCATCAATCGCAAATGATGCGTAATATTCATTTTTAATTATCTTTTTAAAAATTCTAATTTTTTTAAAAAGGTTAAAAGTTTTATCGTAAAGAATTACATTATCTATAATTTTGTATTTTTTAATAAAATGATTGTTATATTTTGAAGAAATAACTGTAATTTTTGATTTTGGATACTTATCCTTTATTGCTTTTATTATATTAGTTATAATTAAAAAATCACCTAACCTATCACTTCTAAACAAAATAAATCTTTTCATCTTAAAATCAATTCACTATTTTTATTAAAAAATATTTTAATTATCTAATTATTAGAAATTTCAAAATCAATCATGTCATCAATTAATTCATCTGTCGATAAAGCTGGTTTCCATTTTAACAATTTTTTCGCTTTAGAAAAATCGCCTTTTAGGAAATCAACTTCTGAAGGTCTAAAATGCTTTGAGTTTACATCAATTATAATTTTTCCTGTATGTGTATCTATAGCTTTTTCGTTTAAGCCCTTCCCTTTCCATTTAAGTGAAATCTCCAATTTTTTTGCTACCATTGTAACAAATTTTTTTACAGTATATTCTTTGTTTGTTGCAATAACCCAGTCTTCGGGTTTTTTATATTGGAGAATTTTCCACATCGAAATAGCGTAGTCTTTCGCGTGCCCCCAATCTCTAATAGCATAAAGGTTTCCTAATGATAATTTCTTTTGCTGACCGTTTTTAATTCTTACTAATCCTTGTACAATTTTTTTTGTTACAAAGGTTGGTCCTCTCCTAGGCGATTCATGATTAAATAAAATACCATTGCAAGCAAATATTTTATATGCCTCTCTGTAATGTACAGCTGTATGGTACGCAAAAACTTTTGAAACTCCATAAATTGATCTTGGATGAAAATGAATTTTTTCATTTAATGATTTTCTTTTTTTTACTAATCCGTACATTTCAGAGCTAGAAGCTTGATAATATTTTGTTTTTTTAAGTTTAAGAATCTTAATGGCTTCCAATATTCTAAGCGCTCCTAAAGCAGTAATATCAGCTGTATATTCAGGTATATCGAAAGAAACTCTGACATGGCTTTGTGCTGCCAAGTTATAAATTTCATCAGGTTTAATTTTATTTATAATATTAAGCGTGCTTGTTCCATCGGATATATCTCCATAATGAATATAGAAGTTTTTATTAGTAAAATTTAAACTGTCAAATAGATGGTCAATTCTTTCTGTGTTTGCACTAGATGACCTTCTTTTAACACCATGAATAATATAATTTTTTTTTAATAAAATTTCTGCTAAATAAGAACCATCCTGTCCTGTAATTCCAAAAATTAAAGCAATTTTTTTTTTTACTTTTCCCATAAATAATCTTTTTTAAAATTTAATCCTAGTGTCTTTTTAATGATATAATCTGCAACAATATTCGAATTGAAGTATTTCATATATTTATCTTTACCATTTTTTGCAATCTTCTTTCTTAATTTTTCATCATTAGAAATTTTTAAGATTTTTTCAGATAAATCACTTATGTTTTTGTAAAAGACCATTTCATTATCACTAAAAAAATTTTTATATTGAGTTTTTTCATCAATTAAGCAAACTAAACCATTACCAACAATTTGAGTTATTCTATCACTACTATAGTACTTTATTGCATCACCCCTGCTTAAATTCAGACCCATTTTTGCATTTGATACAGTTTTGAAATAATGGTCAGCCCAAATTGGTTGTACTTTATCTACTCCATACAAATCAAATTTTACATCAGGTGTTTTGTTAGTTAATTTTCTTAAAAAATTTATTCTATCATCAGTTTTGCCAGACTTTAAGACACCTCTATGAACTCCATGGCTAAGAGCAAAAAATACATCAACATTGCATGATCTTTTAAAATTATCTAAAATTTCAAAGGACTTATCGCTAGGGTTGGGGATATAAAAACTTTTATCTTTATCTAGAAAATTAAGTACATCCGGACTTGTTGTTAAAAAAGTTGCATCAACAACTTTATTTTTATCAAGTATTCTATCTTTATTTCTATAAAAATCTGGTCCATTTTTGTTAAGGGGATCTAAAAACCATTGTCCAAATCTAGTGTTCGGATAATCTTCTCTAAGTTCTGAGATTTGATCTCTAGATATAAGATCAGCATGCCCCAGAATGATTAAATCTGGTTTATAATTATAACAAGTTTTTTTTAATTTATCATTAAGAGTTTTTGCACCTTTGAAATCATTAATAGATTTATAATATTTTTGTATATCTCTATCACTAAAACCTAAAACACTATGTCCAAGCCTGATAAATCCATTATTAATTCTTCTACCAGTGTTAAAAAAGAGTCTTCCATCTAACCTCTCATTAAAATTTGTAATATGTAATATTCTTAAATTATTAAGCTCTTTTTTTGTATTAAAATGATTTATAATTTGTAATTTTTCAGAACGATAATTATCAATCTTATTGGTTATAAACTTGTGAGTTAAATAAAAATTCTTTAAAGATAAAATTTGCAATTTTTTCCTTAAAGTTTTATTTGTAATTAGAATTTTTATAGATTTTTCTAACTCAGTAGAATTTAATTTTTTTAAAATCTTTGCATTTGTAACTGTTTCTGGCAAACCTCCTTTGTTAGTAATAATAACAGCACATCCATTTGCTGAGGCCTCTAAACTTGTTCTACCAAATGGTTCCTCCCACCTTGAACATGCCACAGCAATGCTAGATTTTTCGAATATTTTCAAAACTTTTTCGTGATTTAAGAATCCAAGTAAATCTGCATTTTTATGCTCAAGTTTTATTTTTTCTCTTTTCTCATCCCCTATAATTTTTGCTGTCCAATCAGGATATTTATCTAGTATTTTTTTAATAACTTTTGAAAAAACATCGTAACCTTTTGCATTATTTAATTTTCCAACAAAAGTAATCCATTTCTTTTTATTTTTTATTATTTTTACATTTTTTTTCTTAGCAGACTGGAAAAAAACTAAAAGTTTATTACTATTAACAAATTTATTTTCGAGTCCTTCAAGAAATCTTTTCTTAGACCAATTACTATTAAAAATTATTTTGTAACATGATTTGAGTAATTTCTTTCTATCGGCTATTGTTTTTGATCCATCCATAGATAGTGGATCATTATGAAAATAAAGCGAAATTACAACGTTTCTAATTTTATCTTTTAATAATGATATGTAATTTGGCCTATTATGTACCTCTATTAAAGCTAAATTATATTTTTTTTGAAGTTCGGAAAATTTATTTACATATGATTTTGTTTGACTTCGAAGAGGATTGTTAAATAAGGTTATATTTTCATATTTTATATTAAATTTTTTTTTAAAGTTAGTATTTCCGAAAACTATAATATTCTTTTTAAATTTACTATTTTTACTAGTTTCGTTTACAAATAACGAAACAGCACCGGGATAATCAGGTGAAAAATTTTCCTTATATGGTAATAAAATTCCGATTTTCACTTGTATTTTTTTTTAATTTTGTTTCTTAAAACTCTATTTTTCTTTATATAATATTCTCTAGAAATTGCTTCTTTTTTTGTCTTATATTTTTCCATATAAATCAATTTCCATTTTCTACCTCTTGTAAACTTAGCCCCTTTACCAGTATTGTGAAGAATTATTCTGTTTTTCAAATTATTGGTAAATCCAACATATGTTAAATCTTTTTTGCTCTTAGCTTTGAGCATATATACATAAAATGTCATTAAAAATTAGTAGCCTTCGGAGCTTGAGGTATTCTTTTTGCCTTTGATTTTTTCGATTGCATTTTTTGCCCCAGCACTCATAAATCTTTGATCAGATCCGACTGTGACCAAATCAAAACCCTTTGAAATCATTTTTTCAGCATACTCAGCTGTCCCATTATGAATACCAGCTAACAAATTTTTCTTTTTTGTAAATTCTAGGATCCTTAAAATTTCCTTATATGCTTTAGTATTTTCTCCTTTATCAAATCCAGGTTTTTCTCCAACAGCTAAACTCAAATCTGCTGGACCTATATAAATACCATCAAGACTTTTGGTATTTAATATTTCCTCTAATTTATCTAAAGCTTCTTTGGTTTCTATCATAGCTAACTTAAGAATTTCGTTATCAGCATGTTCTGCATAATCTTCTCCACTATAAAGCAAAGCCCTTACTGGTCCAAAACTCCTGTACCCTTTTGAAGGATATAAACACGCTTGCACAAAATTTTCTGCTTCATTTTTATTACTCACCATTGGACAAATAATCCCGTAGCATCCTGCATCTAAAATTTTCATTATCTGCCCTGGTTCATTCCAGTTTACTCTAGCAAGTGGTGTTACATCTGTTGTAGATATTGCTTGTAACATATTAACAGCGTTTGTGTAATCCACTACTCCGTGTTGCATATCAATAGTACATGAGTCCCATCCTTGATGAGACATTACTTCTGCTGAAAAAGCGCTAGGTATTTGTAACCAACCATTAATAATTGGTTTTCCTTCTTTAAACATTTTCTTTAATTTATTTTTTCTCATTCGTAAGAGATGCCGAAGTGAGTGTATTTTATGTTTAAATAATCTTTAATCGCCATTGAACCACCTTCTCTACCATACCCAGTTTGTTTAATTCCACCAAAAGGTGCCTCTGCTACTGCAACAACAGGAGTATTCACAGCTACACAACCTGTTTCTAGTTGTTCAGATGCTTTATTAGCCTTTTTTAAATCAGTTGTGTAAACATAACTACATAAACCTAGATCATTATTGTTTGCTCTTTCCATCACTTCATCAAAATCTTTAAAAGTTAAAATAGGAACTATTGGGCCGAATGGTTCTTCTTTCATAACAGTAAAATTATCTTTTATATTATCAAATATTGTCGGTTCATAAAAATATCCTTTATTAAAATTTGCAGCTCTCTTTCCACCAAGTAAAACTTTGCCACCTTCTTTTTTTGTAGTTTCTACTAATCTTTCAACACCTTCTAATCGTTGTTTAGTACATAAAGGACCAAGCAATGTATCCTTATCCATACCATTTCCAATTTTGAGTTTTTTTGTTTTTTCAACCATTAAATTTGCAAATTCATCTTTCTTCTTTTCGTGTATATAAAATCTATTAGGTGAAATACACACTTGCCCGTTATTTCTAAATTTTGAAGTTATTGCCATATCAGTAACTTTATTTAAATCAACATCATCAAAAACTATAAAAGGTGAGTGACCACTTAACTCCATAGTAACTCTTTGAACTTTGTCTGCAGCTTGCTTTAAAATTAATTTACCAACTCTTGTTGATCCAGTTATTGAAATTTTTTTTATTATATCTGACTTTATCAATTCTTCAGAAATGCCAGCTGGATCGCCTGATAATAAATTAACTACTCCTGGAGGAACACCTGCCTCTCTACAAATATCAACTATTTCCATCACACTGCCCGGCGTTATTACATCTGGCTTCACTATTACTGAACATCCAGCCGCTAAAGCGGTTGAAATCTTTCTTGAAGCAAGAATAACTGGAAAATTCCATGGAACCAAGGCTGCTACAACACCAACTGGTTGATACATAACGTGGATTTGAGTATTAGGAAATCTACTTTGATTTATTTCTCCAAAAATTCTTTTAGTTTCCTCTGAATTCCACTCAAATATATCAGCCGCACCACCTATTTCCCCTGGACCCTCTGTTAATGGCTTTCCTACTTCAAGTGTCAGCCATTTTGAAAGAACATTAACTCTTTTTCTTATTAAATCAGATATTTTTCTTATAATTTTAGATCTTTCCCAAGGAGATGTATTTTTCCAAATTTGTAAACCCTTTTCAGCTGATTTAAGAGCTTTTTGAACATCTGAACTATTTGCTTTAGATGCCTTCCCTATTACTTCTTCAGTCGCAGGATTAATGACATCATAAGTTTCACCACTTGCAGATTTTTGCCACTTTCCATCAATGAACTGTCCGTATTTATCGTACATATATTATTGTTGAATAAAGAATATTAATTAAATAGTTTATATTGAATTTATGAAAAACATTCAACTTACTTGTGCTCACGCTTTAGTTAAATTCTTGATTGCTCAGAAAACTCTTATAGATGGAAAAAAAGAGCCTTTATTTCCTGGTGTGTTTGGAATTTTTGGTCATGGTAATGTTGCTTGCTTAGGTCAGGCACTTCAAGAAAATCAAAAAAACCTTCCTACTTGGCGAGGACATCATGAGCAAAATATGGCTCTAACAGGAATTGCTTACTCGAGAGCTAAAAGAAGAAAGCAGATTTTTGTTGCAACTTCTTCAGTTGGACCTGGATCAACAAATATGATTACAGCAGCTGCTGTAGCAATGAGTAATAGACTTCCAATACTTTTTTTACCCGGTGATACTTTTGCAAATAGAATGCCCGACCCAGTATTACAACAAGTTGAGCATTTCAATAACCCAGGGATAACTCAGAATGATGGGTTTAAATCTGTTGTGAGATATTTTGATAGAATTACTAGACCAGAGCAAATCATCTCAAGTTTACAACAAGCTATTCAGATAATGCTAGATCCAGCAGATTGTGGCCCAGCATGTATTTCATTAAGTCAAGATGTTCAAGGAGAAGTTTATGATTATCCAGATGAATTCTTTAAAGAAAAAGTTCATACGATTAGAAGACCTAGACCAGACGATTTTCAAATCAAAGAAGCATCTGAACTTATTAAAAAATCTAAGAAACCAATTATCATTGCTGGTGGAGGAGTATTTTATTCAGATGCTACAGATGAATTGAGTGATTTTGCAAAAAAACATAATATTCCTGTAACACAAACCGTAATGGGTTATTCATCTATAAAAAAAGATCATACTCATTATTTAGGAACTATTGGTGGTCTAGGCGGGAGAGCTGCAAACAATTTAAGTAAAGAAACTGATACAGCGATTGCTATTGGAACTAAGCTTGCGGATTTTACAACTGGATCTTGGGCTAATTTTGAAAATCCAGATTTTAAATTAGTTTCTATTAACGCAGCAAGATTTGATGCAAATAAACATATGGCTCAAGCTGTAGTCGGAGATGCTAAAGTATCTTTGAAAGAACTATCACAAGCATTAGGAAATTGGAAAGCAGATGACGATTGGTATAAAAAATCAAGAGTGGAATTAAAAAATTGGGAAGCATACGTTGAAAAAGAAAGTGGACCAACTAACCAAAAATTACCAAGCTACGCTCAAGTTATAGGAGCTTGTTATAGAAACTCAGACCCTTCTGACATAGCAGTTACAGCAGCTGGAGGATTAGTCGGTGAAGTGATACAGGTTTGGAAGCCCAGAGAATTAAATACTCATGAAACAGAATGGGGTTTTAGTTGCATGAGTTATGAGATTTCTGGAGCGCTAGGAATTAAAATGGCTAACCCTGATAAAGAGGTAGTCTCATTTGTAGGAGACGGATCTTACCTACTTTACAATTCTGATATATATAGTTCAGTTATTACAAACAACAAATTAATACTTATAGTGTGTGATAATGGCGGCCACGCTGTAATAAATAGATTACAGTTATACAAAGGCGGTAAAGAATTTAATTGCTTACTTAAGAGCTCTAAAACTCCAAACCTTGTACCTGTTGACTTTGCAAGTCATGCTAAAAGCATGGGAGCAGATGGTGAACACGTTAACTCGATTGCTGAATTAGAGGAGGCTTTCAAACGGGCAAAAAAATCAAAAAAAACTTATGTAATTTCAATTCAAACAGATGGATATCAATGGTTAGAGGGCTCAGCCTATTGGGAAAGTCCAACTCTAGGCATAGCGTCTTCTGAAGAAAATAAAAAAGCCCTAAAAGAACACTTAGAAGGAAAGAAAAAGCAAAGAAAAGGTGTATAACCTTTAAAATGCAAAAAATTGCTAATATTGGATTAATTGGTTGCGGTCATATAGCCGAAACATATTTTAGAGCTCAAAAATATTTTAATAATTTTAAAATAATTAAGTGTGCAGATATAAATAAAAAAGCAGCTGAAAATTGTGCTAAGATCTATAAAATTGAGGCTGTCTCTGTAAATGATATCCTTAAAGATAAAGAAATTGAAATAATTTTAAATCTTACAATTCCTACAGCACACTATTTAATTGCAAAAAAATCGTTATTGAATGGTAAACATGTATATTCAGAAAAACCTTTGGCGGTCGACTTTAAAGATGGTTTAGAACTCATAAAAATTTCACAAAGAAAAAAACTCTTTATAGGTAATGCTCCTGATACATTTTTAGGAGGCGGTAATCAAAAAGCGAGGCAACTTTTAGATAAAAAAGTTATAGGTAAAATAAAATTTGGAACCGCAATATTTGCTTTCCCTGGGATTCAATCATATCACCCTAATCCAGAACCTTGGTTTAAAAAAAAGGGGGGTGGACCGGTTATTGATATGGGTCCTTATTATTTGACAGCATTAGTAAATCTATTAGGACCTGCAAGCTATGTAACTAGCACTTGTAATTATAATACAAAAAAAAGAATTATTGGCATTGGACCAAAAAAAGGGAAAAAAATTAAAGTAGAATGTCCTACTACATACTTTTCAACCGTTAGATTTCAAAACGGGACAATTATCAGATTAACATTATCATTTGATGTAATTTCTCACTTAAGAAATCATATAGAATTATATGGAGAGAAAGGATCTATGATAGTCCCAGATCCAAATATGTTTGGAGGATCTGTTTTATTGAGTACAAAATTAGGAAGCAAATGGAAAAATTATAAAACTAATAAAATGGTTTTAGGAAAAATTAATATTCGAACTCAAAGTTCTAGAGCTAATGAGTCACCTACTAATGCTAATTATAGAGGTGTAGGACTTGCAGAAATGATTTATTCTATTCAAAATAAGAAAAAACATAGATGTAATGGGAATTTATCTTTACACATTCTAAATATTATAGAAGGAATTCATAAATCAGCTAGAACAAAAAAAAAATTTCATTTCAAAACGACATGTGAAAAACCCAAATTTTTTACTAATAAAGAAATAAATTCAATTATTAAATAGAATTTTGCCTACTCAAAATAGCAGCACCCCTCACCCCACTTGCGTCTCCATACTGTGGTTTTAAAAATACTGTTTTTAGATTAGGTTCATTTATATATGATGATGTTTTTTTTTTAATTTGATCTAAAAAATCTATTTCATTAGAGATTCCACCACCAAAAACAATAGCATCTGGATCAAGAGTTGTAATTATTATTACCAAACATCTTGCTAAAATATCCTTATACTCATTTATAAATAAAGTGGAGTTAGAATCCTTTTTTCTATACCTGCTAAAAATTTCTTTTGCTGGAATGTTTTCATTAAATTGTTCATTAAATCTTTTCTCTATTGATTTACCAGATAGATAACCTTCAAGTCTATTTGAAAATTCTAAAATTTTATCAGATTTTAAGTTTGGTGTATTTGTAAGTGGCATTTGATTTAAACTCCATTCTCCACCTAAACCATTTGCTCCAGATATTATTTTCTTATTTATTACTAGTCCACCACCACAACCTGATCCTAATATAATTCCAAAAACTGTATCATAGTGACTAGCTGATCCATCAAACGCCTCTGATAGACAAAAACAATTAGCATCATTTTCTGTAAGAAAATTATTATCTATTTTTAATTTTAAATCTTTTATTAAGTTTTTATTATTTAACCATTGAGAGTTATGTGCATTTTTAATTAATCCTGTAGTTTTATCTACTGCACCGGGATGACATATACCTACATTAAATTTTCCAGATTTATTTTCTAATTTTTTTACAATTTTAGTTATTGAAATAATTGTGTTTTCGTAATCTTTAGGTGTTTGAACTCTGTCTCTTTTTAATTCTACATTATTATTATCTAGAAGAACGTACTCTATTTTTGTTGCCCCTAAATCTATTCCTATATGCATTAATTAGCTGATGACCTATTCATTTCTTGAAGTTCTACTTCTAATTTATTTAATTCTTCACCGCCTGCCATCATACTTAAAAGTTTTTCTCTAGAGATATCTTTCTTTTCATATGTGCCTAAACTTTTCCCTCTATTTAATACTGTAAAACTATTTCCAACTGGATAAGCATGATGAACGTTATGTGTTATTAAAATTACTGCTAATCCCTGAGAAGCGGCTTTGACTATATATTTCAAAACAACTGATGCTTGGTGAACTCCAAGTGCTGACGTTGGTTCATCTAAAACAAGTACTTTAGCTCCAAAATATATTGCCCTGCTGATTGCTAAACACTGCCTTTCTCCACCTGACATAGTTCCAACCGCTTGGGATGGATCTCTTACATCAATTCCTATCTGCCCCATTCTTTCTGCTGCAATCTTATTTGCTTTCTCAATATCAAATGTCTTAAAAAAAGGAGGTCCTTTCATAGGCTCTCTGCCCATAAAAAAGTTTCTAGTTACGCTCATTAAAGACACCAAAGCTAAATCTTGATAAACAGTTGCTATGCCCATATCTAACGCATCTTTAGGACTATCAAATATAGTTTTTCTTCCTTCAACTATTATTTCTCCTTCGTCAGGCTTGTGAACGCCAGCTAATGTTTTAATTAGAGTTGATTTACCAGCTCCATTATCGCCTAGAAGGCACATGATTTCACCTTTTCTTAATTTCATGGTCACGTCTTTTAAAGCAATTACTTTGCCAAAAAATTTACTTATATTATTAAATTGAACTAAGTAATCTGACATTATTTGCTCTCTGTTACTTTTCTTCTTATGAAATTATTAAATATTACAGCAATTAACATCATTGCTCCTAAAAAAACTTTAAACCAATCAGTATCAACATCTGTATAAAAAATTCCCATTGATACAGTACCAAATATTAAAGCTCCAAATGCTGCACCAATAGCTGACCCATATCCACCAGTTAACAAACATCCACCTACAACAGCTGCAGCTATAGCTTCTAGCTCTTTCAACGTTCCTCTCATTGTGTCTGCTGATCCAGCATCTAGAACTTGAATAGTAGCAAAAATTGTTGCTGCAACCGCCGTTCCAATAAATAAACTTATTTTCACTCTGCCGACTGGCACACCTACGTTATTAGCACCATTCTTGTCTCCGCCTGACGCAAAAATCCAATTACCATATCTGGTTTTCATTAATATCCAGGTAGTTAAAATTGCTAATGCTATAAACCAAATAACTGAAGGAGGAATGCCCGTAGCTAAGGGGCTACCATCTGTTCTTAAAGCAATTAAATTCATTGAACCTAGCCATGTAAAAACCCATTTAAACGAGTCTGTTGCAAATATCCAAGCTATAGGATCGTTTTCAATTAAAACTCTTAAACCTGGTACTTGTGTACGTCCTGTGATTAATCTTGTTAAAGCTAAAGTTGCTCCTCTTAAGATAAATAACATTGCCAGCGTAACTATAAAAGATGGTAAGCCAGTTCTGACTACGAGTATTCCATTAAAATAACCAACTAATACTGCCATTGAAAAAGCAAATATAATACTCATCCATAAAGGCCACCCCCAATAGATAGCTGGAATAGCTATACAAATTCCTGCAAAACCAATCATTGAACCGATTGATAAGTCAAATTCTCCACCAATCATTAACATTGCTGCTGCGATGGCAATAATTCCAAGATTAGCTGATACATCTAAAAAATTTAAAATTCCGTAAGCGCTAAACATACCGGTATCACCAGCAACAATACCAAAAAAAATAAAAACTAAAATTGCTCCGCCTAGAGCTCCTAACTCAGGTCTATTTAATAAAACTTTTAAATTTGAAACTTTTTTAAGTCGTTCGTCCTGATTAAAATCAGTTTTACTTTCTATACTTTTTGACTTTGTAGACATAATAAAAAAGCTTAAAAAAAAGGCCTAGTGAATTTGCACTAGGCCTTTTTGATATATTTTTTATCTATAACCTTGAGCAGCCCATTTAATTACACTCTTAGCATTTTTAGGTGTAACAAAACCAGGTCCTGTCATAACCACACCAGCTGGCATAGTTCCGTATCTCATATATTGAGAAAAGATAGCTATAGGTAAGTAACCTTGTAAGTACTGTTGTTGGTCAATTAAGAACTCAACTTTTCCTGCAGCGGCAGCTTTCAGCATTCCCGGTGACATATCGAATGTGCCAAGTTTAACACTTCCTACTTTACCAGCTGACTCTAAAGCTTTTAGAGCAGCTTCACCCGCAAGACCAGCTCCTAAAGTAAGAATAGTGTCATAGCCACCACCTAATTTAGCAGCTACAGCTTTCTGAATTTCAGTCGGGTCGTTTGATGTACCTAATATATCTACAGATCCACCAAAGCCTTTTTTGAAACCAGCACATCTTCTATCTAAAGCGACGTTACCTACTTCGTGGTTAACACATAGTGCTTTTTTACCACCAGCAGCCTTCATTTTTTGTCCGCCACCTACTCCAGCTTCAAATTCAGTTTGACCTACGTGAGCACTAATTCCTAGTTTCATGTAGTCATCTGAACCAGAGTTCATAGATATTACTGGAATACCTGCAGATATTGCAGCTTTAACAGATTTACCTAAAGCGGCAGCATCTGGTAAAGTTATTACGATACCTTTTGGTTTTTGAGAAACAGCATTATCGATTAATTTTGCCATTTCAACCATGTCAAATGTTGCTGGAGCAGTATATTTGCAAGATACTTTCATATCTTTACAAGCTTTATCTACACCATTTTTTGCAACTGACCAGAAAGGGTCATTAGCTTGCCCGTGTGACACAACGATAATATCAACTGCTAAAGCAGCCACTGATGTCATCGCCCATGTTAAAAGAGCAGCAATTGTTAAGTATACTTTTTTCATCATTATTTCCCTCTTTTATTGTTATTAAAAGTTGTGGCATTAAAACAAAAAAAAAGATTAATTTCAAAAAAAAATATTTTTATACAACCTGCAGTATGTAAAGAAAGTGTTGTATATATTAAATTTTAATTGTTTTTTTTAATTTTAAAGATTTATAAGCCGCATTAGCTAATTTTAAGGCAAAGTAACCATCTTCAAAAGTTGATCTAGATTTAATTTTATTTTTATGTAGAGAGATTAATTCTTTAAGTTGAATATTGTATGCATCATTATAACGTTCAATAAAAAAATTTAAGAAAGGTTTTTGAGAATTAGTCTGTTTAGAATTAAATAACTCTGTTGAGTTTTCTCTCTTATTCCCAGAAATTAACATTCCTTTTTTGCCAAATAATTCAACTCTCTGATCATAACCAAAAGAGCAATGTCTTGAGTTAGTGATAACGCATATTACACCTTTTTTAGATTTCATAGTAACTACTGCTAATTCATGATCTTTTATTTTCTTATAAAAAGGTGTGAATGATGAAGTAAATGCATGAATTTCTGTAATTTCATCCTTGCCTAAATACAATCTGCACAAATCAAAGTCATGGATCATCATATCTCTAAAAATTCCACCTGAGGATTTTAGGTAAGATGTTGTTGGTGGAGCAGGATCCCTACTTGTAACGATAATTTTTTCTAATTTTCCTATTTTATTTTTGTCTAAATCTTTTTTTAATGAAAAATGCCCAGGATCATATCTCCTATTAAAACCTAATTGGATTTTAGGTTTAAGTTTTTTTACTTTTTTTAAAGTTTTAATAATTTTATTGATATTAAGATCTAATGGCTTTTCACAAAAAATTGTTTTTTTTCTTTTTATTCCCTCTTCAATAAATTTTATGTGAGTATTCGTAGAGCTAGAAATAAAAACTAAATCAACTTTATCATCATTGAATATTTTATTATAATTTTTTTCAATTTTGCATCCGTAAAGCTTTTTTGCTTTGTTGCTCAATTGATCAATTTTTTCGTTAACATATAGTAATTTTATTTCTTTGTTTTTATTTAGATTTTCAGCATGCATTTGACCTATACGTCCAAATCCAAATAAAGCTACATTGATCATATTTTTTGTATAAAGTTGATATTTGTAATATAAACTTAGTACTTTATTGAAATTATGTCTATAAAATTAGGTATAGCTCCCATAGCATGGAGCAATGATGATATGCCAGAATTAGGTGGCGAAACTACATTAGAGCAATGTTTATCAGAAGCAAGCAAAGCTGGTTTTACCGGAATAGAGTCAGGTGGTAAATTTCCTAAAAATTCAAAAGAATTAATACCAAAATTAGAAAAAGAAAATTTACAACTTTGTTCTGGGTGGTATGGAGCAACACTTTTGAAGAATACTCCAAAAGAAGAATTTAAATTAATGCGTGAGCAGATGGATTTATTCAAAGATTGTAAATCTCCATGCATGGTGTTTGCAGAAGTAACAAATTCTGTGCAAGGAGATCCAAAAACACCATTATCCAAAAAACCTAAACTTTCAGAAGATGAGTGGAAATTGTTTTTATCTAGAATCAATGAAATAAGTAAAATGATGATAGATGAAAATATGCCTCTTGCTTATCATCATCATATGGGAACAGTTATTGAAACAGAAGATGAAACAAGGAGACTAATAGAAAGCACAAGTGATAGTGTAAAATTATTAATTGATACTGGTCACATGTTATTTGCTGGAGGCAACTCGATTAAACTAACCGAGGATTTTATGGAAAGAATAATCCATGTTCATTGTAAAGACATTCGTAAAAATATTTTAGAAAAATCATTAAAAAATGATAGCACCTTCCGACAAGCTTTTCTTGATGGAGCTTTCACAGTTCCAGGAGATGGATGCATTGATTATAAACCTTTCTTAACAGTTTTAAAAAATAAAAATTATGAAGGTTGGCTTGTAGTTGAAGCAGAGCAAGATCCAGCAAAAGCTAATCCATTTGAATATGCAAAAATTGGTTATAACTATTTAAGTAAAACTGCTAAAGAATGTGGATTTAATATAATTAGTCAACGATAAGCTGACACAAGTTCGTTATTTCCAGCAGCTACACACGGTGACTTAACGCACGTGCCTATCACCCACTCAGATCCTGCTTCTGACTCAAAATTGCTTTCTGAGACAAAGATAATACCTTTATCTGTGGATTGACCAGCTTTGCCTTCTGCTTGAATTCTAGGATCTTGCGATGTTTGTATTAAAGGCTTATCAATATTGTAAGGGTTATTAAGTTTTATGTTATTCGAAATATGATTTACAATTTTTGAAGATATCCAAACTGAATTACAATTGTCACCCCATAAAGTAGTACCTTCTTCATTTGAACTACATTCATTTATTTGATTATTAATAAACTCTACAACTAGTTTATGATTAGCTTTAATATCATTAGCTTTTTGCACAACTGCGGATCGTGTGGACGCGGTCCAAATTAACATTATAACAACATAAGCAAGTGAACTTAAAACTAAAGTTTCAAGAGGACCAAAATTTTTTAAACTTCTTTTTAAATCAATCATAGTTTTACAATCATAGACTTATCTAATTTGTTTTCAAAAAAATTAATAATATTTTTTGTAGTTTCAATAGACATTCTAGACTTACATTCATTTGTGAAAGTAGCTGAATGCGGACTCAGCAAAACTTTTTTATTTTTTTTTAATGGATTATTTTCATCTATAGGCTCTCTTTCAAATACGTCTAAGCCTGCACCAAAAATAATATTTTCATTCAATGCTTTATTTAAATCAGTTTCATTAATTATACCTCCTCTTGAAGTATTTATTAAAACAGCATTTTTTTTCATTGTTTTAAGCTTTGAATAATCTATCATATTTCTTGTTTTATCATTTAGAGGTGTGTGTAACGATAAATAATCACAGCTGTGAATTCCCTTATCAAAATTTTCAATCTTATTTCCTCCAAAGCTTTTAATTACTTCGGTTGAAACATAAGGATCAAAAATGTTTACCTTCATTTCAAAGCCTAAACACCTCTTAATTAAATTTTTTCCTATTCGTCCGAAACCCACAATCAATATTTCTTTATTGTATAATTCTAAAGTTTCAATATTAGATGCATTTTGTTTAAAATTCCCAGATCTAACTTCATAATCATACGAACTTAAGCCTTTAGATAAAGCAAGCATCATGCAGATTACATGCTCAGCAACAGCTACTGCATTGGCGGTAGCTGTAATTAAAAGCGAGATATTTTTTTTTTTAATATAGGCTAAATCTATATTATCATAACCTACTCCATGTCTTGAAATAACTTTTAATTTAGAACAGTGTTTAAGAATATTTTCACCGAGCTTTGAAACTCTTAATGTGCAGGCATCGAACTCTGGTAGTTTTTTTATTAAATTTTCCTCTGATACATCTGTAATTAATTCATACTTAAAATCTTTATTTGTATTTAATAAATCCAAACCATCTTTATGAATATTTTCAATAACAGCAATTTTTTTCATAAATTTTTGGCGGTCCCAAGGGGAATCGAACCCCTCTTTGTTGGATGAAAACCAACTGTCCTAACCGATAGACGATGGGACCACATTTTTGAGTGTCTTATTAACAGAAATATCATCGATAATAAACTCTACATTTGATTGCCCCTTCCACTCATTTAGGGATAATTTTCCTGCAATATTAAATAGTTTTTTATCTTCCTTAAGTAAATATGCCCCAATATCATTTTCAACTGAATTAAATGCTATTGCTTTTATTACTGAACCCTCTTGTCCAACTAGAACAGATTTAATATGTTTTTCTTTTAATATTTTATTATTTACTGATTTAACATTTTCAATCACAAATTTTGGCTCAGGGTTACCAGAACCAAAAGGAGCTAAAGAATTAATCTTATTATAAAAATCAATATTAAGTGCAGTTGGAGCAATTATGCTATCTAAATATAAAGATTTTTGTTTGGATAAATTTTTATCAATTTTTTTAAATTTGGTAAAAATAAAATCTTTGAATTTTTCAATATTCTCAACTTTTATTGAAAAACCACCAGCCATTTTATGACCTCCTCCTTTAATTAAAATTTTTTTTTGAGTAGCAGCAATAATCGCCGAGCCAATATCAAAACCAATAATTGATCTTGCTGACGCCTTACCAATATCGTTTTCAATTGAAATGACAATTACAGGTTTATTAAATTTATCTTTTATTCTTGCTGCAGCTATTCCTATTACACCTTCATGTAAGCCTTTATCTGAAATAATTAACACTGGATCTGAAAGAGTGTTTTCAGCAACCTTTAATATTTTGTATAAAACTTCTTTTTCGAGAAGTTGCCTCTCTTTATTAAACTCATTTAATTCAGTTGCAATTTTGAATGCGTCTTTAGGATTTGTATTAAGTAATAAGTTAGCACCATGAGAAGATTTACCTACTCTACCCCCAGCATTTATTCTCGGCCCTAATAAATATCCAATATCGCTGACATTTGGATGATTTTCCACGTTACATATATCTAATAAAGTCTTTATACCTAAATTTTTTTTTGATCCTAAAACTTTTAAACCTTGTTTTACTATAGCCCTGTTAAGACCTATCAAAGGGACAACATCACAAATTGTTCCTAACGTGACGAGATCTAAATAATTTATTAGGTTTGGTTCCAGAATTTTATTTTTATTAAACCAATCGGTTGATCGTAATTCTTTATTTATAGAAACTAAAAACATAAATGTTACACCTGCGGCACATAAATAATTAAGTTCAGATTTATCATCCATTCTATTTGGATTAATTACAGAATGAGCTTTTGGCAAAGATATTTGTGATTGATGGTGGTCTAACACAATTACATCTATATTATTTTTATTTGCATACTCTATAGCCTTAAAAGATAATGTTCCGCAATCAACAGTAAAAATTAAAGTAACTCCTTTATTAATAAGTTTTTTAAATGCATTCTCTGAAGGACCGTAGCCTTCACTTTTTCTATCAGGTATATAAATTTCATACGGTTGATTAATTGCTGAAAAAAAATTTCCTAAAAGAGCTGTTGCTGACGCTCCATCAACATCATAATCTCCAAAAATTCCAATTTTTTCAACAGTATTAATTGCTTTTATAGTTCTTAAGGTGGATTTCTTCATATCACTCAAAACTTCTGGGTTTGGTAAAAAATTTTTTATTGATGGTTTGAGAAAATTACTTATTTCATTTTTTTTAATTTTTCTTATTGATAAAAGTTTTGAAGTAATTTCATCTAAAAAAAAATTTTCTTTGAAAAAATCTATATCTTCTTGATTAAAATTTTTAAAAATCCAACTTTTCCTACTAATTGAAAGTGAATTCATTTATTGTAAATGTTTTTTATTTTTTTATTTATCTTTTTACTTTTATGTAAAGCAAAAGTATTTACCTCGTATTCGTTACCCAGATCTCTAACCCCATTTGCCAAATCTCCATCTGTTACTCCAGTAGCACAAAAAATCACATCACCTTTGACCATATCTTCTATATTATACTTTTTATTAAAATCTTTTATACCTAATTTCTTAGCTCTTATTTTTTCTTCCTCATTTAAAACTAGACGTCCCTGAATTTGTCCACCATAACATGATAATGCAGCCGCAGCTAAAACTCCTTCAGGCCCACCTCCGGTTCCATAATAAATATCATTTTTTGGATTTTCACCAATAACACTTAATGCACCAGTGATATCACCATCGGTAATATAGTTAATAACAACTCCCATTTTTTCAAGCAAACTTACTATTTTGTCATGTCGGGGTCTTTTCATAATACAAGCGCTCATGTCCGAAATTTTTTTCTTTTTTGCTTTAGCTAATAGTTCTATATTTTTTTCTACTCCATTATCTATATCTAAAAGATTTTTTGGAAGATTTGCTCCAATAACAATTTTTTCCATATAAGTGTCAGGGGCTGATAATAAATCACCTCTTTTAGCAACTGCTAAAACCGAAAAAGCATTTGGTTCATTATTAGCCGTAAATTTAGTACCTTCCAATGGATCAACTGCAATATCAAATTTAGGTCCTTTTAGTGTTCCTAATCTTTCACCAATATAAAGCATGGGTGCTTCGTCCATTTCTCCTTCACCTATAACTATAGTTCCCTCCATATTTATTTTGTTAAGTTCTCTTCTCATTGGATCTACAGCACCTTTATCAGCAGCAATTTTATTTTTTTTTCCAATAAATTTTGATGCTCCTATTGCCGCTTTTTCTGTTGCTTTTATAAATAAATTTAAGAACTTAGAGTCAATAGACATTAATTATCATCAATACGTATTAATTTTGATTTTTTAATAATATAATTTTTTTTATCAATTTCTTTCACGATTTTGTTATAAGATTTATCTTTAGATGAATGAGTAACGATCACAATTGTAGATTTGTCTTTATTCTTTTTTGGATTTTGAATTAATCTTTTAATAGATACTCTATTTTTTGAAAATACATTAGTAATATTAGATAAAACACCGTATTTATCAGCAACTTCAAATCTCAAATATGCAGAAAAAAATCTTTCAGAAATGTTTTTAAATTTAAGTTTTTTTCTATCCTTACTTGAAATTGAAAAAGGGAATTTAATATTTCCTCTCAAAATCGACGATATATCAGATACCAAAGCAGAAGTGGTAGCAGCAGGGCCGGCCCCTTCACCCTGAATTACACTTTGACCAACTGGCGAACCATCAATAATTACAGCATTGAGCACTCCATCTATGCTAGCGACGTAAGAACTTTTTTTAATTAGTGTTGGATGTACCCTTTGATAAATCTTATTATTTATAACTTCTGCATAACCTAAAAGTTTAATTTTATAACCGAGTTTATTGGCATTATCGATGTCATCTTTGTCAATATTGGCAATTCCTTCAACATGTATATTATTGTTAAGAAAAGAGTTAAAACATAATGAGGATAATATTTTTAATTTTGCAGAAACATCATCACCATTTAAATCTGCAGATGGATTAGCCTCAGCATACCCTAGTTTTTTAGCATTATTAAGAACATCAAAAAAATTTTTATCTTCTTTATCCATTGAAGAAAGTATGTAATTTGATGTTCCATTAAAAATACCATAAATTTTTTTAATTTTATTCGCTATCAATCCTTCTTTTATAGATCTTATAATAGGTACACCACCACAAACAGATGCTTCAAATTCTAAGTTGACTTTATTTTTTTCTGCAATTTTAGCCAATTGATCACCATATTTTGCAATTAAAGCTTTGTTAGCCGTCACAACATGTTTCTTGTTTTTAAGAGCATTAAATACTAGTTTTTTAGCAGCTCCTTCTGATCCACCAATTAGTTCTACAACGAGATCGATATCATTTCTTTTTGTTGCATCTAAATAATTTTTTAACCATTTCTTTTTATTAATACTAAAAGCTCTTTTCCTCTTTTTGTTTTTTGCAGAAACATACAAAACATTTGGAACACAATTATTTTTTTCTGATATTATCTTTTTATTTTTTTCTAAATATCTATACAAATAACTTCCAATATTGCCCAATCCAACAATTGCTATATTTAAGTTCTTCATCGTATTTACTATTCTCTTTCAGTTATATCAGGGAACTTCATTTTTTTTCCTTTTTTTACTAAGTATTTGGATATCTCATCAATACTACATTTATCTAGAATTGTACAAATATCAGTCGGATACATAATCTTTTTCTTTAGAATATTGTTAGAGAATTGAATTTTTTTGTCTAAAGCTACATTATTTTTATTTTCTTTAATTGGATCAAAGTCCTTAACAATTTTCTTATTATTTTTTTTTAATTTTATATTTTTCTTAATTTTTTTTATTTCATCTTGATTTAAAATCTTAATTTTTTTATTAGTTTTAGATTTTTGTTTAATGTTGATAGATTTCTTATTTAAATTTTCTCTTAAATTTAATTCTACCAAATCTATATCCTCATTTTTTTTGGTGTCTATAATTCTAACTTCTAGCTGAAGGTTGTCTTCAAAGTATTGATTTGCTTCATCTTTATTAACACATATATGATCTCCGCATATTAAAACAGTTTTTGTTTGAGGAGAACAAGAATAGATAAAAATAAAAAAAAATAATAATAATATTTTACTCATTTAAGCCTAACTTTTCTGAAAAATTAAATAAAAGATTCATGTTTTGAATAGCTTGACCAGCTGCTCCTTTCACTAAATTATCTAAGGCAGAAAAAATTACATATCTGTCTTTTATTTTCGTCTCACATACCGATATTTCACAATTATTTGTGTTTAATACATTTCCTGATCCAATCTCAGTATTTTCTTTCATTACTTTAATAAATTTGTTTTTTTTATAAAATTTCACTAGTTCTTT
>CACAWY010000004.1 GCA_902536385.1 uncultured Pelagibacteraceae bacterium
CCTCCAAGGTATAAATTCAATTATTAAAACTAAAAAAAAATTTAATTTCAATATTGTATTGATATATCCTAAATTAAAATGCTCAACTAAGGAGATTTATTCAAAATTCAAAAATGTTTCTCCTAAAGAGAGATATAAAATTGCAACTTTTTCAAATAAAAAACTATTGATAAATTACCTCATAAATTCAAAAAATGATTTACAAGTAGTTGTTGAAAAGAAATATCCAAAAATAAAAAGAATTCTATTAGATATTAATCAGTCAAAGGGTTGTATTTTTTCAAGGATGACAGGATCAGGCTCGGCTTGTTACGGCTTATTTAAAAGTTCCAATTACTCAAAAGTCGCACTTAAAAAGCTAAGAAAAAAATACCCTAAATTTTCAATTTCAATTGCAAAAACTATTTAAATTTATTTATTTATGATATATCAGTCACTTGATACTGGGGCATAGCCAAGCGGTAAGGCAGCGGTTTTTGATACCGCCATCCTAGGTTCGAATCCTAGTGCCCCAGCCAAAGATTTATGTTTAATCTGAATTTTAGTTTTTTACAAAATATTAAAAATTTAATTAATCCTTTTTATAAAAAGAAAGACTTAAAATTTATTTTCAAAAAATTACAGGAAGATATTCCACAAAATAAAATAGCTGCTAGATTTGTTGGAGGGTGTGTGCGGAAGTATCTTTCAAATGAGAAGATAGACGATATTGATGTTGCAACTATTTTAACAACAGATCAAATCAAACAAAAATTTCAAGACACAAATTTAAAAGTTATTGATACTGGATTAAAACATGGAACCGTGACTTTAGTATCAGATAACCATAAAGTTGAAATAACAACTTTAAGAAAAGACGCCAAAACAGATGGAAGACATGCAGAAGTAGAATATACGGATGATTGGAAACAAGACTCAGAGAGAAGAGATTTTACGATTAATGCTATTTATTTAGATATAAACGGAAAAATTTTTGATCCGCAAATGGGTAAAAATGATCTTAAAAATAATAATGTAAAGTTTATTGGCGACCCTCAAAAAAGAATTGAGGAAGATTACTTACGAATTATTAGATTTGTAAGATTTAAAATTATGTATGACCTCGAAGTAGAAAAAACTACAAGCGATGCAATTAAACAAAATTTAGAAGGTATTAAAAAAATTTCTAAAGAGAGAATTCTAATTGAATTATTAAAAATTTTGGAACTTAAAAATTTTTTGAGGATAAATCATAGTAATGATTTAAAGGAAATATTCAAAATGATTTTTCCAGAATTTTTATACCTAGATAGATTAGATCGACTTCAAAAAGTATATAAACAATCCGAACTAAATAGAGATATTTTACTTGGTGTTTTGTTAATTGATGAAAAAGATAATCACGAATACTTTTTACATAAATATAATACATCTAATAAAATTAAGAACATATTGGAAAAAATTAGCAAAAATTTGAAAAAACTAAAAAGCGATAAACATTTTTTTGAAAAAGATTTAATTAAAAATGTTTATTTAGATGGAAAAAATCATTTAATAGCTCTAAATTTGATTAATTTTTCTATTAACTCAAAAGTGAGAGAGAAAGATTTTTTAAAAATTTTAAATAAAGTTTTAAAAATTAAAGTTCCAGTGTTTCCTATAGACGGTGAATATTTGAAGCAAAAAGGAATGAAAGAAGGACAATCTTTGGGAAAAGTTTTAAAGATACTGGAAAAAGACTGGATAAATAATAATTTCAAAATTTCAAACGAACGAATAGACGAGATAATTAGAATTAATTAAGATTAGATGTATTCAACGTCTAAGATCTCAAAATTTCTTTCTCCTGAGGGAGTAGTTACACTCACTATTTCACCTTTATTTTTCCCTATAAGGGCTTTTCCTATTGGGCTTTTAAAAAAAATTAAATTCTTTTTTATATCTGCTTCATCCTGACCAACTAGTCTGTATGAAATTTTTTTATCCGTTTCAAGGTCCTGAACTTTTACAGTTGAGCCAAAAATTACTTTTCCATTATTTTCAATTTTTGTTACATCAATTACATTTGCTCTTGCAATCATATCATTAATTGCAATCACGCGACTTTCAATTAATGCTTGTTGTTCTTTAGCTGCATGATATTCAGCGTTCTCTTTTAAATCTCCATGTGATCTTGCTTCTGCTATTGCCGCAACTATCTTTGGTCTTTGAATATTTTTTAATTCTTCTAATTCTGACTTTAAATTCTTAAGACCACTTACTGTTATTGGCTCTTTTTCCATAGTTATTTCCACTTTGCCACAGGAGGAAGTGACATTAATATTGAGTCAATATTTCCTCCAGAGTTCAATCCAAATTTTGTACCTCTGTCAAACAAAAGATTAAACTCTACATATCTTCCACGCTTTAACAATTGTTTTTCTTTATCTCTTTTAGTCCATTTAAAATTTCTTTTTTTATTGATAATTTTTTTTGAAATATTTATAAAGGAATAACCAAGTTCTCTCACAAATTTAAAGTTTTTAATCCAATCTTTAGTTTCGTAATCAAAAAAAATACCACCAATCCCTCTAGTTTCTCCTCTATGTGGTAAATAAAAATAATCATCGCACCAATTTTTGTATTTTTTGTAATTTTTTTTATTTTGAACACATACTTTTTTCAAATCGTCATGAATAATTTTTTTTTCTTTTGAGTCCTTAAAACTTTGGGTTGCGTCTATTCCTCCTCCAAACCATTCTTTAGAAGTCACTATAAACCTAGTGTTGAAATGTATCGCAGGCATTTTGGGGTTTCTCATATGAGCTACCACAGAAACTCCTGAAGCCCAATACTTACCTTTTTTTTCAGCCCCTAATATTTTTGACCTAAATTGTTTAGGAAAAGTTCCTGAAACGGTTGATTTATTGACTCCAACTTTATCAAATATTTTTCCATTTGATAAAAGAAATGAAGTACCTCCACCTTCATTTTTTTTGTTTTTACTCCACTCTCTTTTTGAGAATTTTACTTTATTCTTTTCAAGATATTCAAATTCTTTACAAATTTGACTTTGTAAATATGAAAACCAGCTATCAGCCATTTTTTTTCTGAAGTCAGGTGTAATCATTAAAGTAAATTATTTTGCCTCAAAGCTTCAGTAGCTACTATCGCAACACTCATTGCAACATTTAGAGATCTAGTTTTTTTGTTCATAGGAATTTTTATTTTATTTTCAAGCATTTGATGTATCTCTTCTGGAACCCCAGCACTTTCTTTTCCAAATAAAAGCATATCATTTTTTTTAAATTTAAACTTATGATATAATTTTTTTGCCTTAGTTGTCATTAAAACTATTCTGGACTTCCTATATTTTTTTTTAAATGTCTCGAAGTCATTATGCCGAACAACCTTACATAAGCCAGCATAATCCATAACCACTCTTTTAAATCTGATATCGTTCAAATTAAAACCACATGGTTCTATCAAGTGAATATTCAAATTTAGGCATGCTCCTAGTCTGATTATTGCTGCAGTATTTTGAGGGATATCAGGTTTGTAAAGTACTATGTGCATTATTTAAGCTTAGTTTATGTGTCATTCTGACCCTAGAAATCTTTAAAATGTGGTTTTATTTAATAATTATATTATAAGCACTTACATAAATGAGCAAAGAAGAAAAAAAAGTTAACAGAAGAGATTTTTTGTTTACAGCTAGTTATACAGTAGGGGCAGTGGGGGTTGGAGCAGTTATTTGGCCAATGATTGACCAAATGAACCCTGATAAAGCCCAACAAGCTTTAGCAACTACAGAAGTTGACATTAGTAGTATAGAACCTGGTAAGTCCATTACTGTTTTATGGAGAGGTAAGCCAATATTTATAAAAAAAAGAACTTCAGAAGAAATAGCTGAGGCCAGGGCGGTAAAATTGGACGATTTGCCTGATCCTCAAAAAGATGAAGATAGAGTAAAAGAGGGAAAAGATGAATGGTTAGTCATGTTAGGAGTTTGTACGCATCTTGGATGTGTACCTTTAAAAGATAAAGGAGACTTCAATGGTTGGTTTTGTCCTTGTCATGGTTCACATTACGATGTATCAGGCAGAATAAGAAAAGGACCAGCTCCAACTAACATGGAAATACCAAAGTTTGAATTTGTAGACAGTAATACAATTAAGATTGGTTAAAAAAAATTATGAGTGAGCACGAATATACACCGAAATCTAAAGCAGGAAAATGGTTCAACGATCGTTTGCCATTGCTAACTCTTGGAGCACACCTTACAGATTACCCAACACCTAAAAATCTAAATTATTGGTGGACCTTTGGTGGAATTTTAACTTTTTGTTTAATCACTCAAATAGTTACAGGAATTGTTTTAGCAATGCATTACGTCGCTCATGCAGATTTAGCTTTTGCGAGTGTTGAACACATAATGAGAGATGTAAATTATGGTTGGTTAATAAGATATATTCATAGCAATGGTGCATCTATGTTTTTCCTTGCAGTCTATATTCACATTTTTAGATCTTTATTTTATGGATCATATAAATCACCAAGAGAAGTAATTTGGATAATTGGTCTGATGATTTATTTATTAATGATGGCAGCAGCTTTCATGGGTTATGTTTTGCCTTGGGGCCAAATGAGTTTCTGGGGCGCTACAGTAATAACTAATTTATTTAGTGCGATCCCATTAGTTGGAGATAGTATAACAACTTGGTTATGGGGAGCATATTCTGTAGATAATCCAACACTAAACAGATTCTTTAGCTTACATTATTTAATCCCGTTTTTAATTTTAGGGTTAGTAGTTTTACACATTTGGGCTTTACATGTTCCAGGAAATAATAACCCTGTAGGTATTGATATAAAGAAACCGTCTAAAGATACAGTGCCATTTCATCCTTATATAACAATTAAAGATGCTTTCGCACTTTTAGTTTTTATGATCATATTTGCTGGATTTGTATTCTTTACTCCTAATGTTTTGGGACACTCAGACAATTATATACCTGCTAATCCGTTAGTTACACCCGCTCACATAGTACCTGAATGGTATTTGTTACCATTTTATGCAATTTTAAGATCTGTCCCTGACAAATTAGGCGGAGTAATTTTAATGTTCAGTGCAATTTTTATTTTATTTGTACTACCTTGGTTAGATACATCAAAAGTTAGATCGGCTGTTTTTAGACCAATTTATAGACAGTTCTTTTGGATATTAGTAATAGACGTTCTAATGCTTGGTTATGTTGGTGCGATGCCAGCTGAAGGAATTTACTTAGTATTAGCTAGAGTAGGAACTATTTATTATTTCTTACATTTTATAGTAGTTATGCCTGTTGTCGGTTATTTAGAAAAAACGGACCCGATTCCTATGAGCATCTCCGAGCCAGTATTAACCGGAGGAGCAGAGCCATCTTTAGCTAGGAAGGTTAATGATAAAGTCTAATATAAAACTAGTCTTTTTATCTTTTTTATTATTTATCTCACTTAGACCATTACAAAGCGCTGAAATGGTTGATCCAATTAAGGTGGAATGGAGTTTTAAAGGTTTAACAGGAACCTTTGATAGAGCGTCACTACAAAGAGGTTTTCAAGTTTATAAAGAAGTCTGTGCCTCTTGCCATTCAATGCAATATCTTAGCTATAGAAATCTAGGAGAACCTGGTGGACCTGAATTTTCAGAACAAGAAGTAAAAGCCATTGCAGCTAGTTTCGAAATAGAGGATGGTCCAGACTCTCAAGGAGAAATGTTTACTCGACCAGGAAAACCTTCAGATAAATTTAAGAGCCCATACCCTAATGTTCAGGCAGCAACAGCTGCTAATGGTGGGGCATACCCGCCTGACATGTCAGTTTTAGTCAAAGCAAGAAAAGGAGGAGCTAATTACATTTATTCAGTTCTTGTTGGTTACGAAGACCCTCCTCCAGGTGTAACTCTTGATGACGGTGTTTATTACAATAAATATATGGCCGGTAATAAGATTAAAATGCCAAATAATTTAATGGATGGTTTAGTTGAATATGCAGATGGCACGGAGTCTACTGTTGATCAAATGGCCAAAGATGTAACAACTTTTTTGGCTTGGGCTGCCGAGCCAGAACTTGAAGAGAGACATAAAACTGGTATTAAAGTAATTATTTATTTAGTACTTTTAACAATTCTTGTTTATTTAAGCATGAAAAAAATATGGTCAAGGATTGACACGGAAGTATAACACGTCCCCATCCTTAACAATATAGTCTTTTCCTTCAATTCTTAGTTTTCCATTTTCTTTACACTTTTCTGCACTACCATATTTAATGAAGTCTTCGCATGTTATAGCTTCAGCTCTGATAAAATTTTTTTCAAAATCAGTATGAATAACACTTGCTGCCTTTGGAGCTGGAGTATTTTTTTTAACTGTCCAAGCTCTACTTTCTTCAGGACCAGAGGTAAAAAAAGTATCTAGCATCAAAAGATCGTAACCTTCTTTAATAAGTTTATTGAGTCCAGTTTTATTTAAACCGATGTCTTGCATGAATATCTCTTTTTCTGATTTATCCAAACCTGAAAGTTGGTCTTCGATATCGGCACAAATATTAATTATTTTCTCATTAGGATACTTTTTTTTTACTTGATCAGTATAATCATTACCTTTATCTAAATTTTCCTCGTCTACATTACATACTACAATTTTTGGTTTAATGCTTAATAAGCCAATACTTGATAAAAACTTTTCCTCTTCAAAATTACTAATTTTTATCTCTTTACCTTCACTTAAATCTTTCAATTTTTCATCTAAAATTTTGATTTCTTTCTGTCCAAGTAATTTTTTTTTATTTTTTTCTAATTTTTTTTGAATAATATCTAAATCTGAGAGTATTATTTCAGTTTTTATTGTCTCTAAATCATCAGTAGGGTTAATTTTTGAGTTAACATGAGTGATTTTATCTGAGTCAAAGCATCTTACTAAGTGTATTATTGCATCAACTTCCCTAATATGTGAAAGAAATTTATTTCCTAATCCTTCACCCTTTGAAGCGCCCTTTACAAGACCTGCAATATCCACAAAAGTAATATTAGTGTAAATTTTTTTTTTTGATTTGGATAATTTTGCTAATTTATCTAATCTCTGATCTATAACGTCTACAATACCTATATTTGGATCAATCGTACAAAAAGGAAAATTAGCTGCCTCAGCATTTTTAGAAGCTGTTAGAGCATTAAATAAAGTAGACTTGCCTACATTGGGCAAACCAACGATACCACATTTAAATCCCATTAAGATTTTGATTAACTTTACTTGAAAATAAATCGATCTTTTTATCGATTAGAGTTGGTATTTGTCTTACAATATTTTCAGTTATCTCTTTAATTTTTTCTTCCTCATCTTCCTTAAAATCTTCGAGAACATGATTATTTACTTTTTTTTTCTGTTTAGGATGACCAATTCCCACCCTTACTCTAGAGTAATCTTTGCCAATAAACTTATCAATTGACTCTATTCCATTATGACCAGCGCTACCTCCACCAAATTTAGCTTTAACTTTACCAAAATCTATATCCATATCATCATGGAACACAATTACATCTTTAGCCTCGATTTTAAAGTAATCTATTAATTCTTTTATTGCAGTTCCCGAATTATTCATAAAGGTCAAAGGTTTTATTGCATAAATTTTTTTTTCATCGATATTTCCTGTGGTTAGCAATCCTTTAAATTTTGGTTTTTGTTTTGATAGTTTAAAATGGGTATTTATTGCATCAATAATTTTGAAACCAATATTGTGTCTAGTATTAGTGTAATTAGATCCTGGATTTCCTAATCCAACAAGTAAAAGCATATTAATTATTTTTTTTCAGCAGGTTTCTTTTCAGCAGTTTTTTTGTCTTCAGGTTTTTTATCTGTAGCGCTCTCTTTTGTTTTTTCGTCTTTTTTAGCCGCGTCACCATCTTTGGTTACCGCTTCAGCTCCTTCTGTTGGTGCTGCGCCCTCCGCACCCTCTGCTGGAACTTCTTCAGCTGGTTTTTCTGGTTCCTTGATTATAGTCGGAGCCGCTACTGTTGCTACTACGAAATCACGGTCTGTAATAGTTGGGGTGACATTTTCAGGGAGTTTTACCGAAGATATTTTAATGCTAGTACCTATATCAGTACCGGTTAAGTCAATTATAATTTCATCAGGTATATTTTCTGCAGGACATCTTAACTCAACTTTTCGCCTTACAATATTTAATACTCCACCCCTTTTTAGTCCAGGAGAGTCTGGATGATTTATAAATTTAACAGGAATTTCTAAAATTATTTTTTTACCAGACAGAATTCTCATAAAATCAATATGTATAGGCTCTTCAGAAATAACATGAAATGCAACATCTCTAGGTATAACTTTTTCTTTTTTTCCATCAACATCTAACTCTAAAACTTTTGATAAAAATGTATCGGAGTTAATTATATTTGAAATTTCTTTTTTGCTTATCGAAATATTCTGGTTAGGATCTTTCCCTCCGTATAAGATCGCTGGTATAAAGCCTTTAGCTCTCAATTTGTTATTTGAACCAGAGGTCAAATTTTCTCTTTTTGTAGCTTTTAAATTATTCATAAAGTTTTTGAAAAGGGTGTATAACTCAAGTTTAAAACTAAAACAAGCCTTAATTGAATAAATCTGATACAGAGTTGGAGTTAGCTATTCTTTTAATTGCCTCTGACATAAGTGAGGCAATAGATAACACCTCTATTTTATTATTATTTTTAATTTTTTGCGCGTTATCAATAGTGTCCGTAATAATTAGTTTTTTAATTTTTGAATTTTTAATTTTTTTAACTGCGTCTCCACTTAATACAGCGTGAGTTATGAACACATATACTTCATTAGCTCCTTTTTTTTTGAGTGCATCTACAGCGTTAACAATTGTTCCTCCACTATCAATTATATCATCTACAATAATACAAGTTTTATTTTTTACATCTCCGATTATATTCATCACTTCAGATTTTCCAGGAGATGGTCTTCTCTTATCGATTATTGCTAGATCAGCTTTAATTCTTGTTGCTAAAGCCCTTGTCCTAGCAACCCCTCCAACATCAGGTGATACACAAATGAGTTTTTTTAATGTTAATTTTTTTTTTATATATTTTGCAAATAAAGGAGCGGTATATAAATTGTCAACAGGCATATCAAAGAATCCTTGAATTTGCCCTGCATGCAAATCAACTGTAACAACTCTTGTTGCCCCTGCGTTGGAAATTAAATTTGCTACCACCTTAGCCGAAATAGAAGTTCTTGGAGCAACTTTTCTATCTTGTCTAGCATATCCAAAATAAGGAATAACCGCTGTGATTGTTTTTGCTGAAGATCTTTTTAAAGCATCTATCACAAGTAAGAGCTCCATTATGTTATCATTTGCTGGATTTGATGTAGACTGAATTACAAAAACACTGTTTCCTCTGATATTTTCATTAATTTCAATATAAATTTCGCCATCAGCAAACCTTCTGATGTTTGTGTTTATTAGTTTTAATTTTAGATTCTTTGAAATATCCTTGCTGAGCTTTAAATTGCTAGTTCCAGATAAAATTTTCATGAAAACTACTATTTATACAATTATTTATTAAAGTTTTCAAATTTAATCTAAATCAACTTTATTACGGATATACACCTTCCATAATCATCTTCTTTCAAAATGGATGACCTTCTATAGCTAAAAAAGTAATTTTTTTCTTTAAAAGTGTCGAAATTCACATGATCTGTTTTAACATTAAGTGCTGTAAGTTGATCAGCAACGTATTTTCTTAAATTAAACAGTTTTTTGCCCCCTTTTTTTTTAGCAAAATACTTTTTATTATATTTAGATTGAATTAGAAATTTTTTATAAAATTTTCCGTCAACTTCATAACTCTTCCTACCAATACAAGGTCCAATACAAGCATATATTTTATTTTTAAAATTCAGTTTATTAAATTTTATAATGGTTTTCCTAATAATCCCTGAAAATGCTCCTTTCCAACCAGCATGTATGCAGCCTATTATTTTGTTTTTGTAATCAAAAAGTAAAATTGGAACACAATCTGCAGTTACAACTCCTAAAGCTATCCCTTTAATATTTGTAATAATCGCGTCAGAATTTAATTTTTTTCCATAATTTTTTTTTATTTGTATCACTTTATTGCTATGTGTTTGGTGCATAAGAATTAAGTTTTTAGGATTTACTTGTATTTTATTTGAAACGAAATTGAGATTCTTTTTGACATTTTTAATGTTGTCTTTTGAACCTTTGCCACAATTTAAACCTCTGTAAATACCTTTAGAAAAACCGCCATTTCTTGAAAAAAAACAATGTTTTATTTCTTTAAATTTTTTAAGTTTTTTTGAATAAAACATTACTTGAAACCAAAAAAATTATTAGTCTTGGAGTTATAGGCTAAAACTACTTTAAATAGATTGCCCATAGAGTTTGGGCTTAGTAATCTTTTTAATCTGATGTAAAGATTTGATTGATCAATAAATTTCATTTTTTTTGCAATAATCTCCGCTCTTTTCATTATCCCCATATTTTCAAGAAATTGTTTCTGAGTAATTACTTTTTTAATTTTAAGGTTATTTTTTACAAAAAATTCTTTGAGTAATTCAAAATTCACATGTGAAGTAATATCAGCCTTTCCAAGATTATTTAGTATATAATTTTTTTTATGTTTAAAGACTGATTGGAGTGTACTTTGGTTGTGGGACTTTAAATATCCATAATCAATCATAAGAATACATCCACCTTGATTAGCTATTATATTTGTAATTCTTTCAAGTTGTTTAAACCCATATTTTGGAAATTCAATAAACTTTAGACTCTTAAGAGACGAGTAAGAATTAATCATATCGTAATTTCTTTTCGATGTTTTTTTATGGATCTCATTGATTTCGGAATCAGAGTTTAGCAAATAATATTTCTCATAAAGAGAGCCTTTTTTTCGTATGAATTGTTTTATCGGTATTGCATCAAAAAACTCATTTCCAAAAAAAATCACTGGACCGTTTTTTATTTTTTCAAAAGAGTCTATCCATTTCACACTTTTAACATTTATATTTATCTTTTGTATTTTTTTTAAAAGATTACTTATTTCAAAAAGAAAAACTTTTTTAGATGTGTCAAATTCCGGAAATCTTTTAAATACCTCTAAGATTATTTTTGCAAGAACACCATCACCTGGACCAAGTTCAACTATATTTATTTTCTTTGGCCTTCCCAACACCTCCCAAGCCGAAATTATCCAAACAGCAATCATTTCTGAGAATAAATTTGAGATTTTTGGAGAAGTAACAAAATCACCTTTACTTCCAATTGGTAACTTTGAATTATAATAACCATTTTTTTTATCATAAAGAACATTTTGAAAAAATTTATCTACAGGTAAACATTTTGATTTTTTAAAAAATTTTTTATTAGATTTCATTTTTTTTTTTTAAAAATTTATAAATAAGCATACCAAAAAAAATCATCACAAGGCTTAACAACATTCCCATGCTAAATGCTCCAAATAAATAACCTAATTGAGGATCTGGTTCTCTAAAAAATTCGGAAAAAATTCTAAATAGACCATAAAAAATTAAAAATAAATAAGAGCAAGTACCAATTTCATAGTTTTTTTTAGATATGATAAAATTCATAATTATAAATAAAACAACTCCCTCAAAAAAAGCCTCATACAATTGAGAAGGATGTCTAGGCATCATGTCAACTGTAGGAAATACCACGCTCCATTGAACATTACTAATTTTACCTACAAGTTCGCTGTTTATGAAATTTGCTATTCGTCCAAAAAAAATACCAATAGGTGCAACACAAGCAATTACATCCAACAAAAAAAAGGTTTCCAACTTTCTTTTAGCAGAATAAATATAAGTTCCAAATATAATTCCTATTAAAGCCCCATGAAACGACATCCCACCTTGCCATATCTTAATCACCTCCAAAGGATTAGATAAGTAATATGAAAAATTGTAAAAAACTATATAACCAATCCTTCCACCAATTATTATTGATATTATTAAATAGGTAATTAAATCATCAAAGTCTTTTAAATTAAATTTATTTTCTTTTTTGAGAGTTATGTTTGTAATTATTTTTTTTCCATACCACCATCCTATTAAAATACCGATGATATAAGCTAAAGAATACCATCTCAGAGCCAAAAACCCAAAATCGATTAAAATAGGTTCTAAATTGTGGGTAAACATATCCTCTTATATCACATTTGAAATTGAGATGCCTATCAAATAAGATGAGTTATGAGTAATTCTGAAAAAATTTTAAAGACTCTTTCTGATCTAATTGAAAACGGTATTTTGTCTTCAAAAGATATTAAAAAAGAAATATCCAACGATTTTAAATTTAAGAAAGATAAAATCTTTAATAAATTAGAAATTGTTTCTAGAGAAGAATTCGAAATATTGAAAAAATTAGTTCAAAAACAGGATCTTATCATTAAAAAATTACAAAAATCGAAAAAAATTAAAAAGGCAAAGAAATCTTAACCTGTAAACCATTATATTCATTTTTACCAAGTTGAATACTTCCTCCATGAGAATTTATTATATCTTCTACCAAAGCTAAACCTAGACCTACTCCAGACTGGTTCAAACTTCTACTCTTATCTAATCTAAAAAAAGGCTTAAAAACATTTTTATACTGGTCCTCAGGTATGCCGGGTCCATTATCATCGACGATTATTAATACTCGATTTAAAGTTTTTTGAACTTTCACAAAAACTTTTGTTCCATAAGTTAACGCATTTTGAATAACATTTTCGAAAGATCTTTTTAAAGCCATTGGTCTTCCTTTCAAGTTAATACTTTCTTGAAAAGAAATCTTCAAATCTTTATTATTATAGTTTCCACTTATTTCATCAAATAACCTTATCAAATTTATATTTACTGTTTCCTCTTGTGTTTGAGTTTTAGCAAATTGGAGGTAGTCATTAAGCATTTTTTCCATTTCATCTATATCTTTTGACATTTTTTCTGATAATTCTTTCTGATTAAGTAAAGCTAATTGCAATTTTAATCTAGTCAGAGGGGTTCTTAAATCATGACTTATTCCTGATAACATTTCAGATCTTTGATTTAAATGACGATTAATTCGTTTCGCCATTCGATCAAATTCATATGCTGCTTTTCTAATTTCTTGAGCACCTGAAGGTCTAAAATCATTAACATAATCACCTTTTCCAAATCTTTCTGCTGCTTTAGCAAGTTTTACCAGTGGTCTAGTTTGGTTTTTTAAAAAGATAAGAGCTATAATAATTAAAAGTATCGAGGGAAGCGTGGTCCATAATACAAATAATCTTACGGAAGATGTTGAGACCATTTCCTTTGGAACCAAAAATTCAATCACCTCATCATTTGATTTTATTTTAATTTCAACTGCATTTTTAAATTTTGACGTACTAAACCAATAATTATTATTACCAAAAGTAGACTTTAACTCTCTACGCAAAGATCTATCCATAGGACTAAACTTTCTTTCACCGGAAACTTTAGGGAAATCTCCCTTAGTAATTCCGATTTCAAAATTAAAATTATTTTTATAACTATCCGTAAAAAAATCTAAATTTTTTTTATCATTTTGATAAATTTCCTCAATTGTTTTTAATTGTGCAACTAATGACCGTGTTATATTTTTATTAGCTTTTATCCAAATACTATCAAAAAAAACTATAGTTATTATAAATTGCAGAATTATTGTAGGAGCAGCTACAATAATAAGCGCCCTATAAAATAATCTTTTTGGTAAAATTATTTTTATTAATCTATTCAATCCAGAGAACATAACCAGAGCCCCTTATTGTTTGTAAAAATTTTGGATTTTTTGGATTTATTTCAAGCTTTTGTCTCAATCTAGTTATCATGACATCGATCGAGCGCTCTTGATTAATCCCAGAAATTTTACCTATTTCCTCTCTCGAAAATGTTTTCCCAGGGTTAGACAACATTTCAATCAAAACTTTTTTTTCTGATGTATTAATTTTCCTGATTTTTTGCTGTAAACTTATATTCATCTTATTAAGGTCCACTTGTGCTTCTCCTACGAAATATTTTGATTTAATTTCAGTCTTATTATTATATCTGATTATATTTTTTATTCTCAGTAGAAGTTCCTTCGGTTCAAATGGTTTACCTAGATAATCATCAGCTCCAAGTTCTAATCCTTTAATTCTATTTTCTACTTCACCTTTGGCAGTCAAAAGAATAATAGGAATTTTTTTTGTTTTTTTTACTTCCTTAGTTAGTTCATATCCATTTTGGCCTGGCATCATTACATCTAAAATTATGACATCAAATTTAAGAAATTCTAATTTAATTTTAGCCTGCTCTGCATTTTCAGCAGTAGAAACAATATATTGATTTTCAGATAAATACTCTTTAAGCAAACTTCTTATCCTGTCATCGTCATCAACTATCAAAATATGTAATTTTTTATTTTCCATCAATTATTTTTTTTAAAACATTTTTAAATTTAATTACAGAGTCCGAGCTAGAATTTTTGAGAGCATTAAATATCCTTTTTTTCTGAGAATTATAAACTGTCTCAAAAAAAATTTTTCCCTCTTTATCTAAAAACAGATTTTTTTTTCTTGTATCGACTTCATCTTGTACCTGACGGATCATTTTAGTTTTAATAAGGTCACGTAAAACTCTATTAAGACTTTGTTTTGTCACTTTTAGTTTAAATATCAATTCTCCCAAGTTTATTCCTGGATTACTCTCAATTAAGTGTAATGCCCTCAAATGCGCTGGACCAAAATATTTTTTTGATAAAATTTCTCTTGGATCAGAAAATGTTTCTCTATAAGCATAATAAAGCAGTTGAATAAACTCTTTTATTTGGTCATCTTTTAAATAGAGTAAATCTTTCATATCGGTAAGTTATATTGACTTATCTCATTTGGGAATATACTTTTTTAATTTAAAAAAATCTATATATTTGCTGCAATGGAAAGCATACCGTACGACAAAAGATCAGGAAAAATTTGGTTCAACGGACAAACTGTTGAATGGAAAGATGCAAACATTCACATATTAAATCATGGTCTCCATTACGCTAGCTGTGTATTTGAGGGTGAAAGAGTTTACGATGGAGAAATATTTAGATTAGAAGAGCATACTGAAAGATTATTTTACTCAGCAAAAAGAATGGGAATAGAAGTTCCATATTCTCAGAAAGAAATAAATGAGGCTTGTAGAGCAATAGTAAACATTCAAAAAGTTCAAAATGGTTATGTGAGACCTTTAATTTGGAGAGGTAGTGAAATGATGGCAATATCTGCACAAAAAAACAAAATTCATGTTGCAATAGCGACTTGGGAGTGGGGATCTTATTTTGATCCCAAACTTAAATTGAAAGGGATTAAATTAAATATCTCAAATTGGAGAAGACCTGCACCAAATACTATTCCTTGGGATACAAAAGCAGCAGGTCTATATATGATTTGCACATTATCGAAACATGAAGCAGAGGCAGAGGGATTTACAGACTCCTTAATGCTTGACTTTGAAGGAAATATTGCAGAAGCAACAGGTGCAAATATTTTTTTCAAGAACCAAAATGGAGAACTTCATACACCAATACCAGATTCTTTTTTGGATGGAATAACTAGACGTGAAGTAATTAAAATTGCTAAAGCAAAAGGAATGAAAGTTATCGAGAGAAAAATAAAACCGGAAGAAATGAAGGATTTTGTAGGATGTTTCTTAACTGGCACTGCAGCAGAGATTACTCCTGTGTCACAAATTAGTAACTATAAATTTAAAGTTTGTGAAGTTATCTCTGAACTTAACGATGCTTATCAAAATTTAGTAAGAAAAGATACAGCAGCTTAATCTTTTTAATCTTTGCTATCTTCGTTTATAGCGTGATCAATGCCTTTTCTCAGATAATCATATCCAGTATATAAAGTTAAAAATGCTGATAACCATAAAAGAATTATTCCAACAGTTTGAGCATTATAATCTTGAAAATTTACAATTTTATTTCCTATATCTCCGGTCAATAAAATAGCTATTGCAGTCATTTGAATAAAAGTTTTTAATTTAGAAAGGCTTGTCACTTCCATTGTGATTTTACCTTTAGCTAGAAATTCACGTAGACCTGAAACTAATATCTCTCTGGTTAAAATTATTACTGCAGCGATAACTTCGTAGTTCTTAATTGTCCCGTTCATTACAAGCAAAATGAGAGCCGCAGAAACTAAAATTTTATCAGCTATAGGATCTAACAATTCACCTAGCTTTGACTCATCTCTGAATAGTCTTGCTAATAAACCGTCTAGGTAATCAGTAAAACTAGCTAGCACAAATAAAAAAAATGGAATCAAATCTCCAAAAAATCCTGGAATAAAAAAGGTTATAACAAAAATTGGTACAATAATTATTCGACCAATTGTCAGTATGTTTGGTATTTTCAATTTCATTTATTCGTGAAAATAATTATATATTTTCTTTGCTATGCTGTCTTCAATTCCTTCTACTGATTTTAAATCATCGAAGCTTGCAGACTCAACGGCACGTGCAGACCCAAAATGATTTAATAAAGCTCTCTTCCTTTGTTTCCCAATCCCTTGGATTTGATCTAGTAAAGATTTGCTAAGATTTTTCTTTCTTTTGGCCCTATGAGTACTTATAGCAAATCTATGAGCTTCATCTCGAAGTCTTTGTATAAAAAATAATAATGGATCATTTCTTTCTAAAATATATTCTTTACTTTTGTAATAGATTTTTTCCTCCCCAGCATTTCTTCTTTCCCCCTTTGCTACTGCTAAAATCGGTAAGTCGTGTAACCCTAATTCATTAAGAACTTCCCTAGATACAGAATATTGACCTTTTCCACCGTCTATCATTATTAAATCTGGCAATGACAGCGAACCAGATTTTTCCTTAATAGCTTTAGAAAATCTTCTAAACAAAACTTCTTTCATCATCCCATAGTCATCATTTTTGACTTTTTCATCTTTAATATTGAATTTCCTATATCTTTTCTTAACAAAACCTTCATTACTGAAACAAATTAACGATCCGACAGAGTCAGTTCCCTGAATGTGGCTATTATCGTAAACTTCTATCAATTCTATATTGTTATTAATATTAAATTTAGATGCTAATTCTTCGATAAGATTATTGTTAGTATCAGATTGAAGAAGTTTTTGTTTTAAAGATTGTTTTGCATTTTTCTCTGCAAGACTAGAAATACTTATCTCGTTTTTACTTTTTGCTATCTTAATAATAATATCTTTTTTATCCTTATTGGAGAATGTTTTTTCGATAAGTTTTTTATCTTTGACTTCACAATTAGTTAATATCAGCCTAGGAATAGTTTTGTTTTCATAAAATTGCGATATAAAAGAGCTTATTACATCTTCCACACTATCATCTGGATCATGTTTTGGATAAAAAGCCTGATTACCCCAGTTTTGTTTTGACCTAAAGAAAAACACTTGCACACATGTTTTTCCTGTCTCTTTATAAATACTGATAACATCAGCTTCTGTTAGATTTGTTTGATTTATTTTCTGAGAGGTTTGTATCTGAGTTAATGCTTTTATTCTATCTCTTGCAATAGCAGCTTTCTCATAGTCCAATTCTTTACTAGCTTTTTCCATTTCTTTGGATAAGTTTTTCTGAATTCTTCTAGATTTACCCGAAATAAAATCAATAGCATCTGCAACTGTAGATTCGTAATCTTTTTCATTTATATGTCCAACACATGGAGCAGAGCATCTTTTAATTTGGTAAAGGATACACGGTCTCTCTCTATTTTTAAAAACAGTGTCATCACAGACTCTCAAAAGAAAAATTTTTTGTAAAATTTTTATTGTCCAATTAGCAGAACCAATTGATGCAAATGGACCAAAATAATATCCTGTTTTTGATTTTTTCCCTCTTAACTTCGTAAGTTGTGGCCACTTATCTTTATTACCGATGTAAATATAAGGAAAAGATTTGTCATCTCGTAAAAGTATATTGTAACGAGGTTTATGTTTTTTTATTAAATTTGCTTCCAGTAGTAGAGCCTCACTTTCATTACTTGTAGTAGTAGTTTCAAGATTATGTGTAAGTGAAAGCATTCTCTCAGTTCTAATAGGAAGATTAGACTCAGTGACATAACTTTTGAGTCTATTTGGGATATTTTTAGCTTTACCAATATATAGAATTTCACCAGTGGAACTAATCATTTTGTAAATACCGGGGTTTTTTGGTATCAGCGGTATTTTTTCTTTTATTACTTTTTTTCCTAACTCTAAACTATTAATCATATTTTTGATTTTGATACCTCTATGCCAACAGATTTGGTTTTATTTAAGATATCTAACTTTTCTATCTTAAGATTAATCTTTTTAACAATTTTATTTTTAAATATCATATTAAAAATATTTTCTGCTAAATCTTCAAGTAACTCGTGATGTTTTAGATAAGCAATTTTCTCAATTTTAACAACAATTTCCTCATAATTAAGTATTGAATTTAAATCTTTGTTATTTGGAGTCACATATGGATTTGTTAAAATTTCAATATTAAATTTTACTCTTTGTTTCTTTTTTTTCTCAAAATTATGTATTCCTATAGAAATATTTAAGATTAAATCGTTTATAATTACTTTTCTTTTATATCTAAATTTTTCTTTTTTCTTGAATTTAATTATTTTCATTCTTTTGTATTAACAATATCTGGTGTTTGCCATGCAAGTCTTTGCCCGCTGTCAATATTAATTATCTCTCCTGTTATATTTTTATTTTCAATAAGAAACTTTACTCCATTACATATGTTTTCTAAATCTACTTTTTTTTTTAAGAGCGTGGATTTCCATTGCTTTTTGAAATGCTTTTCAGATTGTCTTTTGTTTTTTAATGTTGGTCCGGGTGAAATACCATTCACTCTTATGTTAGGCGCTAATTTCATAGCTGATGTTTTTGTAAAAGTGGCCAATGAAGACTTACTTAAAGTGTAAGAGAAAAAAAAAGGAGTTAATTTTTCAACTCTTTGATCGATAATATTAATAATACATCCCTCTTTGTTTTTTAACAATTTTTTAAAATTTTGCGTTATGATTGCCGGTGCTTTCAAGTTGATATTCATATGTTTTGTAAAGGATTTTTCAGAAAAATTTTCAAGATTATCGTTTTCAAAAATAGATGCATTATTAATTAAACAATCTAATCCTCTCAAAGTTTTATAAGCTTTTTTAATTAAAGTTTCGGTTTGTTTGAGATTATTTAAATCAGCTTTAAATAAATATGCTTCAGCCCCAAGTTCCTCTAGTTCTTTTTTTAATTCTAAAGCGCTACTTTTAGATTTGTTAAAGTGGATACCTATTTTTGTTTCAAAGCTAACTAAACTTTTAGCGATTGCAGATCCTATTCTAGTAGCTCCACCAGTGATGATTATTTTTTTGGCTTCCATTTTTTCATAGCTTTTCTTGGTTTTGTGCCAGGCATACCCATAGTCGATCTTCCTTTTGGATAAACTTTACTTTTCAAATTATATTGAGATATTTTGGGATTTAAAGTTATTTCAAGTTCGCTTGCTTCTAGTTTTCTCATTTCATCCCTTAGTTTAGCAGCCTCTTCAAATTCTAAATTAGAAGCAGCTTCCTTCATTTTTCTGTTTAAAGCTTTAAGATGTTTTTTTAAGTTTCCACCTACATTTGAGCCTTCACTAATTTTAACGTAATCTTTTTCATAAACAGACTCTAAAATATCACTTATCTCTTTTTTTACTGACTCAGCAGTTATTCCATTTTTCTCATTATATTCTAATTGTTTATTTCTCCTTCTGTCTGTTTCCTTAATTGCCTTTTCAATGCTCTTCGTGACTTTATCAGCATATAAAATTACTTTACCGTCAATATTTCGTGCTGCTCTTCCAATTGTTTGTATTAAAGAAGTTTCAGATCTTAGAAATCCCTCTTTATCAGCATCTAAAATTGCTACCAAAGCACATTCAGGAATATCTAATCCCTCTCTTAACAAATTTATTCCTACAAGAATATCAAACACTCCCATTCTCAAATCTCTTATGATCTCAATTCTTTCAAGAGTATCAATGTCAGAGTGCATATATCTTACCTTAAGACCATTTTCGTGAAGGTACTCAGTAAGATCTTCAGCCATTTTTTTTGTCAGCGTTGTAGCAAGAACTCTATATCCTTTTGTTACTATCTCTTTTGCCTCGTGCATAAGATCATCAACTTGAGTTTTGGCTGGCCTTATTTCAACCGGTGGGTCTATTAAACCTGTTGGCCTTATGATTTGGTCAATATATTTATTGCTAGTTTGTTTTAGTTCCCAAGGTCCTGGGGTAGCAGAAACAAAAACAGTTTGTGTTCTCATTAAATCCCACTCTTCAAATTTTAAAGGTCTATTATCCATACAAGAAGGGAGTCTAAAACCATATTCGGCTAACGTACTTTTTCTTGTCCGGTCACCTTTATACATTCCATTTAATTGAGGGACTGTTACGTGACTTTCGTCTACAAATATAATTGCATTATCTGGAAAATACTCAAACAGAGTAGGAGGTGGTTCACCAGCTTTTCTTCCAGATAAAAATCTTGAATAATTTTCTATCCCTGCACAAGTTCCGGTAGCCTCAATCATTTCTAAATCAAACTTAGTTCGTTCTCTTAATCTTTGTTCTTCTAAAAGCTTATTATTTTCTCTATGTTTTTTTAAAGTCTCAGCTAACTCAGATTTTATTTGTCTAATTGCTTGCTCGATAGTAGGCTTAGGAGTTATGTAATGACTATTAGCGTAAATTTTTATTATTGAGTAATCATTTGTCTTATCTCCAGTAAGTGGGTCAAATTCCTCAATTTTTTCTAATTTATTTAAATTAAAACTTATTCTCCAAGCTCTATCTTCTAAGTGTGATGGAAAGATCTCTAAATTTTCTCCTCTTACCCTAAAGGTCCCTCTGAAAAAATTTTGATCATTTCTTTTGTACTGTAAGTTTATAAATGCTCTAATTAAATCATCTCGCTCGTACTCATAATTTTTCTTTAAAGTAATAGTCATTTTCGAGTACGCCTCTACAGAACCTAAACCATAAATGCATGACACACTCGCAACAATAATTACATCATCTCTTTCAAGTAAAGATCTTGTTGCCGAATGTCTCATACGATCAATTTGTTCATTTATTGAAGCCTCTTTTTCTATATAAGTATCAGATCTAGGAACGTATGCTTCTGGAGTGTAGTAATCATAATATGATACAAAATATTCTACAGCATTATCTGGAAAAAAACTTTTAAACTCTCCGTACAATTGAGCAGCTAAAGTTTTGTTTGGTGCTAGAATAAGAGCTGGTCTATTAGCCTTTTCGATAACTTTTGCCATTGTAAATGTTTTACCTGATCCCGTGACCCCTAAAAGCACTTGTTCCTGTTTGTTATCTTTTAAGTTTTTTAATATTTGCTTTATGGCCTCAGGTTGGTCGCCGCTAGGTTGAAAATCACTTTTTATTTTAAAGTTAATACCTCCCTCTAACTTCTTAATTTTTTTTGAGTTATTAACTTCTAGATCAGCCAATTTTTCTTGATAAGTATTTTGCATTTTGTGTTAATAATAAATTAATTATATTATAAATTTCAATGAGCATAGTTTCCAATAGTTTAAAACGTATAAAACCGTCGCCTACAATAGCAGTTACCTCAAAAGCTAGGGAAATGAGAGCTGCTGGAAAGAATGTTATTGGATTAGGGGCTGGAGAGCCTGATTTTGATACTCCAGATAATATTAAAGAAGCGGCAATAGAGGCGATTAGAAAAGGTGATACAAAATATACTGCAGTGGATGGAACTCCAGCTCTAAAAAAAGCTATTCAAGCTAAATTTTCTAGGGAAAATAATTTATCATACGAGCTTGATCAAATTTCAGTTGGAACTGGTGGAAAGCAGGTTTTATACAATGCTTTTATGGCAACAATAAACAAAGGCGATGAGGTAATTATTCCAGCCCCTTATTGGGTTTCTTATCCTGACATTGTTTTGCTAGCTGGGGGAAAACCTAAAATAATAAAGTGCGATGAAAAAAATAATTTTAAATTAACACCAGAAAAATTAACAAAAGCAGTTTCAAAGAAAACAAAGTGGATAATTATAAATTCTCCATCTAACCCTACAGGCTCTGGTTATACCAAAGATGAGATAGTCGCTTTATCGAAAATTTTAATAAAATATAAAAATTTATATATTTTAAGCGATGATATTTATGAACATATTACTTATGACGGTTTTAAATTTTTTACAATTGCACAAATTGAAAAATTAAAAAGTAGAACTTTAACCATGAACGGAGTGAGCAAATCTTACTCAATGACTGGGTGGAGAATAGGTTATGCTGCAGGTCCAAAAGAAATTATTAAAGCGATGGCTAAAATTCAATCCCAATCAACTAGTAATCCTACATCTATAAGTCAAGCAGCTGCAGTAGAAGCTTTAAACGGAACACAAGACTTTATTTCAGAAAGATCAAATTCTTTTAAAGAAAGAAGAAATTTTGTTGTTGATAGTTTAAATAATATAAAAGGTATAAGCTGTTTAAGTCCTGAAGGAGCTTTTTATGTTTTTCCGAACTGTAAAAAATTATTAAACAAGAAAACAAAACTGAAAACTGATAAAGATTTTGTAGAAAAATTGTTAGAAAAAGCAGAGGTAGCTGTGGTTCAAGGTTCTGCCTTTGGTTTAGAAGGTTACTTTAGGATATCTTACGCTACCTCAATGGCAAATTTGAAAGAAGCAATGAAAAGAATTAAAATTTTTTGTGATAGCCTTAATTAGACTCTGATAGATATTTTTCAGCTTCAAGCGCTGACATACAACCCATTCCAGCAGCGGTAACAGCTTGTCTAAAAATTTTATCCTTTACATCTCCTGCAGCGAAAACTCCTGGAATATTCGTTTCAGTAGAATCAGGTTTTGTAATTAAATACCCTTCTTTGTCCATTTTAAGTTGATCTTTGAATAAAGATGTTGCTGGATCATGACCTATGGCAATAAACAAACCATCAACTTTTAGATCTCTTACTTTATTATCCTTCACATTTTTTATTTTCAACGCATTAACAGTTTTTGGCTCTTTAGTGCCAATAACATCTTCAACTACTGTATCCCAAAGAATTTCTATTTTTTTGTTAGATTTTAATTTTGTCTGAAGCATTTTTTCTGCCCTGAGTTCGTTTCTCCTATGTATTAAATAAACCTTCGAAGCAAATTTAGTTAGGAACATTGCTTCTTCAACAGCAGCATTTCCTCCACCGACTACAGCTACTTCTTTTTCTTTAAAGAAAAATCCGTCACAAGTAGCGCATGCTGATACTCCAAATCCTCTAAACTCTTGTTCAGATTTTAGATTTAACCATCTTGCCTGCGCCCCTGTTGAAATTATAAAACTATCTGCAGTGTAAACCTGACCACTATCACCCGTTGCTGTAAAAGGTTTTTTTGTTAAGTCAACTTTACTTATATGATCCTGTATCATCTCTGTGCCCACAGCTTCTGCTTGCCCTTTCATTTCCTCCATTAGCCATGGTCCCTGAATCACTTTTGAATATCCAGGGTAATTTTCAACATCTGTAGTGGTAGTTAATTGTCCTCCAGGTTGAGAACCATGAACAAGTATTGGTTTAAGCATTGCTCTGGCCGCATAAATAGCTGCTGTATAGCCAGCAGGCCCCGATCCAAGAATTAACACTTTTGTATGTTTTGTTGATTTATTATTCATTATGTAAAGGTATATAATAACTAATGTTAGAATTAAAAGCACTTCTTTTAACGCAAGGTATGCACGGCATGGTTAGTCAAGTAGAGGGATTAGCTAAAGCTTTGGGCCTAAGTTATAAACACCAAAAAATTGAATTAAAATCTTTTTGGAATTTAATTCCTCCTAAAATAAGCCCGATATCAGAAAATTTGGTAAAAAATAAATTCGTATGTGATTGTAAAGTCATTATATCTTGTGGAAGAAAAAGTGTAATACCATCAATGGCTTTAAAAAAAAGATTAGGCAATCAAATTTTCAACATTCACATACAAGATCCTAAAGTTTCTTTTGATCACTTTGACCTCATAGTCAGTCCTGAGCATGATCGTTTAAAAGGTGAAAATATAATTAACACAACGGGGGCCATCCACTATTTAACTAAAAAAGAAATTAATGATAATTCAAAATATCTTGGAATAGAAAAAGACAAGAGAAAAGAATTAGTAGCATTTGTAATTGGAGGACCAAATAAATATTATAGTTTTTCAGAAAAACAAATTCATGAACTTTTTAATAAAGTAAAAACATTATTTACTCCAGACAAATTTAAGATTATTGTAATTCCTTCTTATAGAACTCCTGAAAATATTTTAAAAATAGCTTATAATACTTTTAGTATTAATCACCACGTTGTAAAAAATATTGATAAAAAAGCATATCTTTCTGCATTAGCGATCTCAAATTATGTAGTCGTAACGTGCGACTCCACGTCAATGATTTCAGAAGCTGCTATGACTGGAAAACCTGTTTATATTGCCATGATGAAGTCATATAAACCTACTGGTAGATTCAAAAAATTTTATTCACAACTCAAGGATTTAGGTATAACAAGAGAATTAAAGGATAGAATTGAAAGTTGGAGCTATAATAGTTTAAATGAGGTAAGTAGGATCGCTCCGATAATAAAAGCAAAGATGAAAAAAAATGGAATTATTTAGATCATTAGAAAATAGAACAAAATTATTCAACAAACCTTTCAAACATTTTGAAATAAACGAACCATTAACACAAAATGCAATAGAAGAAATTTGTAACGCCGATATAGCTGATCCTAGGAAACAAAATTTAAACTATGACGGAACAAGAGCTCTAGATGGAGGGGAGGGAGCTTTTAGGGCTGGAATTAAAGATGGAGGAAAAGCAAAAAAACTTAGATGCTATGTTACCAAAGAAAACTCTAGTCAATTTCCTAATTTAAAAAAATTTATTGAAGAATTGAGATCACCTGAAGTTTATAAAAAAATAGGATTATTAATTGGAAAAGACTTAAGTAATTCTTATGTAAGACTTGAGGTAATTTGTGACAGAGAAGGTTTTTGGTTGAAACCTCACTGTGATATTGAAGAAAAATTAATGTCTTCAATAGTTTTTGTTAATTTACACAACGAGTCGGAAAATTTGGGTACTGATTTTTATGACGCAAATTTAAATAAAGTTAAAACAGTTCCTTACAAACATAATTATGGATATTTCTTCACAAGTGGACCTAATACTTGGCATGGAATGGAAAAAAAAGAAATTAAAAAAGAGAGAAGATGTATCCAAATAAACTACGTTACTTTTGAGACTGATTGGAAAGTAAAAAGTTAGATATCTTGCAAAGAGGTTACATTAATATCTTTTAATTTTAGAGACTTTATACCTTCTAAACAAACTTTAGCTGTGGACATATTAGTGCAGTAGGGAACTTTATTTGCTAAAGTAGCTCTTCTTAATGCAATAGCATCGCTCAATTGAGTTTCGCTGTTCCCGCCTCCGGTATTGATAACTAAAGCTATTTTTTTTGCATTTAAAACATCTACAATATGTGGGGAACCTTGATTAACTTTATTTATCTTTTGACAGTTAATTCCATGCTGACTTATATAATCAGCAGTACCTCCGGTTCCACAAAGCTTAAAATTTAACTTTACTAACTGCTTTGCTAATTCCACACCCTCTTCCTTATGACTATCTTTCAAGGAGATAAAAGCTAAGCCTTTTATTGGTAAAGAATTAGAAGCTGCAATTTGACTTTTAGCAAACGCCATTCCAAAATTTTTATCAAAACCCATCACTTCACCTGTAGATTTCATTTCAGGCCCTAGTAAAAGATCACTATTTGGAAATTTATTAAATGGAAAGACCGCCTCTTTTACTGCGAACATATTTCTCGTTTTACTTTTTAAATTGAACTTCGATAATTTTTCTCCTGCCATCACTCTTGAGGCTATCTTAGCGAGCGGTATATTTTTTGCTTTTGAAACAAATGGGACAGTTCTACTGGCTCTAGGATTTACCTCTATTACATAAATTTTATCTTTTTTAATAGCATACTGAACGTTCATAAAACCTTTTACTTTAAGTGCTAGTGCTAATTTTTTTGTTTGATTTTCAATTTCTTTTATTAAAAAAGGTTTTATTGATACAGGAGGCAAACTACATGCTGAGTCACCAGAGTGTATTCCAGCCTCTTCAATGTGCTGCATAATACCAGCCACAAAAACATTTTTACCATCTGATATTGCATCTACATCAACTTCCATTGCGTTATCAATAAATTTATCAATTAAGATTGGATTTTTTTCGCCAACTTTAAATGCTTCTTTTACAAAATCTTTGAGTTGGCTTTTTTCATGAACAATTTCCATTGCCCTTCCACCCAATACGTAAGATGGCCTTACCATTAAAGGTAGACCAATCTTATCTGCAATCTTTATCGCTTGAGGAAAAGTTCTAGCTATACCACTTTCAGCCTGTTTTAATTTAAGTTTATTTAAAAGATTTCTAAATCTATCTCTATCTTCAGCTAGATCTATGGATGAATACTGGGTTCCTAAAATTGGAAGTTTGTTTTTGTGTAAAAATTTTGCTAGTTTGATAGGGGTTTGCCCTCCAAATTGAGTAATTATTCCCTTCAAATTACCTTTAGACTGTTCTCTTTTAATAATATTAAAAATGTATTCATCAATTAAAGGCTCAAAATACAATCTGTCACTAGTGTCATAATCTGTTGAAACAGTTTCTGGGTTACAATTAACCATAATTGTTTCATATTTTGCTTCTTTAAGAGCAAAACTTGCCTGACAACAGCAATAGTCAAATTCTATGCCTTGTCCAATTCTATTAGGACCTCCCCCAAGTATAATTATTTTTTCTCTATTCGATGGATTAGCTTCACACTCTGAATTTAAAGAAAAACTTCTTTGATAAGTTGAGTACATATATGGAGTAAAAGATTTAAATTCTGCAGCACAAGTATCAACTTTTTTGTATACTGGAAAAACTTTGAGAGCCTCTCTTTTTCCTCTAACTATTGACTCAGAGATATTTGATAATTCTGATAATTTTTTATCCGAAAATCCAATTGATTTAATATAATTTAACTCACTATAAGTTTTTGGAAGACCATTTTTTTTGATTTTGACCTCATTATCAATAATTTCTTTTATTTGATTTAAGAACCAAGGATCAATTTTTGAAAGATTATGAATTTTTTTTAATTTGATTTTCTTCCTTATTGCCTCTCCAACAAGCAAGATTTTATTTGGAATATTTTCCTTTAATTTTTTTTCAATTTTCTTTGCACTTAAATCAAATATTTGGTCTAAACCTGAAAAACCTGTTTCGAGAGAAACCAAGGCTTTTTGGAGGGACTCTTTAAAATTTCTGCCAATGGCCATAGCTTCTCCAACTGATTTCATTGATGTTCCTAAAACTGCAGCAGAAGCCGAAAATTTTTCAAAAGTAAATCTTGGAATCTTAGTTACAACATAATCTATTGTAGGTTCAAAAGAAGCTGGCGTGACTTTTGTAATTTCATTCTTTAATTCATCCAAAGTATAACCCACCGCTAACTTTGCTGCTACCTTTGCTATTGGAAAGCCTGTAGCTTTAGAGGCTAGAGCAGAAGATCTTGAAACCCTTGGGTTCATTTCAATAATCACCATTCTTCCGTTTTTAGGGTTTATAGCAAATTGAACATTTGAACCACCTGTCTCAACTCCTATCTTTCTCAAGCAAGCGATAGATGCATTTCTCATCACTTGATATTCTTTATCAGTTAAAGTCAATGCAGGCGCTATTGTAACCGAATCTCCAGTATGTATACCCATTGGATCTAAATTCTCTATTGAACAAATTATTATGCAATTGTCTTTTTTATCTCTTACAACTTCCATTTCAAATTCTTTCCAACCTTCTAAACACTCTTCGACTAGAACTTGACTTACAGGTGATTCATGAAGGCCGTTTTTTATGATTTTGAAAAATTCTTTTTTAGTTTTAGCAATCCCCCCGCCAAGACCTCCTAAAGTGAAAGCAGGTCTAACTATTGCAGGCAATCCAATTTGTTTTAGAGCTTTAGATGATTGGTTAGAATTATTTACAATTATGGATTTCGGTAAATCTAAACCAATTTCAATCATATTCTTTCTAAATTTCTTTCTATCTTCAGCATTTGCTATCGCTTTTGAATTTGCCCCAATTAATTCAATTCTATATTTTTTGAGGATGCCTTTTTTTTCAGCCTCCATCGCTAAATTGAGTGCAGTTTGACCACCCATTGTCGGTAAAATGGCATCAGGTTTTTCTTTAATGAGAATTTTTTCAAGAACTTCTAATGTAATTGGTTCTATATAAGTTTTATCAGCAACATTAGGATCAGTCATAATTGTTGCGGGATTAGAATTAATTAAGATTACCTTATAACCCTCGTCTTTAAGGGCCTTACATGCTTGAGTGCCTGAATAATCAAATTCACAAGCTTGTCCAATAATTATCGGACCAGCACCCACTACTAATATTTTTCTAATATCTTTTCTTTTTGACATTTTTTTTCATACTCGTAATAAATTGTTTAAATAAATAAACACTATCTTGCGGACCAGGATTAGACTCAGGATGATACTGGACTGAAAAAACAGGTTTATTTTTTAGCTGAATACCTTCGATACTATTGTCGAAAAGAGACTGATGAGTAATCTTTATTTTTTTTGGTAAATCTCTTTTTATAACTTCAAAACCATGATTTTGACTTGTTATTTCTACTTTATCTTCAACTAAATTTTTTACCGGATGGTTAGCCCCTCTGTGACCAAGCTTCATTTTTGCTGTCTTTGCGCCTAACGTTAAAGCTAATAGCTGGTGCCCCAAACAGATACCAAATACTGGTAAATTGTTTTTTATTAATTCTTTTATAATTGGTATGGCATATTTTCCTGTCGCAGCTGGATCACCAGGTCCATTAGACAGAAAAATTCCATTTGGTTTTTCTTTTAGAATATCCGCTGCACTTGTTTTACAAGAAACTATCGTAACTTTACAATTAAAGTCTGAAAAATATCTTAAAATATTTTTTTTAACTCCATAATCGATTGCTACAACATGTAATATCTTCTTTTTATTTTTTAAAAATCCATCACCTTTTTTCCAGGTTTTAAAGTCATTCCAAATATAATTTTTTTTGGTTGTGACTTTTTGAGCTAAATCAAGATTTTTAAGGCCACTCCATTTTTGAGTTACTTTGAGAAGTTTTTTTAGGTTTATTTTATTTTTTTTTAAAAAGGATATTGTTCCTTTAGGTGCACCTTTGTCTCTGATAAAATTTGTTAAATTTCTTGTATCAATACCGGTTATACCCACAATTTTATTCTTCTTTAACCATGCATCAAGATGTTTTAGAGACCTATAATTCGAAGGAGCAGTTATTTCTGTATTTATTATTACACCTTTAGTCCATATTTTTTCAGACTCATGATCTTCTTTATTAGTTCCAACATTCCCAACATGCGGAAAGGTAAAATTAATTATCTGGTCAGCATACGAAGGGTCAGAAATTATCTCTTGATAGCCCGTGATTGAGGTATTAAAACACACTTCTCCAGTTGCTATGCCATTATAACCTAAGCCTATACCTTTAAAAAATTTTCCGTTTTGAAGAATTAAAATAGCAGTGGAGTCGATCTTTTTAAGATTTTTTTTTGAGTTTATATTCTTAACAATTTTCTTCAAATACAACTCATGAGTTAAAGTAAAAAACTTATAAACATGATTTTGCGCAACATATGAAATAGAAACAAAATCGTCAAGAAAGTTCTTTTTATTTTGTAATAGAATTGTGATTAAAATAAAAATCTAATTATGTCTCTAAAAAAACAAATAGACGAGAAGCTCAATGAAGCCTTAAAAGCCAAAGATAAAAACATTTATCCGACACTAAGATTAGTTATTTCAGCAATAAAAGACGTTGAAATCGCAGGTCGGTCAAAAGGACAAAAAGAAATCAAGGATAGTGATATCATTTCACTGCTTAAAAAAATGATAAAACAGAGAAACGAGTCTTGCGAAGTTTACGAGAAAGCTGGTCGAAAAGAACTTCTGCAAAGTGAAAAAAAGGAAATAGCTATTATCAGTACCTTTTTGCCAAAGCAATTAAGTGAAGATGAGACTAGAAAAGTTTGTGAGGACACAATTAAGTCCATTGGAGCCTCCTCTATGAAGGACATGGGAAAAATCATGGGAGTTTTAAAATCAAAACATGCTGACTCTTTAGATTTTTCAAAAGTAAGTGCAATCTTGAAAGGACTATTAAATTAAAAAAATGAAATACCCTAAAGAATACTTAGACGAGATAAAATTGAGATTGAAAGTTTCTCAAGTAGTTGGAAAAACTGTACAGCTCAAAAAAAGAGGAAAAGAGTTTATTGGGTTGTCACCTTTTAAAAATGAAAAAACACCATCTTTTACAGTTAATGATGAAAAAGAATTTTATCATTGTTTTAGTACTGGAGAACACGGCAACATTTTTGATTTTTTGATGAAAACCAAATCAGTTGGTTTTGGAGAAGCAGTAAGAATTCTTGCAGCAGAGGCTGGTATGCAGCCTTATAGGTTTTCAAATTTTGATGAAAAAAAAGATTCAAGATTTAAGACATATAAGAATATATTTCAGGAATACAAAAATCATTTTCATAATCAATTATTTAATGAAAATAATAGAGAAGCATTAGATTATCTTTATAAAAGAGGACTTAAAAAGAATGTAATTGAAGAATTTAAATTAGGTTTTGTACCTTGGAAAAATGATTTTTACTCTGAATTGTCAAAAAAATATTCTGAAGAAGAAATTAATTTAACAGGTCTTTACTATATAAATGATAAAACAAACAAACATGTAGATCGTTTTAACTCTAGAATAATTTTTCCAGTAAATAATATATCTTGCGACACAATTGCTTTCGGCGGCAGAATAATTCGAGATGGCAAATTAGCAAAATATATAAACTCACCAGAAACTGAATTTTATAAAAAAGGAAGTATGATATTTAATTTAGATAAAGCAAAAGATTTAAGATCAAAGACTGATGATGTATTGATTGTAGAAGGATATATGGACGTTGTAAGCGTATATGCTTCTGGAATTAAAAATGTAATAGCAAACTCAGGAACTGCTCTTACAGAAAGACAAATTTTTTTGATTTGGAAATTTTTCCCTAACCCAACTATTTGTTTAGACGGAGATGAAAGCGGGCAGAAAGCAGCGCTCAGAATTGGTGAGAGATTGTTCCCACTTATAAACGAAAAAAATAGAATTTATTTTTCAATTATGCCGGATGGAAAAGATCCTGATGATTACATTAAACATAATGGAAAAGATGGAATGTTAAAATTGCTTGAAAAAAAAGAAATTATCCAATCATTTATTTGGAATTCTTATTTAAGTAAAATTGATAAACAAGATCCATATGCAATATCAAAATTTGAAAAAGAAATTAAAAGATTATCTTACTCAATTAAAGACGAGATTTTAAAAAAATACGTCCTAGAGGACTTTTTGGAAAAATTAAGAAACTTAACTCCTCTGCAGTTTTCAAGACAGAATTTTAAAAACACAAAATCCATTCAACAAAAGAATATAAAAGTTTTATACGAAACTAAGATACTTCATCAAAAAAAAAAAGATCTATCAAAAATTCAAATAATAGAATTTTCTATATTATTTGTTCTTATGAATTATTTTGAAATTGCTGAAAAAAAGATTGAGCAAATCTCTGAATTAGAATTTTTATCTAAGAAGAATGAAGATATGAAAAATATAATCATAAAAATGTTATCTGCTGGAGAGGATAAAAATAAGTTAGAATTTAAAAACAATAATGAATTTAAAAACTTAATAGAAGAAATTAAAGAAAATTCAAATATTCAATTAATAATTCAAAATAAAAATGAGCAAGAAATTCTTGAGTTACTTAATGACTTAATAGAAGATTTTAATGAGCAAAATAATCTAAAAAGAATAGAATCTCTTGAAAAGAAATTAATAAATAATCTTGACGAGAACTCATATTCAGAATTAATTAGGCTCAAAAGTCAATTAAATAGGGAATAATTTTAGAGTAGATTTTTTTGGCTTAGACATTATATATATCCTCGCTCTATTATGGTTGAAAAACTTATTACAAAGTCATTCGAAAGACTTCTAGACAAAGGAAAGCATAGAGGATTTATTACATATGAAGAATTAGGTAAATCCCTAGGAAAAAGAAATAGCACCAATGAGAATATCGAGAGAGCATTAATTATTCTTGTTGACGAAAAAATTACGTTTGTAGAAAAAAAATCTCAATATCAATCGAATAAGAAAAAAGAAACTCAATCATCGAGTGAAGAAAAGACAAGTGATAAAAGTGATGATCCAATTAGAATGTATCTTAGAGAAATGGGAGGCGTGGAGTTACTATCTCGTGAAGGAGAAATAGCAATAGCTAAAAGAATTGAAGCAGGTAAAGATGTAATGATTAATGCGCTTACTCAAAGCCCTATTGTCGGTAAAAAAATATTTGAATGGAAAGAAAAAATTGAGTCACAAGAGTTACTTGTAAGAGACATAATTGATATAGACTCAACTTATGAAGATTTCGAGGCGTCAAATGATGATGATGAACCAAAAGCTATAAAAAAAAATAAATTGGATAAAGAGGAAAACAAAGATAAAAATAATGAAAAAAAAGATGAAACAACAACAGAAGAAGATGAATTCAACGTATCCCTTGCTAAAATGGAAGAGGAAATTAAACCTAAAATACTTAATATTTTAGAGTCTTTAAATAAAAACTACTCAAAGCTAAAAAAATATCAGGTTGAAAAATTAGAGTGCATTTTGAATTCTAAAGAATTATCTGTTTCAAAAAATAAAAACTTTAAAAGAATTCAAGAAATTTTAGTCGATAATTTTAAGAATTTGCAATTAGCGCCTCACATTGTTGAGGAATTAGTCCAATCTCATTACAAAGAAAATAAAAAAATAGTTTCATTAGAAGGTGTCTTGCTTCGTTTAGCTATGGATAATAAAATTTCTCGTGAAGAATTTTTAAAATATTATGTTGGTAACGAAATAAATCCAAAATTTGAATCATTTTTAAAAGAAAATCTTGTATGGAAAGCTTTTTTTAAAAAATACAAAAAAGATTTTTCAGAAATAAGAGATAGATTGGTTGAATTTAGTAAAAAAATAGGTCTCTCGGTTGGCGAATTCAAAAAACTTGTAAGTAGAATTCAAAAAGGTGAAAGAGAGTCTAGAATCGCAAAAAAAGAAATGGTAGAGGCGAATTTAAGATTAGTTATCTCAATTGCAAAAAAATATACCAATAGAGGTCTTCAATTTTTAGATTTGATTCAAGAGGGTAACATTGGTCTGATGAAAGCAGTAGATAAATTTGAATATAGAAGAGGTTATAAATTTTCAACTTATGCAACTTGGTGGATAAGACAAGCGATTACTAGATCAATTGCTGATCAGGCAAGAACTATCAGAATTCCAGTTCATATGATTGAAACCATTAACAAAATTGTTAGAACTCAAAGGCAGATAATGAGTGAGTTTGGTAGAGAACCTACGCCTGAAGAGTTAGCAAAAAAACTTGCAATGCCTCTGGAAAAAGTAAGAAAGGTCTTAAAAATTGCTAAGGAACCAGTCTCTCTTGAAACTCCAGTAGGGGATGAAGAGGACAGTAGTTTAGGTGATTTTATAGAAGATAAAAATGCTTTGCAGCCTTTGGATACTGCGATTCAATCAAACTTAAGTGAGTCAACAACAAAAATACTTGCATCACTCACTCCAAGAGAGGAAAGAGTTTTAAGAATGAGATTTGGAATCGGTATGAATACAGATCATACTTTAGAGGAAGTTGGTTTACAGTTTTCAGTAACTAGAGAGAGAATAAGACAAATTGAAGCCAAAGCACTAAGAAAATTGAAACATCCAAGTAGATCAAAACAACTAAAAAGTTTCTTAGAAAAATAATTTATTGTGATATAAAAGAAATTGTAATGGGCCTGTAGCTCAGTTGGTTAGAGCAGTACACTCATAATGTATTGGTCCCAGGTTCGAGTCCTGGCGGGCCCACCAATTAGTTGTTCACAAATTCGTCGAGTTTTTGAATTAATAATATTATATCATTGTTATTGGAACTCAATATTGAAGCAAACTCCTCTTTTTGAGTTCTTGCTAGGCTTAATCCCTCGACTATAAGATCTCTGATTAATGGCTGATCTGGATTCTTGGTATATATTCTCCAGTCGATTTTGATTTCTGGACTTCCATCACCAGGACTTACTTTAGAATTAACAATGGTATAATTAGCACTTTTTTTATCAGAACTTGTAACTTCAAATTTGCTTGATGAGTAATCTGTAAGTCTAGAAGTTAAACTTTTTAAAAAGTATTTCTCAAATGAGTTTTGATATTTTATTAGATCCTCTTTTTCTGCAGATTTTCTAATTTCTCCAAGGGTATAAAGACTTAATGCTTTTATATCTACGTTTTCTAAAGCAACTTTTTCAACAAATTCTTTTTTTTCTTCTTTTGTCAAATTTTTATCTGAAAGTTTGCCTATAGCTTCACCTACTAACTCTTTAACAAATTCTTCAGGATTGGTGCTATATCCGTATAACAACGATGAGTTAAAAATTATTATTGATGAAATAAATAAAATAATTAACTTTTTCATTACAAAAATTATTTTAATTATCTAAATTTCCCCAGTCATCCTGGTCATTTTTTGAATTACTAATTTTATTCTCTCTATCTTGTAGATAAATACTTTTAAATGATGAATATAAATCAATTGAGTTTTTTTCTATACTATCAAAATTAGTAATATTTTTAGATCTAAAATCAACTGCCCCAGTTCCTTTTACAGAGTAATAATCCAACGTATTTCCAGAAATGCCAAATAATTTATTCTCTCTAATCGTAACATGTGCAAAAGGATCAACAAAAGTATCTGCAATTAAGCCAACGGTGTCTCTTGCGGTTGAAGGCCCAAGAACTGGTAGAACATAATAGCAGCCCGGTCCAACACCGTAAGCCCCAAGCGTTTGACCAACATCCTCTTTTACTGTTTTTAATCCTATTTTTTCAGCTGGATTTAAAAAACCTAGAATTCCTAAAGTCGTATTAATTAGAAAACTTCCTGAAGCGTGACCAGCATCTTTTAAATTACCTTGTAAAAGTGAGTTTGGAATAGATAGAAGGGTTGAAATATTTGATGTAAAATTACCAGAACCTTTCCGGATAGGTGTAGGTAATTTATTATAGCCTTTTGCCAATGGTTCTAATATTATATTGTCAAAAGCCATATTAAATTTGAATATGCCTCTACTTAAATTCTCAAAACATTCTTCTGTAGCTTTAACTTTTGAGACGTTAAAGCTTAAGAAAATAAAACAAAATAAGATTATAAAGTTTTTTTTAAACATACGTTTAACTATGCTATATATATATATTTATTATTTAATCTATAATTAAATATTACGAAAATTAGTATTTTTGGTGTTTTTAAACAAATTTATCTTAAAATATGAAAAAGACTTTTAATTTTTCTCCTAATTTTTCAAAAAAAAACAGGCCAAAAAGCTTTATTAAATTTGTAATTATTCATTACACTGGAATGCAATCAGAGATTGCATCTGTTAATCGATTGAAAAATAAAAAATCAAAAGTGAGTTGTCACTATTTAATTAGCAGAAAAGGAAAAGTGATCCAAATGGTGCCCGAAAATAAAATTGCTTGGCATGCAGGTAAATCTAAATGGAGAAGTTACAAAAATTTAAATAGAAACTCAATAGGAATAGAATTGGTAAACAAAGGTCATGTGTATGGGTATGAAAGTTTCTCAAAAGCACAAATACAATCTTTAGTAGTTCTCTGTAAAGAACTTATTAAAAAATATAATATTTCAGCAAGTAATTTTTTAGGTCATTCAGATATAGCGCCATTAAGAAAACTTGATCCAGGTGAAAAGTTTCCTTGGAAAAAATTAAGTAAGTATAAAATAGGGGTTTGGTATAAAAATAAAGATTATAAAGTAAAAGATCTTAAAAAAGAGGAATTAAGAAACTTGTTCTTTAAAAACACACATATCATTGGATATAGGTACTTTCAAATTTTAAAGAGAAGCAATCAAGACAGTAAAGTAATTCGAGTTTTTCAACAAAGATATTTACCAAAAAAAGTTAATGGTAAAATAGATAAAAAAACTCTAGAAATAAGTGCTTTTTTGGCTAATAAATTAGCTTGAAATAATATTGATTATTTAATAAAAGCATCATGCCAGATGATCGGATAGTCACTATTTTTAATTAATAGAGGAAAGTCCGGGCTCCATAAGGACACAGTGCCAGTTAATGGCTGGCGAGGGTGACCTCAGGGACAGTGCCACAGAAAATAAACCGCCTGATCGAGGCAAGGGTGAAACGGCGAGGTAAGAGCTCACCGGTTTTTTGGTAACAAAAAACGCACGGCAAACCCCACTGGGAGCAAGGTTAAATAGAGAAGACACTGCATTAATTTGCTAAAAACAGTCTTTAGTTAGTCTTCTGGGTTAACCGCTTGAGCTTTTGTGTGAACTTAAGCCTAGAGAAATGACATCTTCAATGACAGAACCCGGCTTACAGATCATCTGGCAAAATCAATATAAATCGTTCTACTTTTGTACTAAAGCTAAAATACAATCTTATTGACTATTTTTTAAAAACCCATACTATCCCAAATAATCCCATAATGGAGGGTGATTTGAAAAATATAAGAAAAAAAAGGTTTTTAGTTAAATATGTTTTTATCAAGTTACGAAAACAAAATAGACAAGAAAGGCCGGGTGTCAGTGCCAGCAACGTTTAGATCACATTTAAATTCAATGGGATATAACAGTTTTATAAGTTATCCATCATTTAATCACGCTGCTCTAGAGGCTTGTTCTCAAGACAGAATCGAAAAATTATCAGCTACCATAGACTCGCTTAATCCTTTTGAGGAAAAAAGAGATTTTTTTGCAACTTCAGTTCTGTCTGAAAGCGAAAACTTGCAATTTGATACCGAGGGAAGAGTTTCCATATCTGGAAAACTTTTACAACACGCAAAGATTAAGAATAATGTCCTGTTTGTAGGGTTGGGAAAAACATTTCAAATATGGGAACCTAACAATTTTAAAAAATTTAAGATTTTTGCTAGAAAAAAAGCTTATCAAAATAGATCTAACTTGAAATGGGAAAACAAACAGAAAGGGGAAATGTCATGAGCATAAATGTTGGTGGAGGTGAATTAAGAGAGTTAAAACCAAGAATATTAGTTATAGGTGTTGGGGGTGCTGGAGGAAATGCAATTAATGCGATGATCGAAGCTGGTATGCAGGGCGTGGAGTTTGTTGCTGTAAATACAGATGCCCAAGATTTAAAAATGAGTAAAGCAGATGCAAAAATACAAATTGGAATGAATTTAACAAAAGGTTTAGGCGCGGGAGCTAAACACGACATTGGCCAAGCTGCTGCCGATGAATCTATAAACGAAATTGTAAATTATATTCAGGGAAGCAATATGGTTTTTATTGCATCTGGTATGGGCGGGGGAACAGGCACAGGTGCTTCTCACGTAGTTGCAAAAGCTGCAAGAGAAATGAACATTCTTACTGTCGGCGTAACTACCTTACCTTTCGCTTACGAGGGACCAAAAAGAATGCGAAGAGCAACAGCTGGTCTTGAAGAATTAAAAAGATATCTAGATACTACTATTGTTGTTCCAAATCAAAATCTTTTTAAAATCGCAAATGAGTCGACAGGATTTGAGGAGTCTTTTAGTTTATCAAATGATGTCTTAAAACATGGAGTCCAAAGTATAACTGATTTGATGGTTAGACCTGGAATGATAAATCTTGATTTTGCTGATGTTGAAACAGTAATGAGTTCAAGTGGAAAAGCTATGATGGGAACAGGAGAAGCTGAAGGAGAAAATAGAGCTATGGCTGCAACAGAGTTAGCTTTGAATAATCCTTTAATTGATGAATATACACTTCAAGGTGCTAAAGGACTTTTAGTTAATATCACGTACGGAAGCGATATAAAACTTTTTGAGGTCAATGATGCAGTAAATAAAATAAGAGCTGAAGTGGATCCAGAGGCTGAACTGATTTTCGGTGCAATTAAAGACGAAAATATGAATGAAAAAATTCGAGTTTCAATTGTAGCAACTTCATTAAAAGGCTCAATTGTTACCACAGAAACAAGACCAGTTTTTAATGTGGTAAATGGAACATCAAATAGAAATAATAATTTTTCTGAAAATCTATTTTCTAAAAACAATGTTGAGCAAAATGTAGTAAATTCAATAAATGGAGCAACAGCATTAAAACTCGATGAGAGTTTTGAAATAAAAAATAATGAAGAGCAAAATGCAGTTATAGAAAGTTTTGAAAGCGATGAGGAAAATAAGGTAACTCAAAACACGTCAATTCAAAATAACACTACTGAAGAAATTCCTAGCGGTGTATCTATTGAAAGCGCTTCATATATGGAAAATAACTCAGATATTAAAATAGAAGATAACTTAAAAAAAGAGAATAGTGACATCTCAAAAGAAACTAGAGAAGAAGAATATACCCCAAAGTTGTTCTTAGATGATCAAAATCATTTAAATCATGAACCAAATACTCAGTCAGAACATGATAGAACTGAGCAATTATTTGAAGAAGACGTTAATGAAGAAGAAGATTTTGAAATCCCAGCATTTTTAAGAAGACAAAAATTTTAATGAGAAAATTAAAGATTAATGAAAACTCAAATATCATCACTGGAATCTTCCCATTTTCCAGTGATGCTGAGTGAAATTATCCAGTTTTCAACTCCAAATAAAGGTGGTGTTTACGTTGATTGTACTTTTGGTGGAGGAGGCTACTCTAAAGCATTACTTAAATTTAAAAGGGTTAAAGTTATAGGGGTCGACAGAGACAAGGCTGTTGAATCGATAGCAAAAAAATTTCAAAATAAATTTAAAAATAGATTTTCATTTTATAGAATTAAGTTTAGCCAAATAGATACAATTATAAATTACGGTGTAGATACTTTTATTTTTGATCTAGGTCTTTCTTCAATACAGCTTCATGATTTTAAAAGAGGTTTTTCATTTAAATCTAAAGATAATTTAGATATGTCAATGGGCCTTTCAGATTTATCAGCGCAAGAAGCAATTAACAATTTGAGTGAGAATCAATTAAAATTGATTATTAGAATATTAGGCGAAGAAAAAGAAGCATCTATAATAGCAAAAAATATTGTGAAAGCGAGATTAGAAAAAAAAATTACAAGAGTTGATGAACTAGTTAAGATAATTGAAAAAAGCAAAAAAAGAAATTTTTCTGCTAAGATAAACCCAAGTACAAAAACATTTCAAGCATTAAGAATATTCGTAAATAAAGAAATCTCTGAGCTTCTAAAAGGAATTGTTAATGCTACTAAATTATTAAAACCTGGAGGAAAACTTTTAATAATCAGTTTTCACTCAATTGAAGATAAAATTGTAAAATATTTTTTTAGCAATTTTTCAAAAAATCGCTCAAAGCCCTCGAGATATCTACCTGACAGCACACAAGAAAACCTTTATTTATTTGAGAATTATAATAAAAAAATTTTCAAACCATCTTTGAATGAGATCAAAAAAAATAACCCATCAAGATCAGCAAAGTTGAGATTTGCAATAAGAAGTAAGGATAATTTCACTTATCCATCAGATCTTTTTAAAAAATTTAGCAAGTACTTAGATATCGAGGCTTTAAATGTTTAAATTAAAAATTTTCATTTCAATAACAATTTTTTCATTTTTGTTAATAACTACATCGATAATTAAAAATCAAACAAGAGAAATAGAAAAAAAGATAAACAATCTGAGTGAAAGTATATTTTACAAAGAAAGAGATATAAATGAGTCACAATTGGATTATTCATATTTAACTTCACCATCAATTATTGAACAAAAGATTAATGACCTAGGTCTTCACGATTATTCCCCAATGGAATATTCAAAGATTTTTTTAAATATTTCAAATTTTTTAAACTTGGAAAATAAATTTGTAATACAACAAAATCAAAATGCGCAAAACACGAAAAAAGAGTAAAAATTTAAACTCAAATCAATCAAGTTTCTACTTTAATGATTATTTAGAAACAAATAAAAAAAGTAGGCTCTCAAAAAAAAATAATTTGATGCAAGATAGAATTTATTTGTTATTTTTTTTATTTTTTTCGTTAATTTTAATTTTTGGGATAAGGATCATCCATGTTTCCTTAAATAAATATGAAAATTTTTATCAAGACAATAAACCAAAAAAATTTACTTTATTAAGAAGAGACATCGTAGATAGAAATGGTGAATTAATATCAAGAAACATAAAATCTTTTCACGCAGCAGTTAACCCCAGGTATGTAAAAAATAAAGAAAATTTTTTGTTAAATTTACGTCTTATTTTTCCAAATTTAGCTATTAAAAATATAGAAAAGAAACTCAAGAGTAATAAATACTTTTATCTAAAAAAACGCATTAGCCAAATTGAAAAAGAAAAATTATGGAGTCTAGGTGAAAAAGGAGTCATTTTTGAACCATTTCAATCAAGAATTTATACTCATTCTAACTTATTCAGCCACATTATCGGACAAGTCGATTACGACAATTTTGGAGTTTCAGGGGTAGAAAAATATTTCGATAAAGAATTAAAAAATAAAGCATTAATTGATTTGCCGCTATCTCTTACTTTGGAAACTAATATTCAACATTTAATTAACAATGAGTTAAGCAACGCACTATCAACTTTTGAAGCATCTGGAGGCGGTTCAGTTCTAATGAATATTGATAATGGAGAAATTTTATCTTTAGTTTCACTCCCAAACTTTGACATAAATGAAAGAGCAGATGTCAAAGATAACAAATATATCAATAAGATAACCAAGGGTGTCTATGAGTTAGGTTCAATCTTTAAAACTTTCACTATTGCTTTAGCTATAGATAACAATCTTGTAAAACCTGAAACAATTATTGAGAATATACCTAGATCAATAAAATGCTCAAAACACGAAATTGCAGATATAAAAGAATTTCCAAAAAATTTATCGGTAGAAGATATATTAATTAGATCATCAAATATTGGAACATTACTAATTGCTAGACAGATTGGAGAAGAGAAGTTTAAGAAATTTATTCATGACGCTAATTTACTTAACAGCCCAAAGATTCAAATAGAAGAGGTTGGTAAACCAATAAACTTCAATTGGAATAAGTGTAAATTAGAAACTGTCTCTTTTGGTCACGGAATCACAACAACACCTTTACAAGCATTATCAGTATACGCTGCTCTATCAAATGGTGGAACAATTGTTGAGCCCAGCTTGATAAAAAACCTGGGTGGTAAAAAGACTAAAAGATTAATTTCAGAGAAAACAAGCAAAAAAATTAATAATATATTAAGAAAAGTAGTAACAGAAAAATATGGGACAGCTAGTTTGGCAGATATATATGGTTTTAATGTAGCCGGAAAGACTGGAACTTCACAAAATTATGGAAACGAAAACGAAAACCTAAATACGTTTATATCTATCTTTCCATTTGAAAAACCAAAATATGCATTACTAGTTATGTTAGAGAACCCTCAAGTAGCAAAAAACTTAATTTATGATTACAGGGGAATTAAAATTAAAGGCACTAGAAATGAGGCTGGATGGAATTCTGCATATGTGGCTGGCAAAATTATAAAAAAAATTGGACCAATTTTAGCCATAAAAAGTGAGGATTTTACAAATACTTATGTTGCTGAAAAATCTAATTAAAAACCTTCCTGCAAAAAAAAAAAATATTATCATCAAAGGTTTATCTAACAGCAGTAAGAAAATAAAAAAAGGATTTATTTTTTTTGCAATTAAAGGCCGAAATTTTAATGGAGAAAAATATATAGACGAAGCAATAAAAAAGGGCGCATCAATAGTTATATGTTCTAAAAATTGTTCGTATAACCAAAAAAAAATTACAATTATAAAAACATCAGATATCAGAAATCTGATGAGTGAAATTTCATCAAAATTTTATAATTTAAAACCAAAAAATATTATAGCTGTTACAGGCACCAATGGAAAAACTTCAGTAGCAGATTTATTTTATCAAATTTTAAGTATTAATAAAATTCCAGTATCATCAATTGGAACATTAGGATTTAAATTTAAAAATAAAGTTTTTAATTCTCAGTTAACTACCCCCGATACTATTTTATTACATCAGAAACTTGAAAAAATTAAAAAAAAAAATATAGACAATGTTATAATTGAAGTTTCTAGTCACGGACTTCAACAAAAAAGAGTTAATCATTTAAATTTAAAAGCAGCTATATTTACAAATTTTAGTCAAGATCATTTAGATTTTCATAAAACAATGAAATCATATTTTAAGGCAAAAATGTTATTATTTAAAAACATTTTATCCAGAAAAAAAAAAGTAATATCTGACAAATCTTTAAAAGAATTTAAAACTATTAATAAGATTATAAAAAAAAGACAATTAAGATTTATTGATATAGGTCTAATAAAAGAAAAAATTAAAAAGCAAAAATATTTAAGATTAAATGAATTTCAAATTAAAAATTTATCTATGGCGATCTTAGCCGCTAAGCTTTGCAATCTTAAAGAAAAACAAATTTTTAATAAATTACATAAAATTAAAGATGTAAGTGGAAGGCTTGAATTAGTAAGAACTTTTCCAAACAATATAAAAGTATATGTAGATTTTGCTCATTCGCCTGATGCGCTTTTAAAATCTATTAAATCATTAAAAAAATTAAATGGTGAAAATATTTCTTTAGTCTTTGGTTGTGGTGGAGATCGAGATTTTACGAAAAGACCTATTATGGGCAAAATAGCAAGTCATGAATGTAAAAAAATTTATGTTACAGACGATAACCCCAGAAAAGAAAATCCAGATAAGATAAGAAAAGACATAACAAAAAATATAAAAAATGAAAATTGTTTTAATATTGGAAATAGAACAAAGGCAATTAAAAATGCAATCCAGAAGGCTGAACCAAATGAAGTTATCTTAATAGCAGGAAAAGGTCATGAGACAAAACAAATTTACAAAAATAAAATTATATCAATTTCAGACAAACAAATTGTTAAAAAAATAAAATTTAAATCAAAAAAAATTTCACTTAAAGAACAAAACTTTCTAGAAAATATCGATATTGTTAAAAAAATTAACAGTGATCTCAAAGTTAAAAATTTTCATGGTCTTGCAATTGACTCTAGATTGGTAAAAAAAGATAACTTATTCCTCACAATAAGAGGAAAAAATAATGATGGCGTTAAATTTATAAATTCAGCAGTCAAAAAAGGGGCTAAGCATATATTAACATCGAAAAAAGTAAGCAAATATAAAAGCAAAATTATAAAAGTTGGTAATGAGATAAATTTTTTAAATTGTTTTGCAAAAAAAAAGAGAGAGAGAACTAAAGCAAAAATTTTTGCGATAACCGGAAGTGCTGGAAAAACTTCTCTTAAAAATTTAATAAAAGATTTGTTACAAAATTATGGAAATACGCTTTGCTCCCCAAAGTCATACAATAATCATTTTGGTGTACCATTAAGTCTTTCACAATTGAAGTTAAATCATGAGTATGGTGTTTTTGAAATTGGAATGAGCAAAGCAGGAGAAATCAAGTCCCTGTCAAAATTTGTAAAACCAGAAATAGGAATAATTACTAATATAGGAGAGGCTCATATTGAAAATTTTAAAAATTTAAAAGGTATAGCTAAGGCTAAAGGTGAAATAATTGATAATATAAAAAAAAATGGCACTATAATTTTAAATAGAGATGATAAATTTTTTGATTATTTAAACAAAAGGGCTAAATCGAAAAATTTAAATGTAGTATCCTTTGGATTAAGTAAAAAATCTCATTATTATCCTTTATCTATTTCAAAAAATAAAAAAAGTAATAATGTTACAGTAAAAGCTAAAAGCAAAACTATAAAATTAGAAATAAAGAACGTTAATATTTATAATATTTTATCATCTTTAGCTTTGTTAAATGAATTAAATTTAAACTTAAGTAAAGCATTCAAAACTTATAAAACCTTCGAACCCTCAGATGGAAGAGGTAAAATACACAAAATAAAAAGATATAACAAAAATTTTAAATTGATTGATGAAAGTTATAACGCTAATCCACTCTCTGTAAGAAGTGCCATAAATAACTTTGATTCTTTAAAAAAACAAAATTTTAAGAAGTATTTATTACTTGGGGATATGCTTGAATTAGGTAAAAAATCTGAAATGCTCCATCAGCAATTATCAAAAGTTATTAACAATTCTGATATAGATAAAGTATTTATTAAAGGTAAAAAAGCTCTCACTACTTACAAGAATATTCTCAAAGCAAAGAGAGGGAATATTTTTCAACAGGAAGAAGATGTAGATTTTACTTTAAATAACATTATAGCTAATAATGACTACCTTATGATTAAAGGATCAAATGCAACAGGATTAAACACGCTGAGTAGAAAAATGATTAGAGGACAATAAATGTTATTTCAATTTTTTACATCATTAGTCGATCAATATTCTTTTTTTAACGTATTTAAATACTTAACTTTTAGGACCGGATTATCGGTAATGACATCATTGATAATAGTTTTTATAATAGGAGCTCCTTTAATTAAAATTTTTTCTGAAAAAATGATAACAGGGCCAATTAGACAAGATGGACCCATCGATCATATAGTAAAAAAATCGGGTACTCCGACAATGGGAGGAGTAATTATAATTATTGGGATTATTGCGAGCACACTGTTATGGGCAGATTTAACTAATATATATGTTTGGACCTTAATATTTGTATCATTAAGCTTAGGCGCCTTAGGTCTCACTGATGATATTCTAAAAATAAAACTTAAGAATTCGAGCGGTTTAAAATCCAAATATAAGTTCTTAGGGCAGTTATTAATAAGCTCAATAGCTTTAATAATATTAATTAAATATTCTAATCACAAATATCTTTACGATCTTTATTTTCCATTTTTTAAAAATTTAATTTTACATATGGGTCTTTTTTTTATTCCATTTGCTTTATTTGTAATTATTGGAGCATCAAATGCTGTAAATTTAACTGACGGGCTTGATGGTCTTGCTACAGTTCCTGTAATGTTAGTAGCCTTATCCTTCACTTTAATTTCTTATGTTGTAGGAAATACAATTTTTTCTGAATATCTTCAAATACAATATATCCCTGATGTTGGTGAGCTTTCAATAGTTTGTGGATCGATCGTTGGAGCCTGTCTGGGTTTTTTATGGTACAACGCGCCTCCTGCAAAAATTTTTATGGGAGACACAGGTTCACTTTCATTAGGCGGCTCCTTAGCAGCTATTGCTATTATTGTTAAACATGAAATCGTACTAGCTATTATTGGAGGATTATTCGTTTTGGAAACTGTTTCAGTTATTATTCAAGTAATATCTTTTAAAATAACAGGAAAAAGAATATTTAAAATGGCGCCTATACATCACCACTTTGAAAAAAAAGGATGGGCTGAGTCAACAATAGTTATTCGTTTTTGGATTATTGCCATTATCCTTGCTTTGATAGGATTAGCGACTTTAAAACTTAGGTAACAGATGGTATCTGGTAAAAATTTTCAAGAGCTATCTTTTTTAGTTTATGGATTAGGTTTAACTGGTCAATCAGTAGTAAAGTTTTTTAAAAGAAACAAAATTAAAAATTATAAGGTTTGGGATGACACAAAAAAAAATCTTTATAAGAAAAAAAGACCGATAAATTTAAACAAGACTTTGAAAGAAATTAATTATATAGTTTTAAGCCCAGGAGTTAGTTTAAAAAAAACAATTAATAGAAATAAATTAAATAAACATAAAAAAAAAATTATTACTGATATTGATTTAATTTTTTTATTTAAAAAATTTTCAAAAACAATTGTAGTTACTGGAACTAATGGAAAATCAACTACCTGTAAAATTTTAAGCCATGTTCTTCAAAAAAATGGATATAAATGTTTATTAGGTGGTAATATCGGAACACCTGTTTTAGACCTAGATATAAAAAGCAACAATTACTTAGTTATCGAGGCATCGTCTTTTCAACTTGCTCACTCAAAATTTATAAAACCTGATTATGCATTTTTATTAAATATTTCTAATGACCACTTAGATTGGCACGGTAACATGGAACACTACATAAATTCAAAATTTAAAATTTTTAAAAATCAAAGAAAAGACCAATATGCCTTTTTAAACAAAAAATTTAAAAATGTCTTTAATAAGAAAAATTGTCTTGGAAAATTAATAATTCCTAATCTCAAAAGTTATAAAAAGATCAAATTTAAGAATAAAAATTCTTATTTAAGTTTTGATATCAACGATGAAAATATGTCATATGTTTACTCATTTATAAAAGAACTTAAAATAAGTGATAAATCTTTTTTTAATTCATTAAAAACTTTTGTGGGTTTATCACATAGGTATGAAATTTTTCTCAAAAAAAAGAATTATATTTTTATTAACGACTCCAAGGCAACAACTTTTCAAGCAACAAAATTTGCTTTGGAAAATAGCAATAATATTTTTTGGATATTAGGTGGTCTACCAAAAAAAAATGACAAGATAAATATAAAAAAATTAAAAAATAAAATAATAAAAACTTATATAATAGGTTCAAACGTCAATTTTTTTAAAAAACAATTAAAAAATAAGATTGAATATGAGGTTACACATAACCTTAAAAACTCAATATTAAAAATTTTAAAAGATATTAAAATATTTAAGAGACAAAATTACAATATATTACTAAGTCCGGCTTCAGCATCTTATGATCAATTCTTAAATTTTGAAAAAAGAGGAGAACAATTTAAAAAATTATCTTTATTCTATGCAAGGAAATACATTTAGATTAAAATTCATAAATTACTGGCGAAATATAGATAGAAAAATATTTATAAGTTTTATAGTATTATTTTTGTTGGGACTTTTTTTCTCATTTTCATCAACATCATCTCTAGCAGGTGAAAGATTAAATAAAGATTATTATTTTTTTTTTTCAAAACATTTAATATTTACTTTTTTTGCTCTAGTAATAATGATACTGATCTCCTTTTTAGAGACCCAGTTATTAAAAAGGTTTATAGTGCCATTTTTTGCTCTTTCTTTTATTTTTTTAGCTTTAGTTCCTTTTTTTGGTATCGAGGTGAAAGGCGCTACAAGATGGTTAGATTTTCATTTTTTTAGATTACAACCAATTGAACTCTTAAAACCTTTTTTTATTTTGATTACAGTAAAAATAGTAACTTTAGAAAAATTCAAAAATTCTCAAATCAAATATGTTTTGAGCTTTTTATTATTGTCATCAGTAATAATCCTTTTAATTGATCAGCCTGATCTGGGCCAATCTATACTATTAATTGGAAGTTGGGTAGTTGTTGTTTTTATTTCAGGTGTGAGTTTATTTTATATAATTGCTTTTTTTTCAATTTTTTTTATTTCAATAAGTTCACTATTATTTTTGATGCCAGAAAAATTCGGATATATAATAAACAGATTGATCTCATTCATTGATCCAAGTAAGGGAGATAAATTTCAATCATCATCAGCCTTAGATGCAATAAAACTTGGAGGTTTAACCGGACAAGGAATGGGAGAGGGAGTTTTAAAAGATAGCGTTCCTGAAGCCCATACAGATTATATTATTGCAATAATTTCTGAAGAATACGGTTCAATTATCTCAATAACAATAATTTCACTATTTTTATTTATATCATTTAGAATAATTAAAAATTGCATTAATCAAGAAGATCGAATGGTTAAAATATCTTTATGTGGTCTTGCAACTCTACTTATATTTCAAACATTTATTCATGTTGGAGTTAACACAAGTTTAATTCCAACAACCGGAATGACATTGCCATTTTTTGAGCTATGGAGGATCTTCTTTAATTGGAAGCGCAATTTTAGCAGGTGTAATTTTAAATTATACAAAAAATAGAACTTATTTGTATGAGTAAAAAGATTAAAGCAATAGTAGTCGTTGGAGGAACGGGAGGTCATGTTTTTCCAGGTTTAAATCTTGCAAAGCACTTATTAGAGGAAAATTATGACATAGATCTTATTACTGATAAAAGAGGTTTTAAATTTATTCAAAATTCTAAGAATTTAAATATTTTTGTTTTACCTTCATCACCATTAGTTTCAAAAAATATATTTTCATTAATTTTTTCCTCAATTTTAATTATTTACTCAGTTTTGGTATCATTCTTTTTTTTATTATTTAAAAGACCAAAAATAATTTTTGGAATGGGGGGATATGCCTCTTTCCCAACTTGTGTTGCAGCGAGTATACTCAAAATTAAATTTATAATTTATGAAAATAATTTGATAATTGGAAAAGCAAATAAACTTTTACTACCTTTTGCAAAAAAAATATTTGTTTCATATAAAGAACTCAATGGGATATCTAATAAATATAAGGAAAAAATTTTAGAAATAGGCAATATAATTAAAAAAGAAATAATAAATTTTAAAGCACTCAATAGTGCAAATTTTCAAAGATCCAAGATTAATTTACTTGTACTTGGCGGAAGTCAAGCGGCAAAAATATTTGCTGAAGTATTACCGAATATTTTTAAAGAATGTAGTTATCAAAATATTAATCTGAAAATTTATCAACATTGTTTACCAAGTCAAAATGAGAAATTAAAACTATTTTATGAACAAAATAATATTGAATTTGAGATATTTAATTTTAGCAATAAACTTGAAGAATATTTTTCAAAAGTAGAATTAGCTATAACAAGATCAGGCTCATCTATTTTGGCAGAATTAACAAATGCTAAAATACCATTCATATCAGTACCACTACCTTCGTCGGCTGATAATCACCAATTGATAAATGCAACTTTCTATCAAAGAAAAAACTATGCCTTTTTAGTTGAAGAAAAAGATTTAAAAAATAAATTATTACCTATTATTAAAGAAATTTATTCAGATAAATCTTTTTTAGATAGAATTTTATATAATCAAAGACAATATTCTGACAAAAACGTCTATAACAATATTAATAATTTTTTAAAAAAGATAATTAATGAAAAAAATTAGTTTAGGTCAAAAAGATATTATTCATTTTGTTGGTATAGGTGGTATCGGTATGAGTGGTTTGGCTCAAATAATGCATAATATGGGATTTAAAGTCCAAGGGAGTGATTTAGCTAGAAACAAAAATACTTTGAGTTGTTCTAAAGTTGGAATAAAAATTTTTGTCGGTCATTCAAAAAAAAATGTTAAAAGTTCCACTATCTTAGTAAAATCCTCAGCAATAAAGAAAAATAATAGCGAGTTAAGATACGCACGAAAAAAAAAAATTCCAGTCTATTCAAGAGCAGAAATATTAGCTGATGTAGTATCTTTAAAAAAAAATATTATTATTACAGGCTCTCATGGCAAAACAACTACTACTTCTTTAGTTTCAAAAATTTTGTCAGATCAAAAACTAGATCCTACCATAATTAATGGTGGAGTAATTAACTCATTTAAGAGTAATGCAAAATTAGGTAAAGGAGAATGGTCTATTTTAGAAGCAGACGAGTCTGATGGTAGTTTTTTACAGCTGCCTATAAATTATTCAGTAGTAACAAATATTGATTATGAACATATTGATTATTATAAAAGTTTTAAAAATTTAGAGAAATCTTTTATAAAATTTATTGAGAAAACTCCTCCAACTGGGAAATCAATTGTTTGTATAGATAACAAAAATATTAGAAAAATTTTGAATAAAATTAAAAATAAAAATATTTTAACCTATGGGGAAAGCAAGAATGCTGATTATCATATTTCAAATATAAAGTACAAAATTGACTACTCTTCTTTTGATTTGAGTTATAAAGATTTAAAAAACAAAAATAAAAAAATTAGTAATATACAAGTAAGTTTGTTGGGAAAACATAATGTGCTCAACGCAGTTGCAGCTTTAACAGTATGCTTAAATTTAGGCGTAAATCAAAATATAATAAAAAAATCGTTAAAAAAATTTTCAGGTGTACAAAGAAGAATGACAAAAATTTTCACCAAAAATAAAAATGATTTTTACGATGATTATGCACATCATCCTACCGAAATTAATTCTATTTTGGATGGTGTTAAAAATGTTTACAATAATAGGAAAATTATATCTATTTTTGAACCTCATAGATATTCAAGAGTACAGGCTTTAAAAAAAAATTTTGCCAGATGCTTTATTAAGTCAGATTTAGTAATACTTTGCCCATTGTACGCTGCAGGAGAAAAAAAAGACTCAAAATTTAATTTAATTGAATTTGCGAAATTAATTGGTAGGTTTTCTAAGACCCAAGTAATTGTAATAAAACATTATGTAGAAATCGAAAAATATTTTAAAAAAAATCTAAAGAGCGATGAAATTATAATTGGAATGGGGGCAGGATCAATTTCAAAATATATGCGGGAATTAAAAAATCGTCTATGAGTTTAAACCAAGAACTTATAAAGAAATTTAGTAATAATATTTCTAATAATACAAATCTTTCAAATTATAGCTGGTTTAACCTGGGCGGGCCTGCCGAGTATTTATTTAAGCCAGAAGATAAAAGTCAATTAATTGAGTTTTTGGAAGACAACAAAAAAAATAAACTTCAAATTACAATGCTTGGAGCAGGATCAAACACTTTAATTAGAGATAACGGAATTAAAGGAGTAGTAATTAAATTGGGAACAAGTTTTTCAGGCATAAATTTAATAAGCCAAGATATAATAGAGGTTGGCGCATCAGCGCTTGATCGTAAGGTTTCTAATTATGCAAAAGATCATGGAATAGGAAATCTCGAATTTTTATCGTGTATCCCAGGTTCAATTGGAGGTGCCGTTATAATGAATAGCGGATGTTATAATTATGATATTTCTAAGGTTCTATATTCTATCAATGTTATTGACAAACGAGATTGTAAAGAAAAAGAAATTAAAAGAGATGAAATCGAATTCCATTATAGAGGAAGTAGCCTTTCGGATGAATTAATTATTATATCTGTAAAATTAAAAGGAAAAAAAATGAGTAAAGATTCGATAGAAAAAAAACAAAATGATTTTATTAATAAAAAAAAATTATCACAACCAAGTCAGATTAAAACATGTGGAAGTACATTTAAAAATCTTAATAGTAAAAAAAAAGCATGGGAGTTAATTAAAGAGACAGGATGTGATAAGTTTTTTGAAGGTGATGCAAAAATTTCTGAAAAACATTGTAATTTTTTTGTAAATAATGGAAAAGCAAAATCTTCTGATATAGAAAAACTAATAAACAAAGTAAAAAAAACAGTAAGTGATAAAGCAGGAGTTAATCTTGAGTTAGAGATTAAAATTATTGGTGAATAAAAAAAAGTTTAAAAAGGTCTTAGTCGTTCTGGGCGGGACATCTGGAGAAAGATCAGTAAGTATTGATACTGGTAGAGCATGTATGAAGGCTTTAAAAAAAAAAAAATATATTGTTTCTACTTTTGACCCAAAGATAAAAAACTTCAATCTAATTGATAAAAATAAAATAGACGTAATATTTAATGCTTTGCATGGAAAAGATGGAGAGGATGGAGTAGCTCAAAGTTATTTTGAGTATTTAGCCGTTCCTTATACTCACTCTGGGGTAGTAAGTTCTCATAATGCTATGAACAAATTAATTTCAAAAAAAATATTTATTAAAAATAAAATTTTAACACCTAAATATTTTTCAGTAAAAAAAAATAACTTTAATACAAAAACTCTAAAGACCTGTATTAAGAAAAAAAAAATTGGTTTTCCAATTGTAATAAAACCAATTAACGAAGGCTCAAGTCTTGGTGTTAAAATTGTTAAAAATTTAAAACAGCTAAAAATTTCAACAAAGATCCTGTTCAAGCATTATAATGAATTATTATTTGAGCAGTATGTTGGAGGTCAAGAAATACAAGCTGCTGTGATTAATAATACTTCTTTAGGTGCCATTGAATTAATCCCAAAAAGATTTTTTTATGATTATAAAGCTAAATATACAAAATCAGCTAAAACGAAACATATTATGCCTGCTAGATTAAAAAAAAAAAATTATTCAGAAGTTTTGAGGCTAGCATTGAAAGCACATAAAGCTTTAAAATGCAGAGGCGTTACTAGAGCAGATTTTAAATATTTTAAAAATAAGTTTTATCTCCTGGAAATTAATACACAACCTGGAATGACAAGTCTTTCGCTTGTGCCTGAAATAGCAAATCATTATGGAATATCATTTCCTAATTTGATCGAGAAGATTTTGTTAGATGCTGGTATTAATAGATGAAAAATCGATTTATAATTGCCTTAATATTACTAATCATCTTCAGTTCATATAACATTAAAGAAAATCAGTTAGCAAATCATAAACTTAACATTAAAAAAATAATTATAGAAAACAATAAAGTTCTAGAAAAAAAAAAACTGATAAAAAAACTTTCATTTTTATATAAAAAAAATCTTTTATTTCTAAAGTCAAAAGATATTGAAAATGAACTGAATGAAATTGATTTTATTAATACATTTGAGTTTAAAAAAATTTACCCAGATACAATTAAAATTAAAATTTCAGAAAAAAAACCTATAGTAATTATTCAGAATAAAACAGAAAAAAAATTTTACACTTCAAAAGGAGATGTAATAAATTTTATTGAATTAGAAGAGTTCAAAAATTTACCTTTAGTATTTGGAGACGCAAAAAACTTTAAAAATTTTTATGACAACCTTCAAAAAATAGACTTTCCTCTAAATGAAATTAAAACCTTCTATTTTTTTGAATCAAAGCGTTGGGATTTGCTTACAAAAGAAAATCAATTAATAAAGTTACCAATCAAACAATATAATAAGAGTCTTCAAAATTTTAAAGATATAAAGGACAAAATAAATTTTGAAAAATATAAAACTTTTGATTATAGAATTAATAATCAACTTATTCTAAAATAAGGAATGGAATCAACCTCCCCAGTTCTCTTTGTAGAAATAGACAATGATGAGTATAAATTAATTGTTGGAGTTATAAAAGAAAATGGTAACTTTAAATTAATTCATTTAAAAAAAATAAAAAATGATATTCACAACAACACTAACTTTAAAGATAATTTTCCTTTTAAAACTTTAAAAGACAATATTTATACATTAGAACAAAATTTAAATTATGTTTTTAAAACTGTTACACTTGTAATAAATGATTTGCACTGTTCAGTAATAAATTTAACTGGATTTAAAAAGCTTAGCGGATCTCAACTAAGCAAGGAGGACGTAATTTATATTTTAAACACCCTTAAATCAAAGCTCCTTGAAAACGAAAAACAAAAAAAAATTCTTCACATATTCAATTCTGAATTTTTTTTAGATAAAAAAAAATTTGAAAACCTTCCAATAGGATTATTTGGAAATTTCTATTCACAGGAATTATCTTTTTTTTTAATTGAAAATAATGATTACGAAAATTTTGAAAATATATTTAATGATTGTAACTTAAAAATAAACAAAATAATTTCAAAAAAATTTTTAGATGGTGTAAAAACAATTAGAAATAATCATAATTTAGAAACATTCTTCAAAATTGAAATTAAAAAAGAAAGCTCGGAAGTAATTTTTTTTGAAAATTCATCTTTAAAATTTTTTCAAAGTTTTAAGTTTGGTGCAAACACAGTAATAAGTGATATATCAAAAATTATTGCTTTAAAAAAAGAGACTGTAGAAAATATATTATTTAGTTCAGACTTTTCAAAAAATTTAGAAAATGAACTTATAGAAGAAAGATTTTTCGATAATCATAACTTTAAAAAGATTAAAAAAAAACTTATAACCGATATTGCGCAAGCAAGAATCCAAGAAATTGCAGAAATTATTTTACTTGAAAACATTAATGTTAAAAATTTTTTAAAAAAAGATCCTGTTATTTTTTTAACTATAAATGATTTATCAAATTTAAAATGTTTTAAGAGTATTTACAAAGAATCATTTTCTAAGAAAAGCGAAAAAGAAATAATTATAACTAAAAATCTTAATATCGAGGAGATCTACGAAAGCGCATATCAACTCGTTCAATATGGGTGGAAAAAGGAAGCGGTTCCCATAGTTAAAGAAAAAAAGTCATTAATTGCAAGATTTTTCGACCTTTTTTTTAATTAATAAATACTTGTTATTTTCAGAAACATTAGTTGTTTTAAAGACTCTCTAACATTTGGATATATATTAGCGATGTTAAAAATTTTTCAACAAACAATTTCCAAACCTGTGACTTTTAAAGGCACAGGACTTCATACAGGCAAAAATTCCACTTTAACCATTTATCCAGGAAAATCTGATCAAGGAATTGTTTTTAAAAGAATTGATTTAAGTGATAGAAATCAAATTCAAGCTAATTATAAAAATGTATCTTCAGCTACTTTATGTACAACTTTAGAAAATGAGTTTGGAACAAAAGTATCAACTGTAGAACATCTTATGGCGGCTTTATACGTTGCTGATATAGACAATGCCGTTGTAGAAATTGATAGTGAAGAAGTTCCAATAATGGATGGTTCAGCTTCTAAATTTTTAAATGATATTCAAAAGCAGGGTTTGAAAGAATTGTCTAAAAAAAGAAAATACTTGAATATTTCTAAAAAACTAGAATTGATTGATGGTGAAAGAAAAATATCAATAGAAAAAAGCAACTCAACATTTAATGTTGAATTTAAATTAAATTATAAAAATAATATAATTGGAAACCAATCTAATAAAGTAAATTTTAATGAAAATGATTTACACGATGTAATAAGTTCTAGAACTTTTTGCTTATTTGAGGATATCGAAAAAATAAAAAAAATGGGTTTAGCTAAAGGTGGTTCTCTTGATAATGCTTTAGTTATAGATAAAGATAAAATTTTGAATGAGGAAGGACTAAGAAATGAAAAAGAATTTGTTAATCATAAAATTTTAGATTTGGCAGGAGACTTTTTGCTATCTGGTTTTAGAATATTAGGTACAGTGAAATGTAACCAAGGCGGACATGAGTTAACTAATATGTTTCTTAGAAAATTATTAAAAATTAGCACAGCTTTTGAGATATCTGAATTAAAAGAAATAGTTGTTTCTCAAAAAATTAGGTCAAATCAATCAATTAAAATTGCAGTTAACGCTTAGATCCCAAATATAAATCTTATTTTTTATATTCTAATCTGTTATTAATCTATTGTATGATAGTTAGACTAACATCTGCACTAATAATAACTTTAGTTTTGTTATCTTGCTCAAAAGATGAACTAACTTATGAACCTTCTGAAAAGGTTGACCCTTATGTCATTTATAAAGAAGGTCTTGAAGCGTTTGAAAAAAACGACTTCTTTTTTGCCAGTAAAAAATTTTCTGAGGCTGAACTAAATTTTAGAGAAGTTGACTTATCTGCTAAATCAGCAATCATGTCGAGTTTTTCACTTTATGGTATAAATTTTTATTCAGAAGCTCTTGAGAACCTAGAAAGGTATTTGAAAAATTATCCCTCTGATAGATTTGTGATATATGCTCATTATTTAATTTCAATAATCTATTTTGAGCAAATTGCTGATGAAAAAAAAGATTTAGATCCTTTAATTAAGGCAAATGATAAAATAAACTTTTTCTTGGCTAAATATCCGAACACAGAATATGCATTGGATTTAAAATTTAAAAAAGATTTAATACAAAATCAACTAGCAGCTAAAGAATTATTTGTAGCAAAATTTTATATTTCAACAAAAAAATGGATCCCTGCTATTAATAGGTTAAAAGTGATTGTAAAAAAATATGATCAAACTATTTTTATAGAAGAAGCGCTCCATAGATTAGTGGAAATTAATTATTACTTAGGTCTAGAGGAAGAGGCTAAAAAATTTGCAAATATTTTAGGCTATAACTACAATACCAGCGAATGGTTTGAACAATCATATAAAATTCTAAATAAAAATTATGAAATTAAGAGCAGGGTTGATCCTAAAAAATTCAAAAATGAAAAAAGTTTTTTAAAAAATATTTTAAAAAAAATAAAATAAATAATGATTAATAAAGACAAAATTATTAAGGATTTTAAAAAGAAAATTAAATTAATTAAAAACCATAACAAATATTATTTTGAAAGAGATAATCCTCAAATATCTGATGCAGAATACGATAGCCTTAAAAGAGAAATATTAGAATTAGAAAAAAAATATAAATTTTTAAAAGATTTAAAATTATTTGAAAAAAACATTGGGTCTCCACCTTCAAACAAGTTTAAAAAAGTAAAACATTTAAGCCCAATGCTTTCATTATCGAATGCTTTTGACAAAAGCGAAATGCAAGATTTTATTAAGAAGATAAACAATTTTTTAAATTTAACCGACCCCAACTTAGAATTTACTTCAGAACCAAAAATTGACGGTATTTCAGCATCTTTAATTTATGAAAAAGGAATACTGACACAAGGGCTATCGAGAGGAGATGGCGAGGTAGGTGAGGATATTTTGGAAAATTTAAAAACTATCTCAACAATACCAAAAAAAATTAATGAAAAACAAATACCAGATTTATTAGAAGTAAGATGTGAAATCTTTATTGGAAAAAAAGATTTTAAAAATCTAGAAGAAAAATTTGCTAACCCAAGAAATGCTGCAGGTGGATCATTAAGACAAAAAGATCCAAAAGTTACAGCAAAAATTCCTTTGAAATATTTTGCTTATGGTTTCGGTACAATCATACCAATTACATTTACAAAACAGTTAGAATTTTTAAAAAAAATTGAAAGTTGGGGATTTATAGTGAACCCACTTATAAAAAAAGTTAAAGGACTTGAAGAAATTGAAACAAGACACAAAGAAATAGATAAATTAAGATCTTCCTTAAATTATGATATTGATGGTTTAGTTTTTAAAGTAAATGATGTTAAATTACAAAAAAGATTAGGAAATACATCGAATTCACCTAGATGGGCAACTGCTTATAAATTTTCAGCAGAGAGAGCAGTTACCAAAATTAAAGATATTATCATTCAAGTAGGAAGGACAGGTGCTATTACCCCCGTTGCAAAAGTTGAACCAGTGACAGTTGGGGGAGTTGTTGTATCTAATGCTACTTTACATAACGAGGAAGAAATTCAGAGGAAAGATATAAGAATAGGCGATATAATAAACATTCAAAGAGCAGGTGATGTGATACCCCAGGTAGTGTCAGTTGATTTATCTAAGAGAGAAAAAAGTAGCTCCCCATTCAAATTTCCAAAAAAATGCTTATGTGGAGCTGAGACAAAAAAAGAAATAAGTAAAAACACTAATAAACTGGACGCAGTCAGAAGATGTTTAAAGGGATACGAGTGTAAATTTACGGCTAAAGAAAAATTAAAACATTTAGTTTCAAAAGAAGCATTTAATATTGATGGCCTAGGAAAAAAAGTTGTCGAACAGTTTTGGAATTTAAACTTGATTAAAGAGCCTTCGGACATTTTTAAATTGAATTACAAAAGAATCAAATCTCTTGAAGGGTGGGGCGAATTATCAATTAAAAATTTGCAAAAAGCGATCACCAACTCAAAAAAAATAAATTTAGATAAATTTATATACTCAATAGGAATAAGACATATTGGCCAAGAAAATGCCAAAATTCTTGCTGATTTTTTTATTTCAATTCATGAGTTTTCAAATTTGTTTAGTAATTCAAAAAGAATACAAATTTTAAAAAATTTAGTAGAATTAGATGGAATTGGCGAAACACAAACTGATTCAATTGACAGCTTTTTTTCAAACAAAAAAAATGTTGAAATAACACTCAATTTAATTAATCAATTAAGTATTGGTAATTATTTTTCCAAAAAAAAAGGTGGAAAGTTTTCAAATAAGAAAATGATGTTTACTGGAAGTTTTAATAACATGAGTAGATCCGAGGCAAAATCTATCGCTGAAGATAATGGAGGTAAAGTGCTTGGTTCAGTTTCAAAAAAACTAGATTTTTTAGTAGTTGGCAACACTAAGCCTACTAAAAGAAAAATTGATCAAGCAAAGGCTCTTAAAATAAAAATTGTTACAGAAAACGATTGGAATAAAATGTTAAATAATAGCTGAGCAAGCTTTTTTTAAATCACGCAGTTCACTAAAGTTCATATAACTTTTTAGACTATTAAAAACTTTCTCATGATACATATTAATCCAAAATTTTTCATATTTTTTTAAAATAGATAATTCAATCAAATTTTTATCTATAGGCGCTAACGTTAAATTTTCAAACATTAGTTTTTTATTATATTTTTTTACGTATATTAAATTTTCTATTCTTATTCCAAATTTACTATTTTCATAATAACCAGGTTCATTAGAAATCACCATGCCTTCTTCAATTAGAACTTTATTATTTTTTGAAATAGCTTGGGGACCTTCATGAACATTAGAAAAAAAACCTACACCGTGACCAGTCCCATGGGCGTAATCCAAGTTTATTTGATTTAAATATTTTCTAGCAACTCTATCAATAGAATATCCTGCTGTATTTTTTTTTAAATTAAATCTATTAACCGCAATATGACCTTTCAAAACTCTTGTAAAAATATTTTTTATTCTTTTGTTATTATTATTTAAAGAAATGGTTCTTGTGACATCTGTTGTTCCAAATTCATATTGGCCCCCAGAATCTACAAGATAAATATCTCCTTTCCTCAAAACTCGATTCGTTTTATTTGTAGCATTATAATGAATTATTGAACCATTCGGGCCAGAACCAGAAATGGTTGGAAAACTTAAAAACTTAAATTTTTTATTTTTTTTTCTAAATTGTAATAATTTTTGTGAAGCACTTATCTCAGTAATCGTTTTCTTAAAAAAATTATTTTTTACCCAAAATAAATATTTTGTAAGTGCTACTCCGTCGTAAATATGAGTTTTTTTAATACTTTCTATTTCTTGCTTACTCTTAATAGCTTTAAATTTATAGATAGGATCATTGAATTTTAATATTTTATTATATTTTGAAATTAAATTCTCAAAGTGTATAGAACAAGTATTTTTATCTATTATAAATTTTTTTTTATTTATACTTGCCAGATATTTATTTACTAACTCTATATCTAAAAAATTAATTTTTTTAAGTTTTCTCCTTAAAGATAAAGATACTTTTTTTAAATTACAAAATAATTGAATATTTTTATTTTTACTAACTAAAATATAACTATACGGAATTGGGGAATATCTTGAGTCCTTTCCACGAATGTTCAATAACCAAGCGTTATTTTCACAAGCCGAGATAAATTGATAATCAGCACCCTTATTTTTTAAGTTTACAATAATTCTATTTATTTTTTTCTCATAATTTTCCCCAACAAAACTATCAGGGATACTATAAAATTTTTTAGCACTTTTTTTCTTATTTCTTTTCCAAATTTTATCAATCAGGTTATCTTTTATTAACTTAAAATTACATTGCGTTTTACTAAAAAATATATCTAATGTTTTTTTAGTAATTAATTTCGGATCCAAGCCAATAGAAATTTTTTTATTTTTTAAAATATCTTTCGGCATTTTTCTTGGAAAGGTGATTACTTTAAAAACATCTCCACTTTGATTATTTGCTTGCAAAGTATATCTTCCATCAACAAATAAATAATTTTTTCTTTTGAGTATTAATGAAAAACCAAAAGACCCCGTAAAATTCGAAATAAAACTTAGTCTATCATTATATTTAGAGGTGTATTCCCCAAAGAATTCATCATTTTTTGGAACTAGATAACCATCAACTTTTTCTTTATCAAGAATCTCTCTTAATCTTTTTATTTTTTCCATTTCAACATTTTCTTTTTATATCTATCCCATCCAGGACTTTTGTAGCCCTCATCAAAGTCAATTGAGTTATCTTGATTAAATTCAAATTCATCATTTTCAAAAGTGCTTGTTTCATTCTTTTCAACACTTTCTTCAGGTATTTCATTTATAAATCGAGAGGGTAGTGCATCCATCCAATCCCCGTGATATGCTCTTTTCATTGCAAAAGATAAATAAGCTTCTTTTTTCGCCCTAGTAATTCCAACATAAGCTAATCTTCTCTCCTCTTCTAAAGCAAAATCTCCTTTTTCTTCTAAAGATTTTTGGTGAGGAAATAGTCCTTCCTCCCATCCAGGAAGAAAAACAACATCAAATTCTAATCCTTTGGCGGCATGCATTGTCATTAGATTAATTTTTGCCCCTTCCCAGTCCTGGTCAATTGAAGTTGCCAATGCTACGTGTTCTAAAAAACTCTGAAGGCTATCATAATCTTGCATTGCTCTGAGTAATTCTTTCAAATTTTCTAACCTATTTTCATTTTCTAAATCTTTTTTATTTTTCAATAATGATGAATATCCAGACTCATCTAAAACTAATTTAAGTAAGTCATAATGTTTCATTTTAGATGAGTCTTTTCTCCACTTATGTATCATATTTATGAATTGGTGAATTGTAGTTTTTATTTTTGGTTTGAAATCACCTTTTTCAATCATCTTGATAATAGAGTCTTCAAGACACAATTTATTCAATTTACCAAAAGAATAAATTTGATTGACAGTACTCTCCCCAATCCCTTTTTTCGGAGCACTAAGCGCTCTTTCTAAAGCTAAATCGTCAAATTTTTGATTAACAATTCTTAGATAAGAAATAGCATCTTTTATTTCAGTTCTTTCATAAAACTTAATTCCTCCAAGCACTCTATAACTTATTCCTACCTGAAGAAATCGTTCTTCAAATTCTCTTGTTTGATATATAGCTCTTACCAAAATTGATACGTCATTTAATGAGTATTTTTTTTTAATTTTTTGTTCAATAATATCACTTATACCTTGTGCTTCCTCTTTTCCAGATCTATAACAATTTAATTTTACTAATTCACCTTGATTGGCCGAAGACCATAATTTTTTACCAACTCTATTAGAATTATTTGAAATTAAATGAGATGCTGTTTCTAATATATTTTTTGTAGATCTGTAGTTTTGTTCTAACTTAAATACTTTACAATTTTCATAAATTTTATCGAATGTTAGGAAGTTTTTTATTTCAGCGCCTCGCCAACTATAAATTGATTGGTCATCATCACCAACGCAACAAATATTTCTCTCTTCATTGACTAATAAATTTAGCCATTTATTTTGAATAAAATTTGTATCTTGGAATTCATCTACTAAAATATATTTGAAGTTACTTTGATATATTCCTCTTATGTCCTTATGTTCCTCAAAAAGTTTAACACAAAAAAGAATCAGATCACCAAAATCAAATGCATTCAAGTCTTTTGTTTTACTTTGGTATATCTCGTATACTTTCAAAATTGATTTTATAATAGATCCTTTTTTTTCTATTTTTACATCTTTTGGCAACAAACCTTTATTTTTCCATTGATCAATATGATATAATATTAATTGAGGAGAAAATTTTTTTGCATCTAAGTCCTCTCCTTTGACAATACTTCTTAAAAGTTTTTTCTGATCATCTGTATCAAGAATTGTAAAATTACTTTTATAACCTAATGCCTCAGCGTGTCTCCGCAAAATTTTTACGCTTACTGAGTGAAATGTCCCTAACCAAGGAATTGCACTTGATGTTCCTTTAACGTGGTGCATTACTCTATTTTGCATTTCTTTCGCAGCTTTATTTGTAAAAGTCACGCATAAAATTTGACTTGGAAAAGCTTTCTTTTGATTAATAATGTGTATTAATCTCGTTGTTAAAACTCTAGTTTTACCAGAGCCAGCTCCAGCAACAATTAGGTTGGGACCCTCAGTGCTAAGAACCGCATCTTTTTGTTCCTTGTTTAGTTTTTGAATTAATTTATCTTTATTATTCATAAGCTAGAATTTTCATTTATATACTAGTTACAAATATAAAAAAAATGATAAATAAAATTTATAAAACAATTAACAACAAATTTTCTAGATTATTTAAATTTATATTTTTCCTAAGATATCTTTTTTCAATTTTTTTTGTCGCATTATTAATAATTTTATTAATTCCCCAAGTTTTTGATTACAAAAAGAAAGAGCAAATTATCAAGCAGTATCTCTTTAATAACTATGGCTTAAAGATAATAAAAATGGATAATATAGATTTTAATTCTTTTCCAGTTCCAAATTTACAAATAAACAACGCAATCATAAATCCTTCCTCAGATAATTTAAGCCTATCATCTCAAAAATTGATTATATATCCAGAGATATTTAGTATTTACAACTATAATAATTTCCATGCTAGAAAAATTAAACTCATTAATTCTGTTATAACAACTGATGTAAAATTTATTCAAAATTTTATTAAGGATATTTTTAGTATAGAAAAAAAGTTTTTTTTTGAGAATTTGAAATTTAATATTTCAGATAACAACAATAATATAATAAATCTTAATAAAATAAGATTTACAAATTATGGCTACAAAAAAAATGTTATAATAGGTGAGCTCTTTAATAGAAAATTTGAAGTTAATTTAAAAGATAAATATAAAAATATAAGTTTTAAACTTTTAGGGACAGGAATATCCGCAAAACTAATTTTTTTCGATAATAAGAATTTAAATTATAATGGAAATTTAAAAGGAAAAGTTTTAAGATCAAATTTCAAACTTGACTTCTCGTACGAGAATAACTCCTTAAAAATCAGTAATTTTATTTTTAGAGATAAAAAACTTTCATTTAGTAGCAACGGAACCCTTAAATATAAACCTTTTTTTAAAATAGATCTTAACTCTGAAGTAAAAAATATTGACCCTAAAATTTTAAAAGATTTAGATATTGAACACATACTTAATTCAAAAGAATTAATTAAAAGGTTCAACAGTCAAATTAGTATTTCTTTTTTACCCAAAAGATTTTATAATAATTTAATAGATAACTTAGATATCAAAACTCAATTAGCATTCGGTAGACTAAATATTTATAAAAATTTCTCAATAGATAAAAGTAAGTTTAATTGTAAAAACAAAATAAATTTATTAGAAGATTACCCAGTACTTCATTTCGACTGTAATCTTTCTACTATGGATAAAAGAGAATTATATGAAAAATTTGGAATTAAATATCAAAACAAAAATGAAAAATTAAAATTAGTAATTCGGGGTAACTTAAATATCCTGAATAATACGATAAATTTTGACAGTATAGAAATGAACGAAAACTATAACGCTACAATTGAAGACATAAAATATTTTAAGTCATCTTTTGAAAATATCCTGTTCGATAAAAATTTCCAAAATATATTTGATTTATCAAAATTAAGAAAATTTATTTTAGAAATTTCTTAATTTTTAGGTTTAGTCATATTAATGGGACTCATTATTTTATTATATTCTTTTTCTTTGATTAATCCTGATTTAATGACCTCATGTTTTAAAGTAGTTCCATTTTTATAAGCAGTTTTTGCAATACTTGCAGCTTTATCATATCCAATTTTCGGTGCTAAGGCTGTAACTAGCATTAATGAATTATCTAAAAGATATTTTATTCTTTTTTTATCAGCTTTAATTCCTTTTACACAATAAAGTGCAAAAGTTTTTGCAGAATCACTCATTATCTCAATAGATTGTAAAATATTATGAATTATTAAAGGTTTAAAAACATTTAGTTCAAAGTGTCCATGAGAACCTGCCATGGTAATTCCGTTATGATTTCCAATTACTTTCACACAAACCATTGTAACGGCTTCAGACTGAGTTGGATTAACCTTACCTGGCATAATAGAGGATCCTGGTTCATTTGATGGCAAAATTAGTTCTCCATAACCAGCTCTTGGGCCTGAACCTAAAAACCTAATATCATTAGCAATTTTCATTAGACATACTGCTGTGGTATTGAGTGTTCCTGAGAAATTTACAATCTCATCATGGGCTGCTAAAGCCGCAAATTTATTTGAAGTAGGTTTGAATGGGAGTTTTGTAATTTTACTAATTTCTTTAATAATTTTTTTATCAAAATTTTTTCTAGTATTTAATCCTGTTCCGACCGCAGTTCCTCCTTGCGCTAAATAATAGATTTCTTTAAGAGCAGACTCTATTCTTGATATACATTTTCTTAATTGAGTATGATAGCCAGAAAATTCTTGTCCTAAAGTTAAAGGTGTTGCATCTTGTAAATGTGTTCTTCCAACTTTAACAATTTTTTTAAATTCTCTTGATTTTCTAGCTAATTCTTTTTCTAAAATTTTTAAAGATGGAAGAAGCTTCTCTTTTGATTTTAAAGCAATCGCAATATGCATTGCAGTAGGAAATACATCATTTGTAGATTGGGATTTGTTTACATGGTCATTAGGATGAACAGGTTTTTTTGTACCCATTTTACCACCAATCATTTGTATCGCTCTATTAGCAATTACCTCGTTTACATTCATATTTGTTTGTGTACCCGATCCAGTTTGCCAAACTTTTAAAGGAAAATGATCATCTAATCTGCCTTTGATCACTTCATCTGCTGCCCTGATAATATATTTGCTTAGTCTAACATCTAAATCTTTGTTTCTAGCATTAACTATAGCTGCTGCTTTTTTAATAATCGCTATAGAGTGGATAACTAAAGGTCTTACTAAAAAATCTCCAATATTAAAATATTTATTAGATCTCTCAGTCGAGGCACCCCAATACTTATCACCAGGCACTTTAATCTTTCCGATACTGTCGAATTCTATTCTGTATTTCATTGTTGATTCTTTGTTATAATACACCTTTATTGATAAATTATGAAACACAAAGGATAAAAAATGAGCAATTTTAAAAGTGTTAAAATATTTATGAAAACTTTTGGTCAGGAAGTAAAAGAAAAAGCTGAGTTTCCAAACGATAAAATTACCATCCTAAGATATGACCTTATTAAAGAGGAACTTGAAGAGTTGAAAGATGCAATAGATAAAAGAGACATCAAAGAAGTTGCAGATGCTTTAACTGATATACTTTATGTAACCTATGGTGCTGGTCATGCTTTTGGAATAGATTTAGACAAATGTTTCGAAGAGGTACAAAGTTCAAATATGAGCAAATTAGATAATAATGGAAAACCAATTTACAATGATAAAGGTAAAGTGATGAAAGGTCCAAATTATTTTAAACCAAACTTAAACAAGTTTGTAGCTTAATGAAAAAAAATTATCACTGGATACTTTTAGGAATATCAGTTGGGATTATAATTTATATGTTAGATAAATATATTTTTTAGTTCTAATATTTGAAAACTATTTTGAATTTTTACTTCTAAATTTAATAGACAAAGGGTGTAAATCTCTAGAAGAATTAATTGGTCTTGGCACTGGCAGTTTGAAAGAATTTCCATTTGCATTTTTTTTTGATCTCGAACTGATTTTCGAAGGCAATCCTTTAAAATCTTTAAAGTTCATGTCCACAACCTTTTGTCGTCTCATTTTTATTGGATAATCTTCTAACCAAACTTTCTCATTCCATTTAGGTATCATTATTTTTAAAAAAGGTTTTAAAATTTTTCTCCAACCATTTAAAAAAAATTTGTAATTCATAATTATTTCACAAGAGGAATTTGTTTTAGAGTTGACAGTAATAGTTGTTTTAGATATCACGCCCATTTGTACCGCATATGTGAACAATGTATTTTCATCATGTTGAACCATAAAGACAGGAGTAAGAAATTTTAAAAATGGAAATGGGACTTTAATATTATCGACTCTAAACATGAAATTATTTTTATCATATAGAATATCTGATTTTTTATATCCTTCGTGAACAACATCTAAGTGTTCATGATCCCAATAATTCCATAAAGCAACCTCTTTAGAGCAATTGATTTCTTTAATTATTTCAACTTCTAATATGTCACTCTCTCTCATAAATTAAAAATATCTTATCGTTTTCTAAATTAATATTATATTCTTTTAGTTTATCCGGTTTAACCTCAAACTCATAAGGGTTTAATCCTAATTTTAATGGATAACTAAGACACTTTCCGGTTTTATTACAAAACTTCCAATTATGCCACTTACATCTCAATAAATCCTTTTTTTGATCATAAAAAATTTCACCACCAAAATGAGGACAGATAGATGAAAAAACTTTTATATTTTCTTCTTTATCTAAAAAACAAATTATTTCATCTTTCAGTTCATCAAAAAATTTAATTATATATTTTTTTTTTTTTAATACTCCTAATTTGCATATGAAAATGGAGAACTGTTTATTATTAATCATATATTTTCAGGGGCGTTTTGTTGCCAGGTACCCTTAACCTTTTAACGTTATATAACAATTCAAGATCATAAAAAACGGCTATTTCTTTGCTGGGTGAGACCGTATTGTGCCCACCAGTGAGTCCGGATAAGATAAGTCCTGTGAAATTAGAATTCAAATACGAACTATCATTTAAATTAATTAGATAATGTACGAATTGTTAGCAAATCTGACTTTAGTTACTCATTTAATATTTATTTTATTTGTTATTTTTGGTGGAATGTTCTTTTTTATTTTTTCAAAAATTATCTATATTCATATCCCATCATTATTATGGGGAATTTATATAGAATTCACTAATTCTGTTTGTCCGTTAACTTATCTAGAGAATTGGTTTTTATATAAAGGTGAGCTGTCAACTTATTCTAATGATTTTATTAACAACTATCTTTTTCCAATAATTTATCCTGAGGACTTGACTGCTGAAATTCAAATTTATATTGGTATATCGCTTATACTTATTAATATTTTAATTTACGGATTAATTTTAAAAAATCTAAAGAATGAAAAAAATTTTAGCGATCATAATTTTTAGTCTCTCAATTTTTGGCAGTTATAATTCAGTTTTAGCAAATGATTTGATTTGTAGCGATGATAAGAATAGTGAAGTTATAAATATATTTTATAATCAAGACAGAATAGAGATATTAGGCAAAACTTTCACAAATGTCTTAATTTTTGGAAATGGTGTTTCAGCAGAATACTTTAAATGGAAAACTTCGTTTTTAGGACTCAGGAAGTTATTAGATGAGAGTTGGAAAATAAATTTGGAATTTTCAAAACCAAAATCAGCCTCAATAATTAAATATAAATATGAAAATGGTGAGCTTAAAAAACTAAGTGAAAGTTCATATTCATGTGAATAATTAAGGGGCGTTCTGTTGCCCGGCATTAGATTAGAAATTAGCATATTTGCTTACTTTATCAAAATACTTCATTGCAAACTTCATTGCTCGAAGCACTTATTTTCTTTCTACTTGCTTTTTTGGATATAGCACTTCATTGTAAATTTGATTAAAATTATCAAATGAGAGATTTTGTCCAAAAATATTGGTATTTAGTATTAATATTTTTTTTATTCTCATATCACTCTTGGTTAATGCAAATGTTTCCTTGGGAAAAACAATTATTAAAATGTAAATTAAAATTCGATAATATCAAAATTTACAATGTACCAAAAAATATTGATTTAGAGATAAACGGTTGGGGTACAGGGAAATTTGTTAACAATCAGTATTTTGGATCAAATTCATTTGGAGTAAACACTAATGGAAGTAATCGTTCAGATTTTTTAGTGAGAGTTTTAGGTTCTTATCAATATGATTTTGAAATACATGTAAAAAAAGATAACTGGGGTTACGAGTTTGGTTATACACATTTGTTTTTAATTCCAAAAAAAAGAGAAACCTTTGTAGATAAAAATGGAAATAAAATTAAATTAAAATCTAGGTCTTTATATCTTATGGACATCTCGTACGATGGTAATGAGAATCCTGAAGCATTATGGGATTGTTTTGATGAATCAATGTAAGTAGGGGCGTTCTGTTGCCAGGTGCCCCGGACCCCGTGACTTAATTAACTAGGTTAATTAAGCTGCAAGTGCAAATTTTTGATTTGCATTTATAATTTAGCCCGTTACGTCGGAACTATCTCGAACGAAAAAGCAGCTTTTAGACACCCGTCGATCCTAATTCACCCCCCTCGAGAAATATTTGGTGGAGGTGGTGGGTACTGCCCCCACGTCCGTGATGTTTATTACGAAACTCGTTTATCGTTATAGTTGGTAAACCAACAATTTATATTATCAAAAATAAGAGAAATTAAAAATAGTTATTCAATTTAATATAATTAAATTTGATTTGGGTATTGGTTGAAAATTAAATTATTTTAATTGAACAGTGTTTTTAACAAATCTATTAAAATAAATTGCGTCTTTTTGTGTTTTTATCAAATATAAATTCATACAATTAAGAATAGCAAATAAAACTATTACAAAATATAAAATATCGGTTTCTTTAAAAAAAACGAAAAACGCAAAAATAAAAAATAATGATCTTAAGAAAAATATAAAGCTAAAAACATTAATAATATTCAATGAGTGCATTATTAAAAATTTGAAATTAGCCTTAGATTTACCTTGATACCGAATTTCTTTTTTTACAGGGATCTTTATTATTTCCGAAAATTTTGTAACACTAGAACAAAAAGCAGAGTAGGTTTCTTTTTGATTAATAATTTTTTTTAAATTACTGAAATTAAAGCAACTAAAGTTACCATAATCAATATATTTTCCGGTCATCATAAATGTAAAAATTAATCTTAAATTATTTAAAAATTTTAATATAAAATTTTCTTTTCTTGAGGCTCTGGATGCAAACACAAATTTTTCTTTATTTTTATCTAAAGTTTCTAACATTTTGTTTAAAGCAAAAGGGCTATCTTCACCGTCAGAGTCCATAACAATTATTTTTGAGATATTTTTCTTTTTTGACAAGAATCTAAGACCTAAAGCTATAGCTATTTGATTTCCGCAATTTTGTTTAAGGTTCAAAATTTCAATTTTTTTAATTTTTTTTAAATTTTTAATGTCCAAACGACTTTTCTTTGAAGAATTATCGTTCACTATTAAAGCATTAAAATTAATCGACATTTTTTTCGCTTGGTTGTCAATATATCTAAAAAGTTTATTGAGCGATGCCCAATCATTATAAACTGGTAGTAAAATAATAATTTTTTTCTTAGAATTCATTTTTTGTATGATCTGATTATCTTATAGAAATTGTTGATAACGTAAAGAATCTTATTGTTCAAAATTTTTTATCTGAAATAATGATTTTATTTCATATGAAATTATCAAATTCTCAAAAGCAAGAAATTGCAGAGCAACAATCACAAAAAAACTCTACAAAGAGAGTTACTTCTCCAGAATTAGAAAAAATTCTTTATGAAGCTTTACCAGTTTTAGATCATGGTTTTGTAAGAGTAGTAGATTATATGGGCGATGATAGTTCGATTGTTCAATCTGCAAGAGTTTCATATGGAAAAGGAACTAAGAAAGTTTCAACAGATGAGGGATTAATAAAATATCTAATGAGACATTGGCACTCAACCCCCTTTGAAATGTGTGAAATAAAATATCATGTCAAACTGCCAATATTTATTGCTCGTCAATGGATTAGACATAGAACTGCTAATGTAAATGAGTATTCAGCAAGGTATTCTATCTTAGATAAAGAATTTTATATTCCATCAAAAGATCAATTATCAGCACAATCTATTTCTAATCGCCAAGGAAGGGGAGATTTAATAACAGGTGAACAGGCTGATGAGGTATTACAAATTTTAAAAGATGACGCAACAAGAACTTACAACAATTATGAGAAGATGTTAAATGAGAGATATGATGGGACTAAAATTGATGAGCGCAAAGCTGGTTTAGCAAGGGAACTTGCTAGAATGAATTTAACATTAAATTCCTACACACAATGGTATTGGAAAACTGACTTATTAAATTTATTGAATTTTTTATTTCTTAGAGCAGATAGTCATGCACAATATGAAATAAGAGTTTATGCTGAGGTAATGTTAGACACAGTAAAAAGATGGGTGCCAATTACCCATGCAGCTTTTTTAGATTATAGAGTAGGCGCTGTACATGTTTCAGCTAAAGGAAAAAAAGTTATTCAACAAATGGTTAAAGGCGAAAAAATTTCATATGAAAACTCAGGATTATCAAAAAGAGAGTGGAATGAGCTGATGACATCGTTTGGGTTTAACAACAAAATTATCTAAATGAATTTGATATTTAAGTTTAAAAATGCTTTCAAAGAAAAGCGTTTAATTAAAACTTTAAAAAAAAAAGTATATCCTTATTTCAAGGGATTTTTCCATTTTTTCTCTTATAAAAAAATTCGAATTGAAATTATAATATCGCAACAAAAACCTATTGATAAATCAGATTTACCTTTAGCAAAAAGAATTTTTAATTCTTTTAAGCTAATGAAGGATGAGCAAAATCATAGATCACAATTATATAAGCCTTCATCACTATGGCAATCCCAAATAGATGAAAGTTATCACTTTTTAATCGATAGTTATAAAAGAGATGATCTTGAACAATTTTTATACTTTCTCCAGAATTTTGGAAATTGGAATAAATTTTTAGGGGTTGAAAGCCAAGGTTTAATCAAAAAGTATAATAAGAACTTTTTATTAAATAATTTTCTTAAATATGAAATTTTTAAGGGACAATTAAACTTATGGAAATACTTTAATAAAGACAGAGATGTAAAAGATGCAGCATTACCAAAATACGGAAATCAGATTGGTGCTTTAGTTGAAAATAACTTCGTTGTTATTGGAAGTTTTTCAAATCACATTTACTCTGACATTTTAAAAAATTATCTTGAAGAAAATAGAACAATTATGGAATTAGGAGGGGGTTATGGAAAATTTGCATATTATATTTTAAAAAAAATAAAAAATTTCACCTACATCGATTTAGATATACCTGAAACCCTTACGCTTGCTTCATACTTTTTGTCAAAATGTTTTCCTGAAAATAGAAATTTTTTTTATGGTGAGGCTGAATTTAATAAAGACATTGAGACGAATTACGATTTAATATTTCTACCCCCTTGGGAAATAGAAAAAATAAATGAAAATACAATTAATTTGTCCATAAATAAAAACAGTTTAGGTGAGATGGATCCTTTGGCAGCAAAAAATTATTTAGAACATATTCACAGAACATCTAAATATTTTTTTTCAATGAATCATGAGTATTTCAGAAATCATTTTTCTGATGGAAAAAAGTCTTTAATTAATAAAGAATATAATTTAGATGGTAAATATATTGAATTGATAAGATATCCAGATTTGGGCCATCTGATTTATGAAAATAATAAAATTGATTATGATAACAATATTTTTTTCTATTTATTTAAAAAAAGATAGTTTTCTTTTAAACAAAAGAATTTTTCACTTTACTTGCAATATTTTTAAATATTTTTGAAACTTCATGATCAACTTGTGAAATTGTAAGGGGTATGCCTTGATCTGCAGAATTTCGTAAATCCGAATGTAAAGGTATTTGCCCTAAAAATTCTTTATTAAATTCCTTTGCGGTTTTTTCTACCCCTCCTTCTCCAAATATTTTATATTCTCTTCCATCTTCCCCCTTAAAAAAACTCATGTTATCGATTAGTCCTAAAATTTTAACGCCTGTTTTTTCAAACATTTGAATTCCTCTTTTTACATCTAATAAAGCTAAATCTTGAGGAGTTGATACAATTATTGCTCCGTCTACTTTTATTTCTTGGGCGAAAGTTAATTGGGTATCCCCAGTGCCTGGAGGCATGTCTATTATTATTACGTCTCTATTTTTCCATAAAACCTTTTGGGTCATTGTTCTTAAAGCACTAATTACCATTGGACCTCTCCAAATCATTGGAGTCTGTTCATCTACTAATAGTCCCATTGACATACACTGAGCGTTTAATTTTTCTACTGGAGTTAAAGCTTTTCCATCTTCACTTTTCGGTTTTTCATTTAAATCTAGTAATTTAGGTAGAGACGGACCGTAAACATCGGCATCGAGAATTCCAATTTTTAATCCCAGGTTTTGAAGTGCAAATGCTAAATTTACAGCAACTGTAGATTTTCCAACACCACCTTTGGCACTAGAAATCAAAATTGTATACTTTGTTCCATTAATTGGTTTTTTTATAAACTGCTTTGGAGGGGGTTTTTGGCTCATAATTTTATTTAAAGGTCATAATAGCGCTCTTACTTAACTTGTTTTTGAGATAAAAGTCACTATATAAAGTGTCATGAGTTTTAAAGACAAGATTTTAAAAAATCAATCGCCTTGGGGAACACCTCCAGGTGGAGACGGAGGGCGAGGTTCGCCTGGTGGCAACGGTTCAGGTTCCAGACAAGACCCCCCAAGCTTAGATGACATAATTAAGAATTTCCAAAAAACAGTGAATAAATTTTCGGGTGGAAAGTCCGGAGGCTCTAAACCAATTATAATAGGTTTAATAATTATAGCCTTACTATATGTAGCTAGTGGTCTTTACAGGGTTTTACCTGATGAACAAGGAGTTGTTTTAAGATTTGGTAAATATGTGAATACAACACAACCAGGATTACATTATCACTTCCCAACACCTTTTGAGAGAGTGTTGACACCCAAAGTAACTAAAGTTAATCGAGTTGATGTTGGTTTTAGACCAGCGAGTGATAGCGGAAGATCTTCAGGGGTAGGAAATGTTCCTGAGGAAAGTTTAATGTTAACAGGGGACGAAAACATTGTAGATATAAACTATTCCGTATTTTGGGTAATTAAGGATGCGCAAAAATTCTTATTCAACATACAAAGTCCAGTGGAAACAGTTAAAGCTGCATCAGAAACAGCTATGAGAGAAGTAATAGCAAAAAACAGAATTCAAAACATTTTAACCGAGGGAAGATCTAAAATAGAGGTTGAGGTTCAAGAAATAGCACAGTTAATTTTAGATGAATACGGATCTGGAATACAATTAACTCAGGTTCAAACTCAACAGGCTGATCCACCCGAACAGGTAATAGATGCTTTCCGAGATGTTCAGGCTGCTAGAGCGGACAGAGAAAGATCAAAAAACGAAGCTGAGGCCTACGCAAACGATGTGATACCAAGAGCACGAGGAGAAGCAGAACAAGTTCTACAACAAGCCGAAGCATATAAAAAAGAGGTAGTGGCAAAAGCTGAGGGTGAGGCAAGTAGATTTTTAGCGATTTATAATGAATACAAAAATGCAAAACAAGTTACTCAGGAAAGAATGTACTTAGAGACAATGGAAAAAGTTTTAGCTGATATAGATAAAGTAATAATAGATAAAGAGTCTGGTTCGGGAGTTGTGCCTTATTTACCATTACCGGAACTGAAAAAAGGGAGCAATAATTAATGAGAGGAGCTAAACTTATAATTCCAGCAATATTATTAATTGGTGTAATAGTTTTTCAATCTTTATTTATCGTGCAAGAAATTAGCCAAGCAATTGTTCTTCAATTTGGTGATCCAAAAAAAATTGTCACTAAAGCCGGTTTGAACTTTAAATTACCTTTTATTCAAAACGTTGTTTATTTAGATAAAAGAATTTTAAATTTAGATAATGATCCTGAAGAAGTAATAGCTGCTGACCAAAAAAGATTGATTGTTGATGCTTTTGCAAGATTTAAAATAGTAGATCCTCTAAAGTTTTATATTTCAGTTGGTAATGAGAGAGTTGCAAGATCAAGGTTATCTACAATTATAAATTCAAGAATTAGAGGTGTGTTGGGTACTCAGGAATTAGCTACCTTACTATCCACTGACAGAGCAAGGCAAATGCAAATTATACAATCACAAGTAAACGATGAAGCAAAAAACTTTGGAATTAACATTGTAGATGTTCGAATAAAGAGAGCTGATTTACCTCCTGCTAATAGTGAAGCTATCTATAAAAGAATGCAAACTGAAAGGGAAAGAGAGGCAAAAGAGTTTAGAGCACAAGGTGCAGAAATAGCTCAAAAAATTAGATCAACTGCTGATAAAGATGTAACAGTGATACTCGCTCAAGCTAATAAAAAATCTGAAATTATGAAGGGTGAGGGAGATGGCCAAAGAAATAAAATATTTGCCAACGCATTTGGAAGAGACCCACAATTTTTTGCTTTTTACAGAGCTATGCAAGCATACGAAAAAGCTTTAATTGGTGGCGAAACATCTTTAGTTTTGTCTCCCGATAGCGAATTCTTTAAATTTTTTGGTAAATCAATCAAGCCATCTTTAAAGAAGTAAATTTTAAGTACTTGTGAACGAGTTCATTATTGCAATCGGGTTGATTTTTTTTGTGGAAGGTCTGTTTTTAGCCATTTTCCCGACAAGAATTAAAAGCATATTTAAATTAATTAAAGATACATCAGAGAATAAACTAAGATTATTGGGAATTATTTTTTTAGTTATCGGTTTTTTAATAATTTGGTATATAAAAAGTTAAATGAAATTTGTAGGTAAAATATTAATTTTTCTAATTATTCTAAGTTATTCCGCAGCTAACTCTAAACCTGTTCCAGAATCTTTTGCAGATTTAGCAGATAAACTGATGCCTTCTGTTGTTAATATTTCAACAACTCAAACAGTAAGAACAACCACAAATCAATTCCCTTTTCAATTTCCTCCAGGATCACCCTTTGGCGAAATGTTTAAAGATTTTGAAAGGCCCACAGAAAGAAAAGCTTCTTCATTAGGATCAGGATTTATAATTGAATCAGATGGAACAGTTGTAACCAATAATCATGTAATTGCAGGTGCTGACGATATTTTAGTGAAGGTTGGTGATAAAGAATATAAAGCGAAAGTAATAGGAGCTGATCCATATATGGATATTGCGGTTTTAAAAATGGAAACAAGAGATCAATTTAAACCAGTAAATTTTGGAGATTCAGATAATGCTAGGGTCGGCGATTGGGCAGTAGCAATTGGTAACCCTTTTGGTTTAGGAGGGACCGTTACCGCAGGAATTATTTCAGCAAGAAATAGAGATATTAACCTCACAAGGTACGATGACTTTATTCAAACTGATGCTTCTATAAACCAAGGTAACTCAGGAGGACCTTTATTTAATTTAAAAGGTGAAGTGATTGGAATTAATACCGCAATAATTGCTCCTGGTCAGTCTGGTTCTATTGGTATCGGATTCGCAATCCCAGCAAATGCAGCTTCTAACGTGATTGATCAGCTAATTAAGTTTGGTGAAACTAAAAGAGGATGGTTAGGTGTAAGAATTCAAGAAGTTACTAAAGAAATAGCTGATGTTGAAAAATTAAAAAAACCTCAAGGTGCACTTGTAGCGAGCGTTGGAAAAAATAGCCCTGCTGACAAATCAGGCATAAAAGCTGGAGATATAATTTTAAACTTTGATGGAAAAAAAATTGATACAATGAGAACTTTACCAAAAATTGTTGCCGCAACAGAGGTTGGTAAGAGTGTTGAATTAAAAATATGGCGAAATAAAAAATTAATCTCAAAAAGATTAACACTTGGTAGACTCGAGTCTTCAGAAGAATTTAGAGATAAAAAAACAAGAGCGGTGAATAAGGAAGAAGATATTGATAGACTAAAAATAACTGTTAGAGAAATTAATGAAGAAGATCTAAAATCAAGAAATTTAGATAAAAAAATGACAGGTGTTGTTATTACTGAAATTTCTAATCGTAGCCCCCTTGCAAATCTTTTGAGTGTTAATGATATAATAATTGAGATTCAAAAAACTCCAATAAAATCTATCACGGATCTTAAAAGAAAAGTTGATAGTTTTTTCAATAAAGGAGAAAAAACTTTACTTCTCACGGTTATTAATAAAAATAACCAAAGACGATATTTAGGTGTAAAAATAAACTAGTTTGTTGAAAAAAATTATTCTTCTCGCGGGTCCCACAGCATCTGGTAAATCAAAATTAGCTTTAAGTTTAGCAAAAAAAATTAACGGTGAAATTATTAATGCTGATAGTATGCAAGTATATAAAGAATTTTCTATTTTATCTTCACGACCAAAAACCTCTGAAATGAAAAAAATTAAACACCATCTTTATGGGAAAATATCAGTCAAAAAATATTTTTCGGCTGGCGACTGGATTAAGGAGGCAAAAAAAAAGATTAATTTATGCATTAAAAACAAAAAAGTTCCTATTATTGTGGGTGGAACAGGTCTATACTTTAATACAATTACAAAAGGAATAAGCAAGATTCCTGATATAGACCAACACACAAGAAAAAAAGTTAGAAATCTTTTTCAAAATCTTGGGCCTAAAAAATTTTATAATCAATTATTAAAAATTGATCCTAAAGTAAAAAATAAAATTTTAGTAACTGACTCCCAGCGAATACAAAGAGCCTATGAGGTAAAAATTAAGACAAATAAATCTCTTTTTGATTGGATAGAAAACACTAAATCAGATTTCTTAGATTACAACCTTATAAAAATATTTATAAATACTCCAAGAGAGGAACTATTATCAAGGATATCAGCAAGAACAAATAAAATGTTCCTAGAAAACTGTATTAATGAAGTCAAAAAATTTAATATTTTAAGAGTCAATAAAAGTTTGTCCTCAAATAAATTGATAGGTATAGAGGAAATAAACAAATATCTGAATGGGCTCATCGATTTAGACCAATGTAAAGAGCTCATCAACATAAAGACTAGACAATATGCTAAAAGACAAAATACATGGGCTCGAGGTCATATGAAGAATTGGAACAAGATTTATTCGAAAAATTTCTCAAAACTTTTAAAAAAAACATCAAAAGTTGTAAGCTAGAACTTGACGCAAAATATTTCTAGGCTAGATTGTATGAATGCCAAATTTATTAAGCGGAGCAGAAATTGTATTTAAAGCACTTGAAGACCAAAAGGTAGAATATATTTTTGGTTATCCAGGAGGTGCAGTGCTTCCGATTTATGATGAATTAAAAAATCATAAATCAATAAAACACATTCTTGCTAGGCATGAGCAAGGAGCAGGTCACTCAGCAGAAGGTTATGCTCGTTCAAGCGGTAAGCCAGGAGTTTTATTAGTTACTTCTGGACCAGGAGCCACTAACGCCGTTACAGCTTTAACAGATGCTTACATGGACTCAGTTCCTCTAGTTTGTATTTCTGGTCAAGTACCTACACATTTAATTGGAACCGATGCTTTTCAAGAATGTGACACTACTGGAATAACGCGACCATGCACTAAACATAATTGGTTAGTAAAAAATGTTAATGATCTTTCAAGAGTTTTACATTTAGCATTTGAAGTTGCGACCACAGGAAGACCTGGTCCAGTTTTAGTTGATATACCAAAAGATATTCAATTTAAAAAAGGTAAATATAAATTTTTTAAAAATACTCTTAAAAAAAAACTTAATGGTAAAGTAACTCGCAAAATATCTAATTCAGAATTAGATAAATTCATCGAACTGATTAAAAAATCATCAAAACCTATTTTTTACACTGGCGGAGGAGTAATAAATTCAGGACCTGAAGCTAGTAAATATTTAAGAGAACTTGTCTCATTAACTGGCTTCCCAATAACCTCAACGCTACAAGGTTTAGGAGCATATCCAGGAGATGATCCACAATTTTTGGGTATGCTTGGAATGCACGGAACTTATGAAGCCAACAATGCAATGCATGACTGCGACCTTATGATAAATATTGGCGCAAGGTTTGACGATAGAATTACAGGTAAAGTGGACGAATTTTCACCCGGTTCAAAAAAAATTCATGTTGATATTGATCCATCTTCAATTGGAAAAAATATTAAAGTTGATCTTGCTATAGTAAGTGATGTTACGGATCTTTTGAAATCTTTAATAAAAAGATTCAAAGAAAAAAATAAAAACTTTGCTAGTTCAAATAAGCAAAAAACATCGAAATGGTGGGAACAAATCGCAAAATGGAGAGATAAAAAGTCTTTAAATTTTATTAACAGTAATAAAGTTATTAAACCCCAGCATGCAGTACAAAGACTTTATGAATTAACAAAAAACCAAGATACTTTTATTACTACTGAGGTTGGCCAACATCAAATGTGGGCAGCCCAACATTATAAGTTTAATAAACCTAACAGATGGATGACGTCTGGAGGACTTGGAACAATGGGATATGGTCTTCCTGCTGCAATTGGTGTTCAAATTGCAAATCCTGAAAAATTAGTTATTGATATTGCTGGTGAGGCATCTGTTCTTATGACAATGCAAGAAATGTCAACAGCTGTACAATATAGACTTCCGATAAAAATATTTATTTTAAATAATGAGTACATGGGCATGGTAAGACAGTGGCAAGAACTTTTGCATGAGAAAAATTATTCCGAAAGTTATACAGCTGCATTGCCAGATTTTGTAAAGCTAGCAGAGTCATATGGTTGTGTTGGTATTAGAGCAAAAACACCAAACGAATTGGATGAAAAAATTAAAGAAATGATTAATATTGATAAACCGGTAATATTTGATTGTGTTGTAGATAAAGCTGAAAACTGTTTTCCAATGATACCTTCAGGCAAACCACACAATCAAATGATTCTAGGCCCCGAAGAAGAGGAAGAGATTTCTGATGAAGGGAAAATTTTAGTTTAATGGCAAAATCAAAGTCTGCTTATAGTGTTCCTGGTAAAATTGGAAAAATTGAAAGACATATAATAGTAGTATGGGTTGATAATGAAGCTGGTGTTCTCGCCAGGATAGCAGGACTTTTTTCAGGAAGAGGATATAATATTGAGTCTTTAGCAGTAGCTGAAGTAGATAAAAAAAAACATATTTCCAGAATAACAATTGTAACTGAAGGAACACCCCAGGTAATAGAGCAAATAAATTTACAACTTAAAAAACTTGTGCCAGTACATAAAGTAGCTGACTTTAAAAGAGGCGAAAAAGATATCCTATTTAGAGAATTAGCTTTGTTTAAGATACTAGGAAATTCAAAAAAAATTGAAAAAGTTAAAAAAATTTGTAAAAAATTTAATCCAGTAATTCTTGATAAAACAAATAAATCAGTTGTAATTCAAGTAACTGCATTAAGAGCTGATATTGATAAATTAGCCCTTGATTTAAAAAGTTTAGGCCTTATAAGCACCTCTAGAACGGGAGCTGTAGCAATGACCAAAGGACCAAAAATATTTAATTAAATATGAAAACTTACTACGATAAAGATACTAATAAAGATTTAATCAAAAATAAAAAGGTAGCTATCTTTGGATATGGTAGTCAAGGACATGCCCATGCATTAAATCTAAAAGATAGTGGTGTAAAAGAAATTGTAGTGGCTTTGAGAGAAGGATCAACAAGCATTAAAAAAGCTGAAGGAGCCGGATTAAAAGTTATGTCTTTATCAGACGCAGCGGCTTGGGCAGATGTGGTAATGATGTTAACTCCAGATGAACTTCAATCTGAGATTTACAAAAATCATATTGAACAGAGAATGAAAGAGGGAACAAGTTTAGCTTTTGCTCATGGATTAAATATTCATTTCGATCTTATTAATGCAAGAAAAGACTTGGATGTTTTTATGGTTGCTCCGAAAGGTCCTGGTCACACTGTTAGAAGTGAATATCAAAAAGGAGGAGGAGTTCCTTGTTTAATGGCTGTTCATAAAGATAGTTCAGGAAAAGCAAAAGATTTAGCATTATCATACGCTTCAGCCGTTGGTGGAGGCAAAGCAGGAATCATAGAAACAACTTTTAAGGATGAGTGCGAAACAGATTTATTTGGTGAGCAGACAGTTTTATGCGGTGGATTAGTTGAGTTAATTAAAAATGGTTTCGAAACTTTAACAGAGGCCGGCTATCCACCTGAAATGGCATACTTTGAAACTCTTCATGAAGTAAAATTAATTGTAGATCTAATTTACGAAGGCGGAATAGCTAATATGAATTACTCAATCTCAAATACTGCTGAGTATGGTGAATACGTTTCTGGAAAAAGAATCGTAGATAGTAAGACTAAAGAAAAAATGAGAGAGGTTCTAAAAGATATTCAATCTGGTAAATTTACCAAACAGTGGATGGATGAGCATAAATCAGGTCAAAAAAACTTCTTAAAAATGAGGCAAGATTTAGCAAAGCACCCTATTGAAAAGGTCGGAAAAGAGCTGCGAGCAATGATGCCTTGGATTGGTAAAAATAAACTAGTCGATAAAGATAAAAATTAACCCAATCTGAGTCCAAAAAACTATCTTTAATTACATAATTATTTGCAAATTCTAGCTTTGATTGTAATATAAAAAGGATTATATTTTTACAATTATTAAATAATGACCGATAAAAACAGAATTATAATTTTTGATACTACAATGCGAGATGGAGAGCAGTCTCCGGGCGCATCAATGAGTTTAGAAGAGAAATTACAAATCTCCAGGGTTTTTGATGAATTAGGAGTTGATGTTATAGAGGCTGGTTTTCCAATAGCATCACCTGGTGACTTTGAAGCTGTCACTGAAATTAGCAAAACATTAAAAAAGTCTATTCCTGCTGGATTAGCGAGGGCTACTAAAAAAGATATTGATGCTTGTTATCAAGCCTTAAAGCATGCAAAAAATTTTAGAATACATACATTCATTTCAACTAGTCCACTTCATATGAAGCATAAATTAAATAAATCACCAGAGGAAGTTTTAGACTCGATAAAAAATAGCGTAACGTATGCAAGAAAATTTACTGATGACGTTGAATGGTCTTGTGAGGATGGCACGCGAACAGATATGGATTATATGTGTAAAACAGTTGAGCTTGCAATTAAATGTGGAGCAAAAACAATTAATATTCCTGACACTGTAGGTTATACAGTTCCATCTGAATTTAAGAAAATAATTGAAACGTTAATAAATAAAGTACCAAATATAGATAAAGCAATTCTCTCAACACACTGTCATAACGATTTAGGTTTAGCCGTTGCTAATTCGTTGGCCGGAGTTATGGCGGGAGCAAGGCAAATTGAATGTACAATAAACGGTATAGGAGAAAGAGCAGGTAATGCTGCATTAGAAGAAGTGGTAATGGCAATGAGAACTAGACATGACTTAATGCCATATACGACCAATATTAATACAAAACTTTTAAGCAAAGCATCCAAAGTTGTTTCAAATGCTACTGGTTTTCCTGTTCAATTCAATAAAGCTGTGGTCGGAAAAAATGCCTTTGCTCATGAATCAGGTATTCATCAAGATGGAATGCTTAAAAATAGAAATACTTATGAAATTATGACTCCCGAAAGTGTTGGAGTAAAAAAAACCTCTTTGGTTATGGGGAAACATTCAGGACGACACGCTTTTAGAGATAAATTGTCTGACATGGGTTATGTAAATGTTACAGACGATATTATTAATACAGCATTTGGAAAATTTAAAATTTTAGCAGATAAAAAGAAACACATATACGATGAAGATATCGCAGCATTAGTTGACGATAGTTTAGTTACAGAAGATAATGTAATCAAATTAAAAAATTTAAAAGTTTATGCTGGTACAGGTGAGCCACAAAAAGCTGATATGACCTTAGAAGTATTTGGAGAGTTGAAAAGTGCTTCAGAGACTGGAGATGGACCAGTAGATGCTATTTTTAAGTGTATAAAAAAACTCTATGCGCATGATGTAAAACTTTTACTCTACAACGTACATGCAGTGACCGAGGGTACTGACGCTCAAGCCACTGTTAGCGTAAGAATACAAGAAAAGGGTAAGACAACAGTCGGACAGGCTGCAGATACAGATACGTTAGTTGCATCTGCAAATGCATACCTTAACGCACTGAATAAATTAATAATTAAAAGAAAAAAAACTGCGCCGGATGACGAAGATTTAAGCGCTCAAATATAGAAAGGAAAATATGTTTAAAGGTTTAACAGGATTAACTTCACTTTGGTCGCAAGACATGGCAATAGATTTAGGAACAGCTAACACTTTAGTTGTATTAAAAGATCAAGGCGTGGTACTTAATGAACCATCAGTTGTGGCTGTAATTGAAGATGCAGGAAAAAAATCTGTATTAGCTGTAGGTGACGAGGCAAAAACAATGTTAGGAAGAACTCCAGGTAATATTTCAGCTATAAGGCCATTAAAAGATGGAGTAATTGCAGATTTCGTAGTTACCGAAGAAATGATTAAGCACTTTATCAAAAAAGTCCATAAAAAAAATGCATTTGCAAATCCAAGAATCTTAATTTGTGTACCTACTGGATCAACACCAGTAGAAAGAAAAGCTATTCAAGACTCTGCTTTGGCCGCAGGAGCAAGAAAAGTTCAATTAATTGAAGAACCAATTGCCGCTGCTATTGGAGCAGGTTTACCCATTTCAGAGGCAACTGGTTCAATGGTAGTTGACATTGGAGGTGGAACGACCGAGATAGCAGTGATGTCATTGGGAGGTGTAGTTTATTCAAAATCTCTTAGAGTTGCTGGTGACGCTCTTGATCAATCTATAATTGCCTATATGAGGAAAAAAATGAACTTAATGATCGGGGACTCTACAGCCGAAAAAATAAAAAAAGAAATTGGTACAGCTATTCCTTCAACAAATAACACTTTCTTAATGAAAGGAAGAGATATTAGGTCTGGAACTCCAAAAGAAATCGAATTAACAGAAAAAGATGCATGCGAGGCACTTATGCCAATTCTAAATCAAATTTTAGGAGGTATAAAAGAAGCCTTAGAAAATACTCCTCCCGAATTATCCGCTGACTTGATTGATATGGGCTTGGTCTTAACAGGTGGCGGGGCATTACTAAAAAATATAGATAAATTAATTTCTCAAGATACTGGTTTACCAGTAACAATCGCAGATGATCCTTTATCATGCGTAGCTATTGGAACTGGAAGAGCATTAGAAAATGAAGAATTATTTTCTACTATGTTATCCGAGTACTAATTTATTTTTAATGAATAGATGTCTGTTATTAGAGATGATTTTAGCATAGCTTTTCGATCTGCTCTTCTTCAAAGAGGAGGAGCACAAAAATTTTCAGTTCTCTCCTTAATATTTTTAGCATTAGTAATTTTCTTTTTAGACGTATATGGGATAAAATTTACCAAACCTGTTAGAGGATTAATAAATGATGTAGTTTATCGAGTTACTTATTTAGCTTCAACACCTACAAGATTTTTTCCTCAAGTAAATGAGGATCTTTCTAGCTTTTTCAACGTTAAAGCAGAAAACGAACGACTAAAAGCAGAAATAGAAAAATATAAATCTCTTGAATTAAATGTAGAATTTTTAACAGATGAAAACAAAAATTTACAAAAAATTTTAGAAACAGAATATTTTAACAAAAATCTCAGCAATATAGTTCTTGCAAAAGTTTTGGTTGATAAAAATAGTCCTTTTTTAAAATCTATTATAATAAATAAAGGAACTAGAGCCGGTATTCTTAAAGGTATGCCAGTTACAAAAGATAATTACTTGGTAGGAAGAGTTGTAGAAACTAACTATTTATCCTCAAGAGTTTTGCTTCTTAACGATCTAAATAGCAGAATTCCTGTTACACTTGATGAAGGTGCACAGGCAATATTATCAGGCAGTGGATTAAATAAGCCGATTTTAGAGTATCTTCCAGAAGATTATGAAATTTTGGAAGAAATAAATGTTTTTGCTTCAGGCAAGGACGGAATATTTTCACCTGGAACACCAATTGGTAAAACTAATGGTGCTGGGGAAGTTATGCTATTTGTTGATCCGAACCAACTTTCATTCGTAACAGTAAACTTAAGTGTTCAAACAAAAGGAAATTTGTAATGGCCAAAAGTTCTTTTATAAGTAAAATTTATAATTCTGGTCCTTTACTTTTACTTTATTATCTTTGTATAAGTGAAGTTGACAGTAATTTAGAAAAAATGTTTGAAATATTTACTCTCAATTTTCAAATTATCTTAATTTACTTTTGGGTATTAAAAAGACCAGAAATAATGGCAAACGGCCACGTATTTATAGCTGGATTAATAAATGATGTTGTAATGGGTTTCCCTCTTGGAATAAGTTCTCTATCTTATCTGATAATTATATTTGTTGGAACCTATGTGAGAAATAAAAGTGTAAATACTACTATTGCTTCAGACTGGTTTACATTTTTTATGGCAATGGTTTTTTCAAATATTTTGTTTTTTTCTTTACTAAATAATTTTTCAGAATTGTCATTTACTTTAAACAAAATAGGATACAACATGTTTTTTACTCTGTTTATGTTCCCTATTTTTTGGTTACTGTTTAATATTTATCAAATGACATTCATAGGTAACCGAGATGCTTAGCCCAAGTTCAGGAAATACAGTTATTAAATCTAAATTAATTGGTAGAAGAATGTTTTTATTAACAGCTGCTAAAGCAGCAGTTATGGCAGGTATTATAGGAAGACTAGTATCTTTGCAAATTAATGAAAGGTCAAAATATAAAACCTTATCTGATAAAAACAGGTTTAGAGAGTGGAAGCTGGCACCCGAGAGAGGAATAATCAAAGATTTTTTTGATAAAGAAATTGCGTCAAATGAACAAGTTTATCAAGTTCATTTAATTCCAGAAAATTCAAAAGATATTGAAAAACTTTTTGTAAGATTAAAAACAATTTTAAATATTACTGATAAAAAATTATCTTACCTAAGAAGAGTGATCGCAAAACAAAAACCATGGGAGCCTATCATTGTTTCTGATAATATTTCCTGGTCTGAGTTTTCAAGATTAAATCTATTTCTTCATGAACTAGAGGGAGTTAAACCAGTAGTCTCTGTTGCAAGAATGTACCCTGATAATTCATCAGCTCATATATTAGGGTATGTTTCTCAAGTAAGTGCAAAAGATCTTAAGACAAAAAAATATTTGAAAGAATTACATGTTCCGGGCATGAGTGTAGGAAAAACTGGGTTAGAAAGAAAATTAGACCAAGAAATTATAGGTAAAATAGGTTTTCAAAGATATGAAGTAAATGCATTTGGAAAAAGAATTAAACAAATACTTATAGACGAAGGTCAAGCAGGCAAAAGTTTTAAAACGACTTTAGATTTTGAAATACAGAAATTTACCAGCAAACTTTTAAAAGATAAGGCAGCTGCAGTTTGTGTAATGGATATATTTAATGGAGATATTGTCTCTTTAGTTTCGTCTCCAAGTTTTGAACCGAATGAATTTGTCCATGGATTAGATAAAGATTATTGGAACAGTTTAATAAAAAATGGAATGAGACCTTTAACCAATAAGACTATTTCTGGTTTGTATCCCCCCGGATCAACTATAAAAACTTTAGTGGCATTAAGTGCTTTAGAAAATGGGATAATTAAACCTTTAGATACTTTTAGATGCAAAGGAAAAATAGAGTTATATGGTGAGAAATATCACTGTTGGGAAAAAGATGGTCATGGAATTGTAAATTTAAGAAAAGGAATTCAAAGATCTTGCGATGTATATTTTTACGAAGTGGCAAGAAAGTTAGGAGTAGATAGATTATCAGAAACTGCAAAAAAATTTGGTCTTGGAAAAAAAATTCTCGATGGTTTTATTGAGGAAAGATCTGGGGTTGTGCCAAATACAAAGTGGAAGAAAAAATTTATAGGACAAAACTGGTACTTAGGGGAGACATTACACTCAGGTATAGGTCAAGGTTACTTTCAAAGTACACCACTCCAATTGTGTTTAATGACCGCCCAAATTGCTAATGGTGGTTTTGAAATCAAACCAAGATTAATTTTTGATACGGAAAATAACAACTTAAAAAATTATTTAAAACATAAAAATGAAAATCCTAATGACCCGTTACCAACAGATTTATTAGTTTCAAATTTTAATTTAAAACCTCTATTTAAAAACCAAGAACATATTAATCTAATAAAAGATGCCATGTATTCATCTTCAAACGAACCAGGCGGAACATCTTATAGACATAGGTTGGAAAATAGAAAATTCACTTTTGCTGGAAAAACCGGATCATCTCAAATTAAAAGATTTACTGAAGAACAGCGAGCTGCTGAAGTAAAACAAGAGAGTTTACCTTACAAGGATAGAGATCATGCGCTATTCGTTGCTTTTGCTCCTTACGATGATCCTAAATATGCCATAAGTGTTTTAGTAGAGCATGGAGGTTCAGGAGGAAAAGCTGCAGCACCAATCGCAAAAAAAGTGATTAAAAAAGTTCTTGAAAGACATGATCTTAGACAAAAAGTTAACAGTTTATTGGGGGAAACAGTTTAATGTTTAGAGCAAGATCAATCCAGTCATCACTTACATTAAAAGATAAAATTTTGTCAGTAGATTATATTTTAGTTTTTTCAGTTTTCATTCTCGGTCTTGTAAGTATTCTTGCGATGTATTCTACTGACGGTGGAGAATTTAAATATCATACTAATAGTCATATACTTAGATTTTTTGTTTTCTTTGGAATGTTCATCACTTTGTCTTTCATTCAAATTAGATTTTGGCACAGTCAAAGCTACATAATATATGTTTTATTTTTTATTTTATTACTGGGAGTAAAATATTTCGGTTTAACTTCCTCTGGGTCCAAAAGGTGGTTAGATCTTTATTTTATGAATCTACAACCTTCTGAACTTATGAAAATTGGTTTAATATTGTTTCTTGCTAAATATTTTCACCGAATTTCTATCGAAAACATTAATCAAATAAGATTTTTGTTTTTACCAATTGTAGTATTAGTAGCCCCTGTAATATTAGTCGCTACTCAGCCTGATCTAGGAACAGCTTTATTAATAGCAGCTGGCGGTATAACAGTAGCTTGGTTAGCAGGAGTAAGGGTAAAATTTTTTGCTATTTCAGCTTTAGCCTTTCTAGCATTACTACCAATAGCTATTTCTTTTTTAAAGCCTTACCAAAAATCTAGAATACTCACTTTTTTAAATCCTGAGAGAGATCCTTTAGGAGCAGGCTATCAGATCATTCAATCTAAAATAGCAATTGGTTCAGGCGGGCTATTTGGCAAAGGTTTTTTACAAGGTTCTCAAAGTTATTTAGATTACTTACCAGAGAAACATACTGACTTTATTTTTACCCTGTTTTCAGAGGAATTTGGTTTCTTTGGTTCATTATTTATCCTAGTTTTATATGCAATAATTGTATGGAGAATAGTTAAAATAGGAAACGTTACAAGAAGTAACTTTGGAAAACTGTTTTGTTACAGTTTTGCCACTGCATTTTTTATATATGTTGTCGTAAATATGATGATGGTATTAGGGTTACTACCCATCGTTGGATCTCCACTGCCAATTATGTCTTATGGAGGTTCCTCAATGATGGCAATTATGCTTGGTTTAGGAATAACTATGTCTTGCAAAGTATATAAAGACACCCCGGTAAATTAAAAAAATTAGACCTAATTTGGTCAAATTTGATTTTATTAAATACTTGTATATTATAGAAATAGGTGGTTAGTTTATGAAAAAAATTATGTTTGGTGATAAGAAAAAAAAACTTACAGATTCAGAAAGATCTTTAATCAGTGAAACAGTGAGCATTGAAGGAACTATTAATAGTTCCGGCGCGATTGATGTTGCAGGATTAATCAAAGGTCCAGTCTTCTCTAAAGAGATTATAATTAGAGAAACAGGTTCAATTACAGGTTCAATAGAGGGAGATCATGTAGAAATTCACGGTCATTTAGATGGTAAAGTTTCTGGACAAGATATTGTTATAGGTGGAACTGGAACAGTAAAAGGCGATATTGAATTCGGAAATAATTTAAAAACTGAAAATGGCGCTGATATTGATGGTTACATTAAAAAGACAAATAAATCTAAATCAACTTTGACAGGTGATTTTTTATTTAAGAAAAAAGATAAAAAGGAAGCCTCAGAGACTGAGGAGCGACCAGAAGTTGTAAATAAAGAAGCATTAGCCTAATCTACCGCACTTTTAATTCTTTTACATTTTAATATAATTTTCTTATGGGAAATAAATGTAAATCCGTTGGAATAGTTGGCTCAGGTATTCAAGGCGTTTGTATTGGATTACAATTAATTAAAAAAGGAATACCAGTTACTATTTTTGATAGACACGACCCACTTTCAAAAGAGTATAAACCAGCATCTTATGGAAATGCTGGCCACTTTTCCCCATATGCAGTTTTACAATTTAATCGGCCAGATATTCTTTATGATGTTCCCAAAATGATTTTTAGTTCTTACGGACCACTCGCTCTTAAATGGAACTACATCCCAAAAATGTACAATTGGTTTTTAAATTATTTTAAAAATTGCAATGAGAAATCAATGCTACATACTGCAAAATATATGCATCAAATTTTAAGTTTATCTAATGATGCATATGAAGAAATTTTTCAAGAAATAGACATATCAGGACTAGTTGAAAAAAAAGGTATTATATACGTTTGGACAAATAAAAATCTTAAGAGCAGAAAATTAGAGATTAATATACGAAATAAACTCGGTATTAGACAGAAACTTTTAACTCAAAAAGAAATTTTAGATCTCGAACCAAACTTAAACCCTGTATTTGACGCAGGTGTAATTTACGAGACAGCTATGCATGCAAGAGATCCCCATGGAATATTAAAAAAAATCTTTAAATTATTTTTAAATAGAGGTGGAGCTTTTATCCAAACAAATATTGAGAGTATTAAACAAGTTAAACAAGATGAAACAATTTTAAAATCTGAAAACGATGAGTATAAATTTGAAAAAACAGTAATAGCATCTGGTGCTTATTCTAAAAAATTAACAGATCAGCTTGGGGAAAAAATACCTTTAGATACAGAGAGAGGATATCATGTTCACTTTAAAAATAGTGATAGTTTAATAAGTAGGCCTGTAATTTTTTTGGATCGAGGGTTCGGGATGACACCAATGAACCAAGGGCTAAGAGCTGTCGGAACCGTTGAGCTAGGTGGTTTAGAAAATCCACCTTCTAAAAAAAGAATTGAATACATAATTAATTGTGCGAGGGAACTTTTACCTGAGCTTGGAAAGCATGATGACGAATGGTTAGGGTTTAGGCCTACTTTACCAGATTTTCTTCCAATACTCGGACCTTCTCTTAAAAATAAAAATATAATTTATGCTTTCGGCCATCAACATTTAGGCTGGACTTTAGGAGCAATAACCGGCAAAATTATTTCAGGAATTGTAGCGGAGGAAAAAACAAATTTAGATTTATCTCCTTATAGCTCTAAAAGATTTAATTAGGATTTATTTGTCAAAAAATTATTTAGCTTATTCTTTTCTTACATTAGCGGCTTTATTTTGGTCGGGAAACTTTATTATCGGTAAATTTGCAACTTTATTTGAAGTTCCACCTCTAACTTTAAATTTTTTAAGATGGGTCATGGTATGGTTAATATTAATCCCTTTTACAGTAAAAGAAATTTTAGCAAAGAAAAAATATATTAAAGCAAATTTTTTGGTAATTAGCTTTATGGGTATTTTAACCATTAGCACCTTTAACTCAGTTGTTTATTTTGCTTTAAACTATACGCAAGTTATAAACGCAGTTTTAATGTTAGCTGCTATACCTCCAATGATAATAATTTTTTCATCAATTATGAAAATTGAAAAAACTAATATATTTCAAATATCTGGATTAATCTTATCAATTTTTGGAGTTGGAACAATTATTTCCAATGCCGACATCCAAAAAATAATTTCTTTAAGTTTTAATAAAGGTGATATATGGATGCTTGTTTGTGTTTTGAGCTGGTCATTATACTCAACTTTACTCAAAAAAAGTAAACTTGAATTGTCTCAATTTTCCTTAATACAATTAATGGTTACTGTAGGACTAATATTTTTAGTTCCACAATTTTTATATGAACAATCAATTGGATTAGATTTAAAAATTAATAAACCTTTTATCTTTATTTTAATTTATGTAGTTATTTTTCCCGCTATTGCAGCATATTATTGTTGGCAGAAAGCCATAGAACTTATAGGGCCCAATAGATCGTCTATGTTTATTCAGCTGATGCCACTTTTTAGTGCAATAATGGCAATAATGATCTTTAAAGAAAAATTTCAATTATTTCATTTTATTGGAGCAACTTTAATAATTTCTGGTATTTATTTGTCGAATAGGAAAACTTAATGATTAAAGTTGCAGTTTTAGATGATTACCAGGATGCTTTTAGACAAATAGTCGATACACTAAAGTATAAAGATAAATATAATTTTAAAATTTTTAATGACTCTTTTGTCGATGAAAATGAAGCAATTATTAAATTAGAGGAATTCGAAGCATTGTTTTTGATGCGAGAAAGAACTCCCTTGACAAAAACTTTAATAGAAAATTTACCTAATCTTAAGTACATAATGACCTCAGGTATGCGAAATAATTCTATTAATTTAGAAATTACAAAAAAAAAAGGTATTTTGGTTTGTGGAACTGAAATAAATTCAAATCCTGCTGCTGAGATCACTTGGGCCTTAATCTTAGGTCTTTTAAGAAACGTTAAACAAGAAATTGACAATATGTTTCAAGGGTATTGGCAGACTACAATCGGCTCAGAATTAAAAGGTAAAATGTTGGGAGTTATAGGATTAGGAAAAATTGGAACTCAAGTTGCAAAAGTAGGAAAAGCTTTTGGAATGGAAGTCTGTGCTTGGAGTGAAAATCTAAATTTATCCCATGCAAATCAACTTGAAGTATTGCCAATGAGCAAAGAAGATTTACTTAAGAATTCAGATATCATATCTATTCATTTAGTATTGGGAGACAGATATAAAAATTTAATTACAAAAAAAGAGATTGATATGATGAAAAAAACAAGTTTCCTAATTAATACTTCTAGAGGACCGATTGTGAATGAAAATGATTTAGTCGAAGCTTTAAAAGAAGAAAAAATAGCTGGAGCTGGTTTAGATGTTTACGATAGAGAACCTCTTCCACAAGATCATAAATTAAGATTTCTTCCCAACGCATTTTTATTGCCCCATATTGGTTACGTTACGGCTGAAAATTACTCAAAATTTTACTTACAAATGATGGAAAATCTTGAAAGTTGTCTAAATAACAAACCTTTAAGATTAATCTCATAGTTAACTCTTCCATTACAGGTTGTATTAGATATAAACTCATTATGAGTGATTCGTTTGTTTTATAACGAACAAATCTCTGCTTAAAATAGTGAGAAATATAAAAAGGGAGTATGAAAAAAATTTTAGGCTTATTGCTCACACTTACTTTGCTAACTGGTTGTGCAGAGTCTTTAGCTTTACTAGGACCCTCCTCTACTGCAGTAACAGGAGGAAATATCGCTCAGTCAGCTTTCTCTTCAGCAGTTAATTACGGTGTAAAAAAACAAACTGGAAAAAGCCCAATGGAACATGCAATTGCATATGCCGAAGAAATAAATCCGCAGAAAAAAAAGGAACCTTGCTTATCATTTGTTCAAAAAACAAACTCAGAAATATGCGCTATTGTAAAAAAACAATTAAAAATAACTAAATCTAAGATCTTAAAGAAATCAAACGAAAAATCTTTAAAAGACCTTACTTCATCTCTTCAGCCTAGTATAAATAAAAAATCTAAAATTAAGTATTTAGATTAATTTTCTTTAAAACAATCAGCACTTTAAACTTAAGATTTTGACCACCTTGGGTTGTGTTAATAAAAATTAATACTTTAATAATTAACTTTTATTTAAAGTTGAAGCAGATATATGGGACCAATCAAAACTGGTTTTAATCATGAAAAAAATATTGCTTTTATTATCAACTATTTTCTTGCTAAGCGGTTGCGCTGAGTCTTTAGCATTACTTGGCCCAGGTGCCTCGAATGGAAGATTTGTTCAATCTAGTTTAAATTCTGCAATAAGTTATGGGGTTAAAAAACAAACAGGAAAAACTCCTTTGGAGCACGCTATTGCTTTCGCAGAAGAAAAAAATCCAGAGAGAAAAAAAGAAACCTGTATTTCTTCTTTTGAAATAACAAGGTCTGAATTTTGCACAATTTTTAAAAAACAAATTAAGTCTGAAAGCACTGCTATGGTAGAAAAGACTACAGACCTTGTGAAAGAATTTCCAAAAAATAAAATTAAAGAAATATCTAAAATTGAAAAGATAGCAAAGAAATCAATTATTTATAATAGAAGGTAGTTTTTATGATGGCCCCAATAAAATTGGGACCACCTTTTAAATTTTTAAGCAGCTAAAGCTTGTTTAATATCAGCAATTATATCGTCTGGATGTTCTATACCAATTGATAATCTCACATAACCTGGCGTGACACCTGCTGCTGCTAACGCTGCATCATCTAATTGACTGTGCGTTGTAGTAGCCGGATGAATTGCTAAACTTCTAGCATCACCAATATTAGCAACATGATATAACATTTTTAAGTTATCGATGAATTTAGCACCAGCTTCTTTTGTGCCCAAATCCATTCCAACTAAAGAACCATATCCACCTTGCATATATTTTTTTGCTCTTTCTTTAATCTCGCCTTGGTGATTAGTAGGGTAGATTACATTTTTAACTTTCTTTTGTGTTTCTAAGAAAGAGACAACTTTTTCCGCATTACTGCAATGTTGTTTCATTCTAAGAGCAACTGTTTCCAAACCTTGAATAATTTGGAAAGCATTAAACGGACTTAAAGGAGCACCTAAGTCTCTCAATAAGACCACTCTCGCTCTAATTACAAAAGGAATGTTAGCTCCTGTTAATTGAGGAACTGCATCTGCCCATATAGCACCACCATAACTTTGGTCAGGCTCATTTAATAATGGTTGTCTTTTTCTGTCTTTAATCCAGTCAAAGTTTCCACCATCAACAATAATTCCACCAATTGAAGTCCCGTGACCACCAATATATTTAGTCAAAGAGTGCATTACGATTGCAGCACCATGAGCTAAAGGTTTACAAATTACTGGTGAAGCTGTGTTATCAATAATTAAAGGAATACCTTTTTTTCTACCTATATCTGAAACTTCCTTAATTGGGAACACACGAAGATAAGGATTTGGACAAGACTCACCGTAGTAAGCTCTTGTTTTATCATCAGTTAACTTTTCAAAGTTTTTTGGATCTGCAGGATCCGCAAATCTAACTTCAATACCTTGTTGTCTTAAAGTATTTTTGAATAAGTTCACTGTACCTCCGTACAAGTCAGTTGAAGCAACTATATTATCTCCAGCCTGTGCCAAGTTTTGAATGCACATCGCTGATGCTGCTTGACCTGATCCAACTGCAAGTGCTGCTACACCACCCTCTAATGCTGCAACCCTTTTCTCAAGCACATCACATGTTGGGTTCATTATTCTTGTGTAAATATTACCAAACTCCTTTAAGCCAAATAAATTTGCAGCAGTTTCTGCATTTTTAAATTGGTAAGAAGTTGTTTGGTAAATTGGAACTGCTACTGCTGTAGTAGCTGAGTCACTTCTGTAATCGCTACCATGCAAGCCAATAGTTTCCGGATGTTTAAAATCAGCCATTGATTTTCCCCCTTACTGTTTCTCTTACTGTCTCGTTCATTTTTTCTCCGTTTTTCTGGAGAAGTATGAACGAAGTTAAATTCTGTTCATCTTCTCCTTTTTAGTACTTCGGCATATGCCAGGCGTACAATATGGTTCAAATGCCTGGTTTAATTTTAGATTTTTCCAAAAAAAAACCACCGACTAAAGCGGTGGTCATTTGACTTGAACGCTTTAGCTGGATTTATATAGCGCCCGCAAGTTGTCTTAACTCAGCGCTTAAGATTTATAACAAGAAATTTAGGATTTTGTCAACTATCAATTAAATATTATCCCAGAAGAATTTTGCAAGGTTTACACCAGACAAATCTTTATATGCAGCAAGTCCAGTAGGGCTGGTAACGTTAATATCACCTATTAATTTTTCTTGCACGAAATCTACACCTGCAAAATATATATTATTTTTTAATAATAGTTTTCCGATAACTTTACTTGTACTAACCTCTTTACTTGTGAGCTTTGTTAACTTTGCTGTAGCCCCCTTACTCATATTAGATAAAATACTACCTTTTTTAGGAATTCTAGAAATAGCACCTACAATCTTTCCTTTAATAATAAAAACTCTTTTATCACCCTTAGAAACCCCAGGTAAAAACTTTTGAAAAAATAAATGATTATAACTCTTTAATAATTTTTTAATTTTACTTGTGTTGAAAGTTTTCAATAAAATAACGTTATTACCACTAAATCCATTAATAGGTTTAACCACAACCAGTTTGTGTCTTTTAAAAAAATTTCTGATTTCTGCGAGGTTTTCACTAATTAAAGTTGGAGGCATATATTTCATAAAATTTATGGAAAATAGTTTTTCAGATATATTCCTAACCGCAAAAGGGTGATTAATTATCTTAACCTTATTTGAAATATGGTTCAGCAAGAAAGTTGAATATAAATAGCGATTATCAAAAGGTGGGTCATTTCTTATTAGAATGACTTTGGACTTTTCTAAGTTTAAATTTATATTTTTTAATAGTGAGTAGAATTTCTTTTTATTTTCATTAATTCTTATATGTTTACAATAGGCAATAACTTTTCCATTTAAAAAACTTAGATTTTCAGGTTCAAAATAATATATTTTATATCCTTTTTTTTGTGCTTCAGATGCTAAAAGAATAGTTGTATCTGTTTTGATATTTACTTTTTTAAGATCAGAACCCTGAATAGCTAAAATTTTCGTCATGATTTACTAAGAAGTTTAAGTTTTTTATTTTGTTAAATTGCTCAATCATCATTTCCGCTCTAGTTTTATTATTCTTAATAATTTCCTCTACATGTTTTAGGTAAATCGTTTCATTTTTCCCACTTTTATTTAGCTCATTTCTTTTTTTTAAACCTTCTTTAGATAGTTCTAAAAATATTTTTGCCCAATCGATTAGTTTTTTATTATTTAGCAAAGTATTTAAACCTTGTTTAGGTGAATTTAAATATGCTTGCATAACTTCTTCTTTTTTCCAATTTTTGATTATTTCATAAGTCTCATCTAAAGATCCATAAATTAATCCTGTAAAGAAGGAAGGACCGTTACAAATACAACCAAAATTACATGTATCTAAAGATCTAAACTCTATAACCTGCTTTAATCTTATCTCAGTAAAAATAGTACTTAAATGATTTTCAAAATCTTCTAAAGTTGGTTTTTCTCCTTTTAAAAAATTTAAATTACCATTTAAAAAATCCTTAAATGTTTGACCGTTTGGCGAGTAATATTTTCCACTTTTTTTAAGAAATAAAATTGGGTAATTAACTGCATGATCCATATATTTTTCAAAACTAACTTTCTCAAAAGCAATTGGCATTATCCCTCCTCTGTAAGTTTCTTGCCAAACTTTTCCTCTGTAAGATAAATAACCTGAAAATTTATTTTCATTAAAAGGAGAATTTGCAAACAAAGCAATGGTTAATGGAGCTAAATAGTTCCCAACTTTAAATTTTTTTTCAAAATCTTCCTCAGATGTGTAATCATAATTTATCTGAATGCCTGCAGTCTTATACATCATATCTAAGCTATATTTACCGCCTTTAGGCATTTCAGCCGTCATAATTTTATAACGCTCTTTTGGGCTTTTGGGTATGTCAGTTATTTTGTTAAACGGATCATATGCAATAGAGGATGTAGTTATACCAACTAATTTAAATATTTCTTCAAGTTCACTGAAGTGAGAGCTGTTTTCTGAACAAACGGAATGTATATTTTTTAAAGGCGCACCTGATAATTCGTATTGAAATCCAGGCTCGGTAGTAATTTTTTGACTTTCTCTTTTTAACCCAATTAATTTATCTTTCTCTAATTGAGGCTCCCAACCTTTTTCTTGCAAAATTTTAAATACTTTTTTAATTTTATCGTAATTAATCCTTTTTAAATCTGTTTTATTAAAAAGAAATTTTTCATGCTCAACACCAATTCTAAGATTAGAATCTTTTTTTATCCCGTTATTAAAATATTGAATTAACTGGCTTTTATTTTCAATTAATGAAATTGATTTATTGGTCAAACGTTTTTAACTCTAATACATTTCCATTTGGATCTTCAATAAAAAACGTATTTTGTTCAAATTCAGTGCCTTCAAATCTAGTGTAAGGTTTATCGATGTAATTTATTTTTTTTGCTTCAATATTTGCTTTAATTTTTTTAAAAACGTCTTTTTTTAAATGTACACCAAAGTGTGGGACTGGAACTTGACCCATATCGACATCATGTCTCTCTCTTGGAAGTTTCATTGATGTTTGGTGCAAAGTAAGTTCGTTACCCCAAAAATCGATATCTACCCATTTACCTTCTTCGCGATTTCCAGTTTTGCATCCTAAAATATCAGTGTAAAAAGCCTCCGCTTTTTTTAAATCTCCTGCTGGGATTGCTAAATGAAATGAACTGCTCATGAGGGTGGTATATATTCTTCTTTAAATTTTTCAAGTAGTCATTATATACATTGTATGAATGATTATTTAGAATCTATAAAAAAGAGAGATCCTGCGGCAAAATCTATACTGAGTATCATTCTCACGTATCCAGGAGTTAAGGCAGTTTTCTTTCATCAAATATCAAACTTTTTTTACAAAGCTGGATTTGACTTAATAGCTAGAATTATTTCACAAACAATAAGATTTTTTACAGGAATTGAAATTCATCCTGGAGCCAAGATAGGTAAAAATTTATTTATTGATCATGGTATGGGTGTGGTAATAGGTGAAACTTCTGAAATAGGAGATGACGTTACTATTTATCATGCTGTCACTTTAGGCGGTAGTTCTCCAAGTATAGATAGTGAAAGACAACGACATGAAAAAAGACATCCTACGATTGGCAATGATGTTGTGATTGGTTCGGGAGCCCAGATAATTGGGCCAATTAAAGTTGGCAACAACGCGAGAATTGCAGCTAACGCAGTAGTGGTAAAAGATGTTCCGGAAAATGCAACGATGGTTGGTATCCCTGCTAAAGCAGTTAAGTTAGAAAACAAAGGCAGCTTTAGACCTTATGGCGTAGATGATAAAGTTAAAGATGAGTAAAGATTGGGATCCAAATTTAACTCCAGAACAAAATTATGTTTTAAAACAAGAGGGAACAGAGTCTCCAGGCAGTAGTCCTTTAAATCAAGAAAAAAGAGAGGGTTCTTATCACTGTGTTGGGTGTGGAACAAAATTATTTGAGTCTAAAACTAAATATGAGAGTGGTTCAGGCTGGCCTTCTTTTTTCGAGTCTATTCCAGGGGTGTTCGAAGAAAAAAAAGATATGCACATTGGTTATCCAAGAACTGAGTATCATTGCAAAAAATGTGGAGGTCATCACGGTCATGTTTTTGATGACGGCCCAAAACCAACTGGAAAACGATATTGTAACAACGGTGTATGTTTAGTCTTTAAACCAAAAGGCGAGTAGTTATACACAAACCAATTAAGTGTTTTAATACAACCTATCAAAAAATTATAATCTTATTTGCCATGTCCTCTAGACCAAGGCAACATAAGTTTGTTAGATTATCATTTCATCCACCATGAAGAAGCAAATTATTTCCCTAATCATAATAATTTTCTCACTAATTTCATTTCATACAAATGCATCAGAACAAAATTGGAAACCAGCTCAGGATGGAGATAAAATTATTTTAATTAGACATGCTAAAGCCCCTGGTGGTGGCGATCCAGAAGGATTTAAAATTGAAGATTGTAAAACCCAAAGAAATCTAGACATTGTGGGAATTAATCAAGCAAAAAAAATTGGTAAATTATTTAGAGAAAAAAAAGTTAAAATTGATAAAATTTTATCAAGCCAGTGGTGTAGATGTAAAGATACTGCAAAATATGCTTTTGGCAATTTCAAAGAATTTTCCGCGTTGAATTCTACTTATACTCCACCATACGACCAAAATGAAAAACAGCAGATTAAGGACTTAAAAAAATATGTAAATAATTGGAATGGTAAAGGGGAAAACCTTGTTTTAGTTACGCATTATGTAATTATCTTAGCAATAACTGGAGAAACAACACGATCCGGTGAACTAGTCATCACTGATAAAAATTTTAAAGTTTTATCTACAATTAATACTTTTTAAAAAAATATAAGATATCCAACTGCTATTAAAATTAAATATTCAATAAATGTTTTAATCTTAAAAAGAGTGTTTTTATCTTGAAATTTGGTATTGATGAATAAAGTTAATCTAGAAAAAGCTAAGTGAACCAAAACAATACTCAAAGCTATACCAAGTAAAGCATGGTAAAAGCTAAAATTTTTAATGCCATAAAAGCAAGCTGCGATAAACGTGAACCAGGATATATTGGTTACAAATAAAGTAATTAAAATACCTGATCCTTTTTTAAAAATACTTTGAGACTTAATGAAAGTATATGACCACAAAAGAGTGAATAAAAAACCTGCGTATTTAATTATCATGGGCCAATATTGTAATTGCGGTAGAGTTCAAAGGCAAATATAAACGTAATATGATCATTAAACTTGCGTTCGCTTTCGGGGCTGGATTTATAAGTTTTCTCACTCCTTGCGTACTCCCAATTATCCCAGGTTATATTTCTTATATTACTGGAAAAGATTTAGGAGAAATAGATAAAGACAAATCAATAGTTCTTACAAAAACTATTCTTTTTTCGTTGGGTTTCTCATTTGTTTTTATAACGCTTGGAGCCGCAGCCTCTGCAATAGGGAACGTACTTCTTTTCTTTTCTAATGAATTACGAATTATTGCAGGAATAATAATTATCATTTTTTCATTACAAATGTTAGGTTTTCTAAATTTTTCTTTTTTAAATACTGAGAAAAGAATTCAAACTAATTCAAATTATAAAGATAATTATGCATTTCCTTTTATAGTTGGCGCAGCTTTTGCATTTGGTTGGACACCTTGCATTGGTCCGGTTTTAGGATCTATAATTGCCTTATCTGCTACTGAAGCCACAATTAGTAAAGGAATTTTATTGTTATCATTTTATTCTTTAGGATTAGCTATTCCCTTTATTTTATCTGGTTATTACATGAGTAGATTTATAAATACTAAAAAAGGTTTTGGTAAATATTATGGAACAATTACAAAATCTGGCGGAACTATTCTTTTAATTACTGGAGTCTTGATTACTACAAATTATATTCAAGTCATAAGTTATTATATTTTGACGACCTTCCCAATTCTCGCTAAAATCGGTTAATGAGCGAAATAACAGTCTTAGGAATTTTTGTTGCTGACATAAGTTTTTCAGGACCTAAAATCCCATCAATAGGTGAAACTATTTTGGGAAAAAAATATAACGTAGGTCCAGGTGGAAAAGGTTGCAATCAAGCAATTGCTATCGCAAGACTAGGTGGAAGTACAAACTTTATTAGTAAAATTGGAAAAGATGCTTACGGAGAATTGGCTTTAAAAACTCTTGAAAAAAATAAAATTTCTACAGAAAATTTAATACAAGATATTAATCAACAAACTGGTGTTGCTGGCATTTTAGTTGATCAAAATACCGGTAAAAATGCAATTAATGTTATTGTAGGTGCCCCTAATTCTTTAAAGATTAATGAAATTGAAAAACAAATTAACTTAATAAAAAGTTCTAAAATTTTCTTAACTCAACTTGAGGTACCAAAAGATGTTACTTTACATTGTTTAAAAACTGCCAAAGCAAATGGATGTATTACTATTTTAAATCCTGCTCCGGCATCTGAAATCTCAAAAGAGTTTTATAATTACATCGATTTTTTTACGCCTAATGAAAAAGAAGCAGAATTTTACACTGGTATTAAAATTACTAATGAAAAAGAAGCGAAGCAAGCAGCAGACAAACTCATTAATTTAGGAATAAAAAAAGCAATAATTACACTCGGAGAAAAAGGTTTATTTTACTCTGATGGAAAAGAGGAAATTTACTTAAAAGCCAATGCAGTTAAGGCCATTGATACTACTGGAGCAGGAGATGCATTTAATGGAGGTTTAGCTTTTAGTTTATCTGAGGAGAAACCTATAAAAGAATGTTTAGAATTAGCAAATAAAGTCGCTGGAATATCTACAACTAAACTTGGAGCAGGAGATGCAATGCCCTTTATCCAGGATATAAAGTAATTTTATTCAGGTCTAAAAATTAAACAAAGACCATTATTACAAAATCTTTTACCACTTTTAGTTGGTCCATCGTTAAAGACATGTCCATGATGCGCACCACATTTTGCACAATGATATTCTATTCTTTTCATACCAAATTTATAATCTATCTTAGTTTTAAATGCTCCAGGCAAAGCCTCAGAAAATGATGGCCAACCAGTACCACTATCGAATTTATTAGTAGAAGCAAAAAGTTTATTTCCACAATTAGCGCAATGATAAAAACCCTTTCTATTTTCCCTAAGTAAATCACTGGAAAAGGGCCTTTCTGTTCCCTCTTTAAACATTATTTCTTTTTGTTTTTTTGTAAGGTTTTTATTGATAATTTTTTTTGTATTAGCAAATAGCGAGCTAAAAGGAAAAAATAAAGATGAAAAGATTGATAGGCTTATAAATTTTAAAAAATTTCTTTTCATTCACCATTTATAATTTTGTCTAGATCACCATTTCTATTTGCTTCTTGGAGTTTATCATTTCCACCAATATAATGATCACCGATAAAAATTTGAGGAATAGTTCTCGCACCATTTGTTCTTTGTAACATTTCTTTAGCATTTGCTGGATCTGCCCAAATATCAATTTCCTCTATTTCCACATTTTTTGTTTTTAATAGAGCTTTTGCTGCACTGCAGTAAGGGCAAGGATCTCCGGAATACATTGTTACTTTTTTCATATTTAATATATATCAGATATTTTTATTTTTTCTCTGAGCTTTTTTCGCTCAAGTTGGAATTTTTTTCTATGTTTGATACTTGTATTGTGAACTCTTTTTCTCCACAAACGAAACGAGCCTGGTTTTAAATTTTTTCTCATTATCTTAATAACTTGAGACTCATTTTTTCCAGTTTTTTCTTTTATTTCTTCAAATGTAATCCTATCAGCCCATGCAGCCCAAATAATCCAATTATCATCCTTTTCTTTTGGTTCAGCATTTTTAACTCTTGTTTGAGGGATAAAACTTTTTTTCTTCATAAAATTATATATAGTGACTTTATCAAATGTTTCCAACAGACTATATAATATTTTTACAAATCATTTTATTTTTATTTATTTCTCCTGGTCCGCCTAGAGTGGTAATAGTTTCACACACGTTAAATTATGGATTAAATAGATCTGTCTGGACTGCTTTTGGAGACATATCTGCAAATACTATCCAAGCTATTTTAGTAGTTTTTTTGATTGGTTCATTTTTAAGTGATAACCCTCAAGTTCTTTATTATTTAAAATGGGCAGGGATATTCTATATTGTTTATTTAGCCTATGATACTTTTACTTCTAAAATTAGAAGTTTTAATTCTAAAGACCAAAATTTAAAATCACCACTCTCGTTTTATAAAGACGGATTATTAGTTGCAGGTTTAAGCCCAAAAGCAATTTTATTTTTTGGAACAATTTTTCCAACTTTCATAAATTTTGGTTCAAATATCATTTCACAGTTTTTAATATTATTGATTACATATGTAGTTTTAGATTTTTTAACATTAATGATTTATGGATTAGCAGCTGAAAAAATTTCAGTATGGTTAAGAACTAAACCAAAGCTATTAAATACAATTTCTGCGTGTGTTCTTCTAATTTTAGCAGTTTACATCGCTGCGACACAGAATTTTTAATCAATTCTAACTGTTGTCAAAATCTCTATTTCTTGTTTTAATTATTTAATTTTTAATTAATTAATTAATAACAAGAAGGGAAATAATGAATAAAATAGCAAAACTATTTGTTACATTTATTTCAGCAATAACTTTAGCACTTGTATCTTTCACTTCTTCTTTTGCAAAAGTAGAAGGCGAGTACATTGTGTTAGGTTCTGCAATATCTCTTACAGGCAAATACTCTTCAAATGGAGTTCATACTCAAAATGGTTATAACATGGCCGTTGACAGAATTAACAAAATGGGTGGAGTAGAAGTACAAGGTAAGAAATATAAGTTTGAGATCATTTACTATGATGATGAGTCAAACCCAAAAAGAGCCGCTCAGTTAGCTGAAAGACTAATTAAACAAGATGGCGTTCATTACATGCTTGGACCATACAGTTCAGGTTTAACGAAAGCCATTGCACCAGTAACCGAGAAATATAAAATTCCTATGGTTGAAGCGAATGGTGCATCTAGATCTTTATTTACAAAAGGATATAAATATTTGTTTGCGGTGTTATCACCAGCTAACCAATACCTTGAAGTAGCTATTGATTTAGCGGTAGAGAAAAACGGTGGCAAAGGAGTACGAATTGCTCAAGCATTTGAACAAGATGCTTTCTCACAAGACGTGAGACTTGGTATTTTAGATGCAGCGAAAAGAACTGGATCTGAAATCATCATCGATGACAAACTACCAAAAGAACTTAACGATATGGCAGCTACATTAGCAAAAGTAAAAGCTACTAAGCCAGATGTGCTTGTTGTATCAGGTCACACAAAAGGTGCATTAACTGCAATCAGACAAATATCTGAGATGAAAGTTGATGTTCCTATGCTAGCAATGACACACTGCGATGCCGCAAAACTTTCTAAACAACATGGAAAGAAATCAGAGTACGCGTTATGCGCTTCTCAATGGCACAAAAATTTATCTTACAAAGATAAGTTTTTTGGCGGTGGTAAAAAATACGCTAGAGACTTCCAAAAAGAATTTGGATATGACCCGCCATATCAATCAGCAGAGTCTTCTGCAGCATTGTTAGTATTTAAAGATGCGTTCGAAAGAGCAAATTCTTTTGATAGAGATGCAGTTAGAGATGCGCTAGTTGATACAGAAATGCAAACTTTCTATGGAAATATTAAATTTGGACCTGGTGGCCAAAACGTTGCTAAGCCAATGATATTGTTCCAAGTAAGATGTAAAGGCGATGATTGTGAGAATAGAGTAGTAGCTCCTACAAAATGGGCTTCTGATAAGTTCTATCATCCAATCCCGAAATGGTCTGAAAGAAGCTAATAACTTCTGAATAATTTGAAAAGCCCCTAGTTTTCTAGGGGCTTTTCTTTTATAAGTTTTAAAATTTATGGACTTTCTTATTTTTAAAGCTCCAATGTTAATGGTCCAAGCCTCTTTGGACGGAATTCTTTTAGGAATTTTATTTGCACTAATTGCTTATGGTATGGCTCTTCAGTGGGGAGTGATGAATATAATCAATATTGCACAAGGTGATTTAGTTATTCTTGGAGGTTATATAGCATACACTATTTATCTTTGGGGAATTCATCCAGCATGGGGAGTTATCATTTCTCCAATTATAATGTTTTTTGTTGGATGGGGACTTTACAAACTCGTGATTAATAAAGTTGTGGACCGAGATTTATTTATTTCAATTTTAGCAACTTTTGGTATCGCCATTGTATTCCAGCAATTAATGAATTTTATTTTTGGTGCAGATGTAGTTGTTGCACAGTCTGAATACGGAACAACAATGTTATTTGATAATTCAGTAACCCTACCAAATTCAAAAATATTCTCAGCTTTTATAAGTGTTCTGTATGCTGTAGCTTTGGTCATTTATATGAAAAAATCTAGGCTTGGACGAGCTATAAGAGCTACAGCACAAAATGCTAGGGCTGCAAAAATTTTAGGTGTAGATACAGAAAAAGTTTATGCTGCAACTTTTGGTATTAATGCTGCGCTATGTGGAATTGCAGGGGCTTTAATTTCAATAACTCTAACACTTCACCCTTATGTAGGGCTTCCATATACAGTAAGATCTTTTATGATAGTTATCGTTGCTGGACTTGGAAACTTACCTGCAGTAGCGGTTTCAGGTATGGGGCTAGGTCTTTTTGAGGAATTTGCTGATTACATTTTAGGAACAGAATTTAGAATTGGAGCAGTATTTTTACTACTAGTCTTAATTTTAGTTTACAGAAGATTTAAACTCTCAAAAAAAAGGGAATATTTAAAATAAATGGAAAAAGTAAAACAAAAAGATTTAATACTATACTCTGGTTTAATCATTTTAGGTTTAGCCGCTCCTTATTTATTCTCTGCTTTTAAAGTTCAGCTTACGTATCTTTGCGTCTTGATTGTTCTAGCAATGACTTGGAACTTACAAGGTGGTGAAATGGGCTATAACACATTTGGAAATATTCTTTTCTATGGTCTTGGAATGTATTTAACCGCCTCAGTTCAAGTAGGTATGTTTTTCCCGTTAGCTGAGTGGACTGAAAGTGGTGGAGAAAAAACGTTTGTCCATACTACAGCGCAATATTTTCAAGGAATAGGAGTAGGATTATTAGTTTCAGCAATTATCCCTGCAATTATTGCAGGAGCTATAGGTTATGCTATTTTAGGATTGAGAGGTCATTACTTTGCGATTTGTACTTTAGGTTTAGGTATCGCGGCAGGTGAAATAGCTGGAGGAATAGAAATAATTGGAGCTGGCCAAGGTTTCACCACACCACCTTTTCCTGCTGAAATAGTTGATACTGAAGCTAGAGGAAAATTTTTCTATTTTTTAAGTTTTGCATTACTAGTTGGAACATTTATTTTTGTTAAATACATTTACGGTTCTAGATTTAGATTAATTCTAAACGCAATAAGAGATAATGAGGATAAAGCAGAAGCAATGGGTATTCAAACTATGAAATATAAAATTGTAGGTTGGATGTGTTCAGCCTTCTTCTGTGGTCTTGCAGGTGGAATTATGGGTGGATTAATCGGATATATAGACTCAACTGATGTTGCATTTGATGGAAGAGAGATGGGAGTATTTATGGTTCTCATGGCAATACTTGGCGGTAAAGGAACTTTATGGGGACCAGTAATTGGTGCAACTTTATTTCATTTTTTCAAAGAAGGACTATGGACGTTAATATTAGGCTGGCAATATGTTGCGCTGGGAATTTTAATTGTTGTAATCGTAGTTTATTTCCCAGAAGGATTAATGGGTTGGTTGCGAGAAAAATATCCTGAAAGATTTGGTGAAGTGATAGATGAAAAAGATCGTAAAGCACAGGTGGAATTAAAATGAGTATTTTACAAGTTAAAAATGTAAGTAAATCTTTTGGCGGTGTTCAAGCTAACGTAGATATTTCTGTTTCGGTAGAACAGGGTGCTATAGTTGGTTTAATAGGACCTAATGGTTCAGGTAAAACTACTCTATTTAATTCTATTGTTGGAACTCATCCGATTGATAAAGGATCAATTGTTTTTGACAATACAGAAGTTTCCGAAATGCCTGTACCAGCAGTTGCCAAACTTGGTTTGTTAAGAACCTTTCAACAAACAAGAATTTATTCAAAACTTAATTGTGTAGAAAACATGCTTATAAGTCACAAAGCAAGTGACTCTGGTTTTATTTTTGCAAAAGTACCTGTTGAACTTACTGAGAAAGCAGAAAATATTTTAAACTTTGTAGGTCTTTATCAAAAAAGAAATTTGAGAGCAGGTGATTTATCCTTTGGGCAGCAAAAATTACTAGAATTAGCAATGGCTTTGATGAATGAGCCTAAAATGCTTTTATTAGACGAGCCTACAGCTGGAATTAATCCAACTTTAATTAACGGAATTATAGATAGATTAATTAAAATAAATAAAGATTACGGAATTACTTTATTAGTAATAGAGCACAATATGAAAGTAATTATGAGTTTAGCACAAAGAATCTTCTGTTTAGCACACGGTAAAATGTTAGCAGAGGGTTCTCCAGATCAAATTAAGAATGATAAGCGAGTTGTTGATGCTTATTTAGGGGCACAATAATGGCAAATCAATACGATGTTTTAGGTAAAGCACCTGGTCTAGAAGATTTAAATAAATTATCTCCTAATAATGTTCACCTAACCATAAGAGGCTTAAATGCTGGCTATGGAAAAATGGAGATACTACATAATTTTGATTTAACAGTCAGTAAGGCTCAATCGTTATGTTTAATAGGACCTAATGGTGCAGGAAAGTCTACAATTCTTCATTCTATTTATGGTTTCACAAATATTTTTGATGGAAAAATTGAATTAGAAGGAAATGAAATTACCACATTAACGCCTGCACAGAAACTTAGTAAGGTGGGTATAGCTTATATCTTACAGGATAACTCAGTATTTCCTGATATGACAGTTGAGGAAAATCTTTTAATGGGTGGATACATTAAAGATAAACAGGACGAAGCTTACGAGGAAGCTGAGAGAATTTTTCAAAAATATGAGAGATTAAGAAATAGAAGAAATCAACCTGCAAAAGTTTTATCAGGTGGTGAGAGAAGATTATTAGAAATTTCAAGAGCGTTAGTTATGAAGCCATCAGTTTTATTAGTAGATGAACCATCAATAGGTTTAGAGCCAAAATATATAAATATGGTTTTTGAAATTTTAGAAGATCTTCAAAAAGCAGAGAAGAAAACAATTATATTAGTAGAGCAGAATGCTAAAAAAGGTTTAGAGTTTTCAGATATAGGTTATGTTTTAGTATCAGGGCAAACTGCAATTGCAGGAAAAGGAGATGATCTTTTAAAAAATCCAGACGTAGGAAGACTATTCCTTGGTGGATGATTAATTCACAAGCTTTCTTTTCAGGTTTAAAATCTTTAAGAGGTGCAAGAAGTCCAGCTATACCACTTGCAGCATGTTTTATCGCTTTAGGAGCCCTGCTCAAGGACGCTGGGTTCAATATTCAACAAAGTGCTGCCTCTAGTTTTTTCACTTACGCGTTACCTGGCCAACTCGTAATGGCAGAGTCATTATTATTGGGTGCATCAATAGTAAATATTTTTTTAGCAGTTTGGTTAGTTAATTTTAGACTTTATCCAATGACGGTTTCATTATTTCCATTGCTTGAACACAAATCCCAACCTAAATGGAAATATTACCTATCTTGTCATTTTTTAGCAGTAACTTCTTGGTTAATTGCTAAGGAGAACTATAAAGAAATAAACAAAAAAAATAGAATAGATTTTTGGATTGGAATTGGATTAGGAACTTGGTCAACCGCAATTGTAATGACAATCATTGGCTATCTGGCAGCAGACTCTTTGAACAAAGAAATGTTGATTGGATTAGCTATTGTAAATCCAATTTATTTTTTTTGCATGATGATCAGTGCTATGGAAGATATAGCTATTGCGACTTCTATTATACTTGGAACAACATTAGGTCCAGTTATATTTTTGTTTTCTGAGGAGTGGTCACTTCTATTTGCTGGATTAATTGCTGGCACTGTAGCTTTTTTAGTAGGAGAAAAGAATGGCAAGTAGTCAAATCATAATTTTTGCAATCATAGCAACTTCATTAGCTACTTACATATCTAGAATTATGGGAGCATTAACTTCAGAAAAAGTTAGCGTTAAATCTAAAATCTTTAAGTGGTTTAACTGCGTCGCTTATTCAACTCTAGCAGCATTATTGGGAAGAATGATTATATTTCCTGCAGGAGTTTTAGCAGACTCAGAACTTATAATGAGACTAATAGTATTCTTTACCTGCATTGCTATATTTATAATATCTAAAAAAAACTTAGTTGTTCCAACTATTTTGTCAGCGATAATGTTAAATTTTTTAATACAAATTTAACTTTTCATTTTTCTAAATTTTTAGTATAAAAATTAATGATTAAAAAGCTTGGTAAAATAATTTTTATTATATTCTTTTTCTCTAATTCATCATCTGCCGACATGAAAGATTTAACTCTTCAAGAAATATCAGAGAGGACATCTAACTTTATATCAAATTTAATTCCTGGAGAGGGAGATACTGAATTCAGTATAGATTTTAGAGAAAATGCCTCTCCAGATTATAGTATTTTAGCTGTTAGAGAAATAATGCCTATGGATGAAGGTAAATTATTTACGCAATTTTCATTTTTTAATAATGAGCAGAATGGAGATGAGAGAGTCACAGGAAATCTGGGTTTTGGATTGAGAAAATTATCTGATGATAAAACTTGGCTGTTTGGTCTTAATAATTTTTATGATCAAGATATTAGCGAGGGTCATAGCAGAACAAGTTTTGGAATAGAAGCAAGGTCAGCAGTTCTTGATTTTCATTTGAACAGATATTTAGCATTAGGTCACGGTTTAGATGGAGAAAAAGTTTTAGACGGATGGGATGCACAATTTTCTTCACAAGTTCCTTACTACCATTGGGCAAATGTATTTTTAAATTCTTATAAATGGGAGGGCGAAGATAGAACTGATATTGAGGGACTCAAATACGGATCAGAAATGATACTAAATCCAAATTTAATTTTAGAAGCTGCATATGATGATAAAGAGTTAAAAGGGTTAGAGGATCAGTGGTACGCTAAATTGAAATTTATTTATCCAGGAAGAGAAGGCCCAACTGCATTAGATGGTAAAAGCTCCAGTATGTGGAAGGAAGAAAAAAATATGTCTGGTCAAATGTTAACAAAAGTTAAAAGACAAAATAAAATAATGATAGAATTCAGAGGATCATCAACAGTTTCAAGGACAGATTAAATGACAAATATTTATAAAATATTAATTGCTATAATTTTTTTCTTTTGTTCAAGCAATTATTTGTATGCAGAATTAGGACAAGCAACTGTATATAAAGTAACAATGGAAAAAGTTGAGCTTTGTAAAAGTAGTTCAGGGGTAGATAGTTGTGAAGGTGCTGTAGTTTTGGCTGAAACAGATCAAACTATTGATATTGCATCAGTTGACGCTGGAGCTGCTGCTGCCTCATATGGAGATGTTGCTTTATTACCTTTAGGTGAAACTTATAGTCATATGAGGGTTACAATAAGTAGAAAATTTACAATTCAAGCAGATATAGATGTATCAGGTATAGCCACACCGTGCAGAACTTATGCTGAGACCTCAGGATATCCTGGAGGACATGCTGCTGCTGGAAATGAAATTCATACACATAGGCCTGCGATGAGCCCAAATCAGACATTAGCAGATATGAATGTATATTTGCTAAATGATCAAGCTAAAATTTGCACAGCTGCTAATTGCGCCTCAACAACTGCCGCACAAACAATAACATATAGTCAAGGATCAGGCTCATCAACACATCAAACTCAACATGCAAATGGTTCTACAGATACCAGTCATGTTTTAGTCTATACTTTAACTTCACCTTATACAGTTGCTATGATAGCCCCAACAATAGATATATCATTCGGCACAAATAACGCTGTTAAAGCTACAGAGATAGGTGAGACAAATCTTTGTAATTTTGATGCTCAAGAGCCTATCGTAAATATAACTATCAAATAATTTAATCCTTTATAAATTTATGATAAATTAATTTATGGAACTAATATTATTAGTTTTTATTACTTTATGAATCATGGGAACTATTGATTAAATGAGTTTTTCCATTAATTTCAATCATTTTAAATTAATTGTATATTGACTCTCAACGGTATTTTGATTTTAATAATCTTCTTTATTAATTAACAGAGGGAAATAATATGTTTAATAATTTGAAAAAATTAATTAGCTTAGTTTTCGCAACTGTTCTTTTAACTTCAATCTCATCAACAAGTTTTGCAATTGATAAGTTACATTTCATTATCGGTGGTGGTGCTGGTGGTGGTTGGGATGGAACTGCTAGAGGAACTGGTGAAGCTTTAACTAAAGCTGGTTTTTTAAAAAGTGCTTCGTTTGAAAATATGTCAGGCGGTGGTGGAGGAAAAGCCCTATCATATATAATTAATACTAAGCCAGAAGGCACTGTATTAGTTCAGTCTACACCTTTAGTGCTTAGATCAATCACTAGACACAAAGGATATGTTAAAGGCTCAGGCGTATTATCTTATAAAGATGTTAAACCAATTGCCGGTGTAATTGGTGACTATGGTGCGATTGCAGTTGCTAAAAATTCACCTTACAAAAATTTTAAAGATGTAGTGGACGCTTACAAAAAAGATCCTAAGTCAATTAAAATGGCTGGTGGTTCCGTAAGAGGAAGCATGGACCATTTAATTGGTGCGCTTGCATTCCAAGAAGCTGGTGCAAACCCTAACAACGTGGTGTATGTACCTTACGATGCAGGTGGTAAAGCTCTAGCTGGACTTTTATCAGGAGAAACTCAAATTCTTTCAACAGGTTTGGGAGAAGTAATGGGCGCTAGAGACCAAGTAAGAATTATTGGTATTACAGCTCCAAAAAGAGTAGGCGATGCTCCAGAAGTTCCAACTTTAAAAGAACAAGGATACGATGTTCAGTTCGTCAACTGGAGAGGTTTCTTTGCTCCAAAGAGTATGCCAAGTGGAGATGTAAAGAAGATTGCTAAAATGTTAGGCGATGTTCAAAAAACTCCAGAGTGGGAAACAGTTAGAAAAAGAAATGCTTGGGTTAATATTTATAATCCAGGAAGTAAGTTCGACAGTTTCTTAAAAAAACAAACAAAAGAAATGACTAAGTTAATGAAAAAATTAGGCGTTATCTAATTAATTAACTTTAAAAGGAAGAGCAGTGAAAATAAATTCAGTTAAAATTATTTCGCTGCTCTTTTTTGTTTTATCAGCTTTTTATTTATATACAGCTCACCAAATACAAGTTTTTGCTTTTGATGAAGGTGCTCCTTTTAATGCTAAAACTTTTCCAATTTATTTAGGTTACGCGGGAATGTTTTTTTCAGGCCTTAAAATTGTTTTACCAGATCAAAAACCAGTAGAAGTTGATCCAACCTATTTAGAATTTAAAAAAACAATTTTATTAGTACTTACGATGATTGTTTATGGAGCAACGATCCTAAAAGTTGGTTTCTTTTTGTCAACTTCACTTTTTTTAGTTTTCTCTTACTATTTTTTGGGAGAAAGAAGATGGAAATTTATTATAATTTTTTCTTTCCCTTTTGTTGCAGTTTTTATGTATCTTTTGCACGGTGTATTAGCTGTATATCTTAGAGATCCTCTATTAAAATACATAGGCATTATGGGATGATAGAGGGAATATTAATTGGATTAAAAACGGCTTTATCCTTTCAAAACTTATTGATGGTAATGATTGGATGTTTTGCAGGGACTATTATTGGAATGCTTCCAGGCTTAGGTCCCATGACCGCGATAGCTTTAATGATACCAATTACATATGGTTTTGATCCAGCAACTGGTTTAATTTTAATGGCAGGAGTTTACTATGGCGCTGTATTTGGCGGCTCTACCTCTTCGATATTAATAAACGCTCCTGGTGTTCCAGGAACTGTCGCCACATCTTTTGATGGCTATCCAATGGCTCAACAAGGAAAAGCTGGCAAAGCACTAGCCATAGCTGCTTACAGCTCTTTTGCAGGAGGTACTATCTCAGCAATTTTTTTATTAATTGCAGCACCTAGCTTATCAAAAATAAGCTTGTCTTTTCGTTCTCCAGACTATTTTGGATTAATGATTTTAGGATTAACTGCTGTTGCTGCTTTTTCCTCAAGGGGAAATTTCTTAAAAGCTATGATGATGTGTGTATTTGGTTTAATGCTAGCTTCTATAGGCCAAGATACACTCTCTGATATTCCAAGATTTACGTTTAATAATATGAATTTATCTGATGGAATTAGTTTCGTTTTAGTAGTAATGGCTACTTTTGCTATGAGTGAAGCATTAACTATTGTTATTAAAGGTAATGATCCTTCTAAAGCTGCTAAACAAATTTCATTAACAGATTTAGGATCTATTAAGGTAAATAAAGAGGAAACAAAACAAATGGCAGCCACTATTCCTCGCTCGTCTATTTTAGGATTTATTATTGGAGTATTACCTGGAGCCGGTGCAACTATTGCATCTTTTTTAGCGTATGGGATGGAAAGAAATTTTGTAAAAGATGAGGAAAAAGAAAAGTTTGGAAAGGGAAGTGTTCAAGGATTATCAGCACCAGAAACAGCCAATAACGCAGCTTGTTCAGGATCTTTCGTACCATTACTTACGTTAGGAATACCAGGAAGCGGTACTACAGCAGTCATGCTTGGAGCGTTGCTAGGCTTTGGTATTCAACCTGGGCCTAGATTGTATCAAACAAATCCAGATATTTTTTGGTCAGTAATAATGTCAATGTATATTGGAATGGTCGTTCTTTTAATTCTTAACCTCCCTTTAATTCCTTACATTGCAAGGATACTAGCAGTACCAAGAACATTTTTAATACCTATGATTTTATTTTTTTCTGTCACAGGTATTTACTTAATGTCTTTTAATAATTTTGACATTTTTTTAATGATTGGGATTGCAGTAGTTGCAACAATATTAAGATTGTATGATTTTCCAATGCCACCCTTAATTCTTGCTTTTGTTTTGGGAGGGTTAATGGAGGAAAATTTAAGAAGATCACTTTTAATTAGTGATGGTTCATGGTCTTTTCTTTGGGACCGCCCATTAACCTTAATTATTATGTTGATCATAATATTGATTGTTGGATGGCAGATTTATAAGAGCTTTTCAAAAAAACAATAATAATAAATTTACTTGTTGCTTATTTACCACACTAAAATCCTTGATTTTCATTATTTTTTAACATCTATCAGAATTTAAGAATTTGACCTCAGGAAAGTCTCTGTGTAAGTATGCAGTAACGTTAATTTATAAATTAAGGAAAAATATGAAGAAGTTACATCAATTATTCATCGCATTTGTATTACTCTCGTTTACGAGCGTGTCTCATGCAGAGATGAAGTATGGTGTATCAGCTGCTTTAACATTTATCGAAGCAAGCGGTACTGAGACAGAGGGTGGAGAAAAAAATAGCAAAGATGTCGACAATCTTGTGGCTATACCTTCTATATTCGCAGAATATGCATACTCGGATACAGTATCTGTAGGTTTAGATTACATACCTTTTAAAGCAGACGTTAGCGATAAAACTCATAAAAGATCCGATACTGAAACTTCTGTAACTGGAACTGCGACTACTACGTCGACTTCTAGAACTCAGTCTGCTCAGGCGGAACTAAAAGATCACGTTACATTATACGTAAATTATAATCTTGATAGCGGTCTTTATTTAAAGGGTGGTGTTGCAAATGTTACTCTTAACACAGAAGATTCTTTAGGAACTGGATCAAAATACGGTAACGTAGACATCATGGGTGTCGTACTTGGATTTGGTGTAGACTCTGGAAATTGGAGAACTGAAATTCTTTACACAGATTATGAAGATATTAGTTTAACTTCATCTGTTGCTAGAACAGGAGTAACAACTAACAACAAAATCGAAGCTGACTTAGATACACTAGCTTTGAAAGTATCTTACGCTTTTTAAGTTTAGGATTTTCAAATAACAAATTAAAAAACCCACCGTTAATCGGTGGGTTTTTTTTTAAAGTCTGACGTATTTTTTTTCTTTATCTATCGACCACTCTCTTGTTCCATTAGCAACAATAAATAAGAATCCACCTGCTAAGGCTATATTTTTAAGGAATGAAATAAATTGAGCTTGATCAGAGAAATCAAAATGAAACATAAAAGCAGTAGATATACAAAATATTGAGAGTAGACCAGCTGAAAGTCTCGCTTTATATCCTATAATAATGAATATTGGCAAAATAAACTCTAATGCTATCGCAGGATAAATTAAAAAACCTGGAATACCGAAACTTTCCATCCAGCCCATGGACCCATCTAAATTAATTACTTTATTGAAGGCTGAGATTAAAAATAAAGCCGAAATTAAAATTCTTCCAATTAAATCTAAAATATTTGCCATATGAAAAAGTTAGATTGATTAAAGGTTAAAGTCAAAAAAAGGTTGTTTAATTCAGGTTTTTTTAAAAAACTTCAATATTAAAGGCACAATAAACAATATCATCAATAACCGTATGATATGATGAAAAGACACAAATTCTGGGTCTAAATTAAAAAAAATTGCTATTACTGCAACTTCATAAATTCCCCCAGGGCAATATGAAAGTAATAAAGTAAAAAAGTTTTTATCAATTACTAGTCCTGCAACCATAGCTGCAGCTACTCCCAATATTACCAATAAGAACGTTGCAACAAAGCTATGCAAAGCATTTCTTCCTATCTCACTAAATGTTTTGTCAGCAAATCTGCACCCCACTGATGATCCTAAAATTAATAAACAATAATCGATAATATTGGGAGATACTTGGTAGCTTGCAACTTCTGTAATTTGCAATAAACCGCTTGCAACCAAAGTGCCTGCCAATAAAGCAGCAGGAATTTTTATCTTTTCAAAAAACAAAATTAAAATTACTGATAATATTATTAGAATTAGTAAGTGATAAAAATTTTGATTTGTAATTATTTCTTCAGAAATGTTTACACTATCTATATCGTAAAAACTATTAACGACAAATGGAAACACTGTTATAATTATGATCAGTCTAATTAGATGAGATGTAGCTACTTGACTTAAATCAGTTTTTGCATCTTCAGCCAATATCATCAATGGCCCCAATGCACCTGGTGCAGCCGAAAAAATAGATGTTTTTTTCTCATATTTGGAAAATTTTTCTAAATATTTTGAAACTATTAAAACACTCAAGATAATGTAAATTAACATAATTAAAGAAGTCCAGATCCAATCTTGCATTTGTTCGAACAGATCTTTATCTATGTAATTGCCAATATAAAGACCAAGAATAATCAATATTGAAGATAGCACTAATCTTGGCATTTTCGTTTTAAGACCCATTAAAGAAGCTAAAGCAGTTATTAGCATCGGTCCTAAGAACCAAGCCAAAGGAACATTAAAATACTCAGCTATTATAGCACTTGGTATTGATATTATGATAACAGATACAAATGGTATTGAAAATATCTGTTTAAAATTTTCTTTATTAAAAGGAATAGCTTGGTTATTCTGCATCATTCATGATTTTAGGATTTATAGGAACTGGTAAAATTTCATCATCTGTTATTTTTGGTATTTTTAAATCAAAGCTAAAAATTAAGAGAATTTATATATCTTCAAGAAACAGAAAAATAGCTAAAAAATTATCAAAAAGTTATGGAAAAATAAAAATATTAAAAGATAATCAAGAAATAATAGATAAATCTTCAATAATATTTTTGGGCATAACACCGAATATTGGTAATAAAATATTACCTAAATTAAAATTTTCAAAAAATAAAAAAATAATAAGTCTTATTTCTACAATTAATTTGGATAAACTTAAAAGAATAACTAAGAATATAAATATAGTAAGAGCTATACCTTTACCTCCAATCGAAATTAAAAAAGGACCAATTATTGTTTGTCCACCAAGTAAATTTGCTAAGAATATTTTTAAATATTTAGGGCAAGTTTTAGAAGTAAGAAATGAAAAACTTAGTTATAAATTTTGGTCTACTGCCTCTTTAATGGCAACATACTATGAGATACTTAATACGAGTTCTAAATGGTTAAGCAAAAAAGGAATTAACAAAAAAATTGCTGATACTTACGTAGCTGAATTATTTTTAGCTTTAAGTCAAGATGCTTTAAATAAATCATCTCAAGGATTTAAAAAACTTGTAGCGGACTCACAGACCCCAAAAGGCCTAAATATGCAGTTTCTTAATGAATTGAAAAAGGGAAAATTCTTTACTAAGTTCACCAAAGCTCTTGAAAATGTAAATAAAAGAGTAAGCAAGTAAATCATGGAATATTTTGTACAACAATTAGTTAACGGGATTACTTTAGGTTCGATCTATGGACTAATCGCGATTGGTTACACTATGGTTTATGGAATTATTGGAATGATTAACTTTGCTCATGGAGATATTTTTATGATTGGAGCTTTTGTTGCTTTAATATCATTTATTATCTTCGGTCTAACCGGGGTTGCATTACCAATAATTTTACTTTTAGTTTTACTAATAGCTATGCTTTTCACGGCTTGCTATGGATGGACAGTTGAAAAATTAGCTTACAAACCGTTAAGGGGTTCTTTTAGATTAGCTCCGCTTATATCTGCTTTAGGTATGTCGATTGTATTACAAAACTATGTCCAAGTTTCTCAAGGTGCAAGAGTAAAACCAATGCAGCCATTATTTTCGGGAGGATTAGAGTTTTTTAAGAATTCAGAATTTATTGTTACAGTTAGTTTTCTCCAAATTTTTATTGTTGTATTGACGATTATTTTGATGGGAATTTTTACATATTTAATCACAAAAACTGATTTAGGTAGAGCACAAAGAGCCTGCGAACAAGATAGAACAATGACCGCTTTACTTGGGATTAATGTTGATAGAACAATTTCAATAACATTTATAATTGGATCTTCTTTAGCTTCAGTAGCAGGAATGATGTTTGTACTTTATTATGGTGTTATTGATTTTTACATAGGATTTTTAGCTGGCATAAAGGCTTTTACTGCAGCAGTATTAGGCGGAATAGGATCGTTGCCTGGAGCAATGTTAGGTGGCTTGTTAATCGGACTTATAGAAACCTTCTGGGCTGGATATGTTTCACTTGAATATAAAGATGTTGCAGCTTTCAGTGTTTTAATTGTAGTTTTAATTTTCTTTCCAACTGGATTTCTTGGAAAACCTGATATCGAGAAAGTTTAATGGAAAAGAAAGATATCATTCAGTCATTTAAAGATAGTTTATTTACAGGCTTAATTGCTTTAGCTTTGTTTGGTCCAATAGTAGGTTTAAGAACTGTATCAAAAGGTGAAGGGTTATTCATAACTCCGCAATGGGGAGTAGTTTTTTTACTTGTTGGATTATGTATTTTAGGAAGATTTTTAATTAATATTAATTCTGCAAGAAGAACAGAATTTAAAATTTTTTCAACACTGTCATCTAAGTTTTCTAGTGTTACCGAGGATAAAGCTAAACATTTTGCAATTACTGGTATTTTGTTTGCAGTAGTATTTCCATTTCTACCCTTTACTGACAGATACTTTATGGATGTAGCAATAATGATTTTAACTTATATTATGTTAGGATGGGGTTTAAACATTGTAGTTGGTTTAGCTGGTCTTCTTGATTTAGGTTATGTAGCTTTTTATGCAGTCGGTGCTTATTCTTATGCACTGATTGCTACAACTTTCGGTTGGTCTTTTTGGATTTGTTTACCTTTAGCTGGAGTGTTTGCAGCTTTTTTTGGAATTTTACTTGGCTTTCCTGTTTTAAGATTAAGAGGAGACTATCTTGCAATTGTTACTTTGGGGTTTGGAGAAATTATAAGAATTATCTTGATCAATTGGTATGAAGTAACAAATGGTCCTGACGGTATCACTGGAATACCGCGACCATCTTTTTTTGGATTACCTTTTAAAAGATCTCCAGATGAAGGGGAAACAAGTTTTCATTTATTTTTCAATCTTGAATACTCAACAATGCATCGAATAATATTTTTATACTATTTAATTTTAGTATTAGCCTTAATAACTAATTACTTTACGCTAAAGATAAGAAAACTTCCTGTTGGTAGAGCATGGGAAGCTTTAAGAGAAGATGAGATAGCTTGTAAATCTTTGGGCGTTAATCCTACGAATACAAAGCTAACTGCTTTTGCAATTGGAGCTATGTTTGGTGGCTTCGCTGGTTCATTTTTTGCGACGCGACAGGCATTTATAAGTCCAGAAAGTTTTACATTTATTGAGTCTGCAATTATTGTTGCAATTGTTGTGTTAGGCGGCATGGGATCACAAACTGGAGTTGTTCTTGCATCAATTTTCTTAATTGGAATAACAGAAATGTTTAGAGATTTAGAGCAATATAGAATGATCGCTTTTGGTGGAGCGATGGTTTTAATTATGGTGTTTAAACCAAAGGGGATATTAGCAAATAGGAAGCCAACTATTCTTATGCACGGAGATAAGAAATGAGCAATTTATTATCAGTAGAAAATTTAACAATGAAGTTCGGAGGATTGACAGCAATAGATGATTTAAGTTTTGATGCAAAAAACAATCAAATTACTTCCATTATTGGACCTAATGGCGCTGGAAAGACTACAGTATTTAATTGCTTAACAGGATTTTATAAACCTACTAATGGTCAAATGTTTTTACACAAAGAGGATAGTAAAATTTCACTGAGAAAATACACAGATTTTAAAATAGCTTATGTTGCCAAAGTGGCTAGAACTTTTCAAAATATTAGACTGTTTCCAGCAATGTCCGTTCTTGAAAATTTATTAGTTGCTCAACACAATGAATTAATGGTTGCTTCGGGTTATTCTTTATTTGGTTTACTTAATCTTAAAACATATAGGGATAAAGAACAGCTAGCAGTTAATAAAGCAAAATACTGGTTAGATATTATTGGTTTGACTCATAGAGCAGATGATAATGCAGGTGATCTACCTTATGGAGATCAAAGAAAATTAGAAATCGTTCGTGCAATGTGTATTGA